>CAYMDM010000008.1:0-61565 GCA_964389235.1 uncultured Burkholderiaceae bacterium
CGCCCGCAGCCACCCGCTCGGCGACCTCCACCGCTTCTTTCAACGGGCGGGTGATGGCGCGGGTGATCAGGAATGCCGCGATGATGGCGACGATCACCGCCAGCGCAGCGACTGACAAGGTAGTGGTGCGAGCCGACTGATAGTCGTCGCGGCTGCGCGCATAGAGCTCGTCGGTCTGCTGGTGGTGCAGCAGAGCCTTGATGTCGTTGACCTTGGCGCGGACTTCGCGCACTACCGGCACCCCGTTGCGCAGATAGTCAGCCGAGGCAGTGCCGAAGTTGTTCGCCTGCATCGCCGAAATTGCCGCCTGCTGGGCGCTCCGGCCCCGCTCGATTTCGACACGCAGCGCATCGAGCAGGGTCTGCAACTGCGGCGAGGGATGGAGCGCGGCGATTTTCTTGAAGGCGTCCTCCGTATCGGCGCGCTGACTCTGGATGGCGGCAAAATCCTGCTCGGTGAACTGTTGCCGCAGCAATGATTCGAGAAGGATCCGGGTGGTGTTCTGGTTGCTGTGTGCGATGACTTCGATCGACCGCTCCTTGGACAAGCGGTTTTCGACAATGCTCTGCATGTGCTCGTAAATACGGCCCGATTCGTACAACCCGAAGCCAGCATTGATTACCAGCAGGAGGACGACGAGGCCGAAACCGATGGCCAGACGGTGGGCGATGCGAAGGTTGCGAAGCATGGTGTTCTCCGGGGGAATCGATGTGAACGATGGGGGTCAGGCAGGTTGGGGCAAGCTGTGCACGGCAGAGCGCTGGGCGGCATGCATGGCGCGCGACAGCAACGCGCCGACATCGAGGATGAGTGCGACTTCGCCACTGCCCAGAATGGTCGAGCCGCTGATGCCTTGCAGGTGGGCGAACAGCGCACCCAGTGGCTTGATCACAGTCTGGTACTCGCCAAGCAGAGCATCGACGACCAGCCCGGCGCGCTGCGCGCCGACCTGCGCCACCACGACGTTGCTGCGCGTGCGCCCACTCTCGGCTGCGGCCGATGCGCCGGCGGTTTCGCTGCCCAGTGTTTCGGCCAGATGCAGCAGCGGCAGCACCTCGCCACGCAGGTTGAGGTAGCCCTGCTGGGGCGCGGCGGCGTGCTCCATGCACTCGACGACGGTGTCCAGCGGCAGAACGAAGGTGTGCTCGCCGCTGCGCACCAGAAAGCCATCGATGATGGCCAGGGTCAATGGCAGTCGCAGTTGCATCGAGCTGCCCATGCCGGTGCGGCTGCGAATTTCGATACTGCCGCGGATGGCTTCGATATTGCGCTTGACCACGTCCATGCCAACCCCGCGGCCAGACAGATCGGTGACCTTTTCGGCAGTGGAAAAACCGGGTTCGAAAATCAGCGGCCAGACTTCTTCGTCCGAAAGTTTCGGTGCGGCCTCAGCGGCGATCAGCCCGCGCTCGATGGCCTTTGCCAGAATGCGCTCGCGGCTCAGCCCGCCGCCGTCGTCGGCAACGGAGATCAGGATGCTGCCCGAGTCATGGCAGGCCGAGAGCTTGATCGTGCCCTGCGCCGGTTTGCCACGGGCGGCGCGGACGTCCGGCGCCTCGATGCCGTGATCCATCGCGTTGCGCACCAGATGCATCAACGGGTCGGCGATGCGCTCGACCAGAGTCTTGTCCATCTCGGTCTCTGCGCCTTCGATGACCAGCGCGATGTCTTTGCCGAGCTCGCGCGACACATCGCGCACCACTCGCTGGAAGCGGGCGAAGGTCTCGCCGATTTCCACCATGCGCAGCTTGAGCGCGCGCTCGCGGATTTCCTCCACCAGCCGGGTCACCTGCGCAGCCGCCTCGGTCTGCGCCGCGCTCTGCGCATGCAGGGCGTTGCCGGCGCTGGCGATGACCAGCTCACCGACCAGATTGATCAGCGCATCGAGCTTGTCGGCTGGGACGCGCAGCATCTGGTTCTCCCGGCTGCGCTTGTCCTTAATCTGCTGCTGCTTGTTCAGCGCGGCCTGGACGATGGGCTCGTGGGTCATGCCCTGCTGCACGATTACCTCGCCCAGTGGAGGATGTTCGCCTGCCGACGACGCGGCATCCTGCGCGGCCAGTGCGGCATCGAGCTCTTTGCTGGTCAGGGTGCCGACCTTGACCAGGATTTCACCCAGCCGAAGATCGTCCTCGGGCAGGGCGCGGATGAGTTCGACGTAATCGGCGACGCGGCTGTGCGCGGGCAGAATGCGGATGAAACTGTCTTCGCGCACGAACTCGAACACCGCCTCGATGTCGGCCTTGCTTGCGTCGCTGCGGAAATTGATCTCGAAGCCCAGATAGCTGGTCTCAGGATCCATTTCATCCAGCGGTGGCAGGGCGTCGGTGAGGGTGACGAGCCCGACGATCTCGCCCATGCCACGCAAATAGCGGATGAACGACAGCGGGTCCATACCGTTGCGCAGGCTGTCGGCGCCAAAGCGTAGCGAGATGTGCCAGGTCGCGGTCAGCGCCTGTGCTTCGCCGATCCGGGTCAGCTCCGGTGCGGCGGGCTCGACGACGGCGGGCAGCTGATCGGTGCTCGCCGCGCTCTCTGCCTGCGTCACTGCTGCGGAGGCTGCTGGCGCAGCCGCCGAGGAGGAGCTTGTCACGTCGCCGAGCGTGGCTTCCAGCGCCTGCACGAGCTGCTGCTCCTGCGCAGACCCGCCAACCGAGTTGCCGGTGGACGCTGCCTCCTCGACCAGCTCGGCGAGCTGATCACGGCTTTTGAGCAGCAAGGCCACCAGCGGCTCGCTCACGCCGATCTTGCCGGCGCGCATCGCGTCGAGCACGCTTTCCAGGTGGTGGGTGAAGCGCACGATGCCTTCAAGCCCGAACAAGCCCGCCGACCCTTTGATGGTGTGTGCCGCACGGAACAAGGCGTTGATCGATTCCGGATCCGGGTCGTGCTCGAGTGCCATCAGCCCGTCTTCCATCTGCACCAGCAGTTCCTGCGCTTCGGCGATGAACGCAGCCATCGCCTGCAGCATCTGTTGCTCGAAGCTCATGATGTCTCCTTCGGTGCCGCAGTGCGGCTGGCGGGGAATTCGATCACCGGGTCGCCGAAGTACGGCAGCAGACCGCAGAGTTCAAGCGCGGCCACCACGGCGGGGCTGTGGCCGGCCAGACGCAAGGTGTGCCCGGCGCGCTGGCTCATCAGCTTGGCTGCGAGCAGGATCTGCACGCCAGCGGTATCGATTTCGCTGACTTCGGCGAGTTGGAGTTCGATCAGCGGATGCTCGGCGAGCAGCGGCAGCAGACGCTGCCGCACCGTTGCAGCGGCGTAGATGTCGAGTTCGCCCCGCAGCGAAATGCTGCAGACCGGCCCCGCCTGTTGGGTCTGAATGTCCATCGGCGCGCTCCGCGTGGTGTCAGGGCGCGATGAGCTTGCTCACTGCCGCCAGCATCTGCGCGGGCTGGAAGGGCTTGACCACCCAGGCGCGTGCGCCGGCGGCCTGGCCCTGCGCCTTTTTCTCCTCCTGGCTTTCGGTGGTCAGCATGATGATGGGGGTGAACTTGTATTCAGGCTTTTTCTTCACCTCCTGCACCAGGGTGATGCCGTCCATATTGGGCATGTTCACGTCACTGATGATCAGGTGAAACTTGCGGCCGTCCAGTTTGGACAGGGCATCGACGCCGTCGCAGGCTTCGACGACGTCATACCCCGCGCTGGAGAGCGCGATGTTCACCACTTGCCGCAGCGAGGCGGAGTCGTCGACGATGAGAATGGTCTTGGCCATGGTCTTTATCCGAGTTGCAAAGGAAGAGCCGTGGGCGGCTCAGAAAAACGTGATGTCCCCGCCGTCCTGGGCTTCGGTGGTGGGCTGACCGGCGTGGTTGAGCCGCTGTTCCTGCGTGGTGTAGCCGTTGGCCAGGCGGGCCATGAAATCGTCGATGTCCAGCGCGGACGCAGAGGCGCGACCCGGCTGGCGGAATTGCTGCATTTCGGCCAGCAGGTCGTCCAGACCCTGCTGGGCGTGGGCGAGGATCTGGCTGACCCGATCCTGAAACTGCAGCGCGACCAGCACGTCTGCCAGTTCGCCGCGCAGTTCGGCGCTTTCCCGCTGCAGCAATTCCGACGAGTCCGACAATCCCCCGGCGACCTTGCGCAGCCGTTCCAGCACGCCATGCACCGCCGCCTCGGCGTGTTCGACAAAGCGCCGTTCCTCCTCGCGTGAAGTGCTCGCGCTCTCGGTCAGGGTGCGGATGGCGCCGTTGATGCTCTGCACCTGCTCGCCCATCTTGCGCCCGGTGTCGCGCGATTGCGCCGAGAGCTTGCGCACCTCATCGGCGACGACAGCGAATCCCCGGCCGTTCTCGCCGGCGCGTGCTGCTTCGATCGCGGCGTTGAGGGCAAGCAGATTGGTCTTTGCTGCCAGCGCCGCGACCTCCGCGGACATTTTTTCCAGCGCCTCGGTGATTCGCCCCATGCCGAGCACGTCTTGCACCATTGCCTCACGCTTGCCGAGCGCGGCTCGCAGCCGCGTGAGTACGTCGGCAAGCTCGCCCTCGCTCTGGCTGAACACGGCGACCAGCCCCTGATCGCCCTCGGCACCCGCAAGAGCCGCCTGCGAGGCCTGCGCCGTTGCTTGCAGCCGGGAGTGCAGGCTGGAAAAGCGCTGGCTGAGCGCCAGCACCGCGGCTTCCATCTGGCTGCGGCCGGCCTCGATCTGCTGCCGCAGAACGGGCAGCGCCTGCGCGCAAAGCGCCTCGATCTGAGCGCTGGCGGGATCGTGCTCGGTCGTCACCGGACGGGCGAGAGAAAGAGAGGCAGCGTCGGGCGTGGCGTTCATGGCAGGGCGCGAAACGGAGAGGGTGGTGACATGGGCAGGGGCGAAAGCGGCATTCAGCGATCGAGGTCGGGTTCGCGCGTTGACGGGGTGAGGGTGTCGGGCGCCGGGAGCGGCACGCGCACCCGCACCGCGATGCCGCGGCCATCGAGGCCAGGGCCGAGATCGACCACGCCGCCGAGCAGGCGGGCGCGTTCGGTCAGGGCGCGCGAAAGGGGAGCCGCAGATTCGGCGTCGGGCGCGGAGGCTGGGGCGACCCCGTCATCGATGACGTCGAGCAACAGCAGGCCGGGGCGGTGCGCAAGGGTGAGCTGGACGCGGCTCGCGCCGCCGCGCTGCGCGACGTCCGCCAGCGCCTGCTCGGCGATGCGAAACAGTTGCGCGCCGTGATCCGCCGCGAGGCGGGGCGGCGGGTCGATGTGGCACTGGACGGCCAGGCCGGTGCGCACGGCCCAACGCTGGCAGAGATCGGCCAGCGCCTCGGCCAGACCCTGCTCGAGGGTCGCCGGTCGCAGTTGCCAGGCGACCTGCTCGGCGGTGTCCTGCGCGACGTCGAGTCGTTCGAGCAGCGCGCGCCACGGTGTGTCGGACGTGGCGTCGTCGGCGAGGCGATGCAGGTCGCTGCGCAGGGTGTCGAGCACCGAGGCGATTTGCTCGCGCAGGCGCGCGGCGAGCTGGCTGCGCTCACCTTCCCGCGCCGCTTCCAGCTCCAGCGCGGCCTCGCGCCAGCCGGCCTCGCGCTGGCGACCGCGGCTGACGTTGAGCATCAACCCGTCCCACTGCACGGTCTGGCGGTTGGGACGGCGCACCGCGGCGCGGATGTTGATCCACTTGGTGCCGTCGCCTGCGTCGATACGCCCTTCCCAGTTCCAGCTGTCGCCCTGCAGCGCGCTGGCCTGCAGCGAGGCGACGAAATCGGCCTGATCGTCCGCGTGGATGCGGGAGAAGAAGGGCGCCGGGGTGCGCAACAGCGTTGCCGGCGGAACGCCGCAGACGGGCAGCGCGGCGTCGCTGGTGTAGAGAAAGCGCCATTCGCCGCGTTGCTGCAGCAGGCGAAACACCATGCCCGGCAGATGCTGCAGCAACCGCTGCGGCGGCAGCGCGCGGCGGGCGGCGCTGCGGGGGCGGCTGTGCCCGGCGGGTTGCGGGGTGAGCAGGCGATGGATCACGGCGCGGCGACGTTCAGAGCAGTCTGGGTTGACTGTCTAACGACGCGGCGGCATCAAACTTGAAGGCTGCCCAGTGGCGGGGGCTGGGAAAACCCGCAACAAGTGTGTCCAGTTGTTGCGGCTGGCGACAGTGCGCCCGCGTGGGAGGGGCGCTGAGCAGGAGATGCCGTCAGCGGCGAGACTCGCCGCCGATCACCTGATCCGGGTGCTCGCGCGCATCGACCAGCCGGGTCCCGGCGAGGGCGTCGTGCCAGAACTGCCGGTCGGCACGCAGCCGGCTGGCGCCGGCCCAGAGCAGCACCCAGACGGCCAGCAGTGCCGCGACAACACCGGGCCGCGCGTGCAGCGCGCCCGCCACGGCCAGCGGCGGCAAGACCCAGACCCACGCCAGCACCGCTCGCCACAGCGCGCGGCCGAAGGGCACACGACGCCCCTGACGATCGAGCAGCAGCAGGCGCCAGGTTTTCATCGGCAGGGTCTGGCGCCCACCCGCCCAGAACCCGGCGCCATAGAGGGTAAACGCGACGGCCAGCGCGCCTTGCAACACTCCATCGCGCGCGTGCGGCGGCAACGGGGCCGGCAGCAGTCGCTGCGCCAGCACGGCAAGCGCAGTGACGGCGAGGGCGATTCCCGCCAGCAGCAGCGCTTCGTAGACCAGAGCAGCAAGGCGGCGGCGCAGCGGCGGCGCGCGCAGCGGCGCGCGCAGCGGCGCGTGGCCCGGGTCAGACGTGGAAACGGCGGGGCTCAATGCTGCGCGCATTGCGCCGGGGTGGCGCAGGGGGCCGGCGCAGCGGGTGCCGCGGGCGGCGGTGCCGCCGTGACGGGATGCGCGGCTTCTTTCGCAAGCGGCGGGCGCGGTTGCACGCCATTGGTGGGATGGCGGGTATAGCTGCCGACGGCGTTGGGGTGCTGCGGACGGGCTTTGTGCGCCTCTTCGCCCAGCTTGCGCCGCTCGGCTTCGGGCAACTGCTTGTAACGCTCCCACGCTTCGCGCCGGCTCTGCAAGGGCTTGTGCGCGGTGGCGAGGAAATTTTCGCGCGCTAGCCGGCGCTCTTCGGGCGGCAGTGCGGCCCACGACCGCATGCGATCCTGCAGGGTCTGCCGCTGCTGGGCGCTCATCGCCGGGTAGCGTGCGGCGATGTCCAGCCATTTGCGCTTGCGGTCGGCCTCGAACGTGGGCCAGTCGGCGCGCAGCGGCTCCAGGATGCGCTGCTGCGTCGGGGTGAGCTGGGCCCAGGTGGGATGCGACTCTGCGGCGCGCGCGCCCAGCGGCAGCGCCAAACCGGCCGTCGCGCCGCATACCATCAGCAGCAGGGAGGCACGACGCTGCGGGGAACGCAGGGCCGAGCCTGGCGCAGCGATGGACGGCGGGGAGGCAGGGCGGGTGCGCGCCATCAGCTCTGCTGCTTCAGATAGCGGGCGAACCCGGGGTCGGCATAGGCGGCCGGCGGCAGGTCGTCGAGCAGCAGCGCGGTGTCGATATCGGCCGTGGCGCGGATCAGGCGCTCGTTCTGGAAGTGCTGCAGCGTGACCAGGCCGAACGCCAGCAGCAGCGCTGCGGCCAGCGCCCCGCCCCAGGCAAACCAGCCCGGCCGATCGGGCTCGTGCATCGATACCACGACAGTGGCCAGCGCCGGTCGACGCACCGGCGCGGTGCGCCAGCGCGCCCGTGCGAGCGCGGCGGCACGCGCCTGGTGCAGACGTTGCTGATGCTGCGGGGTGATGCGCTGGGTCTGTTCGGCCAGCACGAGCGCGGCCATGCGCTGCGCCGCGTGCGAGGATGCGGCGCGCCGGGCCGATTCGGGAGCGTCGGTATTCATTTGTAACCTTGTGCCTTGAGGGCGCGCGCCAGCGCCTGGGTGGCGCGGGAACAGTGGGTTTTGACGCTGCCTTCGGAGCACCCCATGATGCGGGCGGTTTCGGCAACGTCGAACTCCTCCCAGTAACGTAGCAAAAACGCTTCCCGTTGACGCTCGGGCAAACGCGCAATTTCGGCTTCGAGGATTTCCAGGGTCTGGCGACGCTGAATCTGGGCGTCGGCGCCCTCCAGCGCCTCGCTCAGCGCGTCCACCGGCAGGGCTTCGAGCAGGTCGAACTCCTCGCCTTCGTCGCCATCGCCGGTGAATTCGGAAAAATTGCGCACCAGCGCGCCGCGTACTTTCTGCTTGCGGTGCCAGTCGAGAATCGCGTTGGTGAGGATGCGCTGGAACAGCAGCGGCAGTTCCTCGCGCGGTCGGTCGGCGTATTTCTCGGCCAGGCGGATCATCGACTCCTGCACCAGATCCATCGCCGCTTCGTCGTCGCGGGTGGAGAAGGCGGCGCGCAGAAAAGCGCGTTTGTCGATGCTGGCGAGAAAGTCGTCGAGTTCTTTTTCGGTCGCCATCGAGGAACGGGCGAAGGCCGGGCGCCGCACGGGCGAAACGAAGATTATGCCCCGCCCGCGTGTGCGTTCATGGCGGCGTCTGTTGCGGCGCACTATACTGTCCGGCTACGTTGGTCTTAACCTCAGCGCAGTTCTGCGCCTACAAAGTTTCGATCGCGCGTGAATCCCGAAAGCCGGCCACAAGCCGGGGTGGAGGGATGCCTGAAGTCTTTCGTCAGAGAAATTCACAAGGTGAAGTCATGGACATGAATAGCGCGGAACACAAGTCGGCCGCAACGGCCGCTTCGCAGTCTCCCTCAACCGGCGCCGAACTCACGGGCGCGGAAATCCTCGTCAAGTGCCTTCAGCTCGAAGGCGTGAAATACATGTGGGGCTACCCCGGCGGGGCGGTGCTCTACATCTACGACGAGCTGTACAAGCAGAAAACCATCGAGCACGTGCTGGTGCGGCAGGAGGCTGCGGCGGTACACGCGGCCGACGCCTATGCCCGCGCCACCGGCGAGGTGGGCGTTGCGCTGGTGACCTCCGGCCCCGGCGCGACCAACGCCGTGACCGGCATCGCCACGGCGTACATGGACTCGATCCCGATGGTCATCATCACCGGTCAGGTGCCGACCGCGGCGATCGGGCTCGATGCCTTCCAGGAGTGCGACACCGTGGGCATCACCCGCCCGATCGTCAAGCACAACTTCCTGGTCAAGGATGTGCGCGATCTGGCGCTGACGATCAAGAAGGCCTTCCACATCGCCCGCAGCGGCCGTCCCGGCCCGGTGGTGGTTGACGTGCCCAAGGACGTGTCGCGCAACACGGCGCCGTTCGAGTACCCGAAGACCCTGGAGATGCGCTCGTACAACCCGGTGCGCAAGGGGCACGGCGGGCAGATTCGCAAAGCGGTGCAACTGCTGCTCGCGGCCAAGCGGCCCTACATCTACAGCGGCGGTGGGGTGGTACTGGCCAATGCCGCGCCGGAACTGCGGCGGCTGGCCGACCTGCTCAAGTATCCCTGCACCAACACCCTGATGGGGCTGGGGTCGATCGCCGGTACCGATCCCAAATTCCTCGGCATGCCCGGGATGCACGGCACCTACGAGGCCAATATGGCAATGCAGCACTGCGACGTGCTGCTGGCCGTGGGCGCGCGCTTCGACGATCGGGTGATCGGCAACCCTGGCCACTTTGCGCAGAATCAGCGCAAGATCGTCCATGTGGACATCGACCCGTCGTCGATTTCCAAGCGGGTCAAGGTGGACGTGCCCATCGTCGGCGACGTGCGCGAGGTGCTGCGCGAACTGATCGAGCAACTCGAAGCGGCATTCAAACAAGGGCAGAAAAACGACACCGGCGCGCTGGCCGCGTGGTGGGGGCAGATCGACGAATGGCGCAAGCGCAACTGCCTGGCATACGAGCGGTCGACCGAAGTCATCAAACCGCAGGCGGTGATCGAGACGCTGTACGAGCTGACCAAGGATCGCGAAACCTATGTCTGCTCGGACGTCGGCCAGCATCAGATGTGGGCGGCGCAGCTCTATAAATTCCCCGAGCCCCGGCGCTGGATCAACTCCGGCGGGCTGGGCACGATGGGCGTGGGGCTGCCCTACGCGATGGGCATCAAGCTGGCCAAGCCCGATGCCGAATGCGTGGTGGTCACCGGCGACGGATCGATCCAGATGAACATCCAGGAGCTGGCGACCTGCCTCCAGTACGAAACCCCGGTGAAGGTCATCCTGCTCAACAACCGCTACCTCGGCATGGTGCGGCAGTGGCAGCAGATCGAATACGAAGGCCGCTATTCGCATTCGTACATGGATTCGCTGCCCGACTTCGTCAAGCTCGCCGAGGCGTACGGCCACGTCGGCATCAAGGTCGACCGGCCGGAGGAACTGCGCCCCGCGCTGGAAAAGGCGCTGGCGATGAAGGATCGCACGGTGTTCCTCGACATCGCCGTCGACCCGACCGAGAACGTCTGGCCGATGGTGCAGGCCGGGCGCGGCATCACCGACATGCTGCTGGGCGCAGAAGACCTCTGAGCCGCGACAGCCACCCCTCGCGCGCTTTGCGCGCCGCCTCTGCGGCATCGGCCGGGCCTTACCGGGCACGGTCATCGCAGCAGAGGCGGCAGCCGAGCGCAGTCCTGCGGCGCAAGCCGCTTTTTTCCGCAACCCCACCCCGGCAGCCAGGCGGCGCTTACCGGCGTCGCGCGAAGCCCGGGGCACAGGAGTGAAGCCATGAAGCACATCATTGCGGTGCTGCTCGAAAACGAGCCCGGCGCGCTGTCGCGCGTCGTCGGGCTGTTTTCGGCGCGCGCCTACAACATCGAGTCGCTGGTGGTCGCGCCGACCGAAGACCCGTCGCTGTCGCGCATGACCATCGTCACCTCCGGCTCGGAGGAAGTGATCGAGCAGATCACCAAACATCTGAACCGGCTGATCGAAGTGGTCAAGGTCGTCGATCTCACCGAGGCCGCCTACATCGAGCGCGAGCTGATGCTGGTCAAGCTGCGCGCGGTCGGCAAGGAGCGCGAGGAAATCAAGCGCATGGCCGACATTTTCCGCGGCCACATCATCGACGTGACCGACAAGTCCTACACCATCGAGCTGACGGGCGACGCGGCCAAGCTCGATGCCTTCATCCAGGCCGTGGACCCGACCGCGATTCTGGAAACGGTGCGCACCGGCGCCTGCGGCATCGGCCGCGCCGAGCGCATTCTTCGCGTCTGAACCTCGCGACGCGCCGCACCGGGCAAGCGCTCTTGCGGCGCGCGGAATTTTCCCCGCATCATTTTTGATTGAATCGTTTTTGCACCGCCGACCGCGTTTCGCGAGCGCGGCACATCACCACTCAGGAGCCCCCATGAACGTTTACTACGACAAAGACGCCGACCTCTCCCTCATCAAAGGTAAAAAGGTCACCATCGTTGGCTATGGCTCGCAGGGCCACGCCCACGCGCAGAATCTCAACGACAGCGGGGTGAAGGTCACCGTCGGGCTGCGCAAGGGCGGCGCGTCGTGGGACAAAGCCAAGAAGGCCGGGCTGAAGGTTGCCGAGGTGGAAAAGGCGGTCGAAGGCGCCGACGTGGTGATGATGCTCATGCCCGACGAGCACATCGCCGAGGTGTACCGCAAGCAGGTCGAGCCCAACATCAAAAAGGGCGCGGCGCTGGCGTTTGCGCACGGGTTCAACGTGCATTACGGCCAGGTCATTCCACGCGAGGATCTGGACGTGATCATGATCGCGCCGAAGGCGCCGGGGCACACCGTGCGCGACACCTACACCCGCGGCGGTGGCGTGCCGCACCTCATCGCCGTGCATGCCGACCAGTCGGGCAAGGCGCGCGATCTGGCACTGTCCTACGCGGTGGCCAACGGCGGCGGCAAGGCCGGCATCATCGAAACCAATTTCCGCGAGGAGACCGAAACCGATCTGTTCGGCGAGCAGACCGTGCTGTGCGGCGGCACCGTCGAGCTGATCAAGGCTGGGTTCGAGGTGCTGGTCGAGGCGGGTTATGCGCCGGAAATGGCGTATTTCGAATGCCTGCACGAGCTCAAGCTCATCGTCGATCTGATCTACGAGGGCGGCATCGGCAACATGAACTACTCGATTTCCAACAACGCGGAATACGGCGAGTACGTCACCGGGCCGAAGATCGTCACCGAGGACACCAAGAACGCCATGCGCGCCGCGCTCAAGGACATCCAGACCGGCGAGTATGCCAAGAGCTTCATCCTGGAGAACCGCGCCGGTGCGCCGACGCTGCAGTCCCGCCGTCGCCTGACCGCTGACCACCCGATCGAACAGGTCGGCGAAAAGCTGCGGGCGATGATGCCGTGGATCAAGGCCAACAAACTGGTCGACAAGTCGCGCAACTGAGCGTGGCCTTGAACGGCAGCGCCGGGCCTGCATGCCCGGCGCCGTTCGCGCGCGGCGAAGCCTGAAGCCGTTCAGGCTCCGCCGTCTCGCTCACTGCCGTGGATCAAGGCCAACAAACTGGTCGACAAGTCGCGCAACTGAACGTGGCCTTGAACGGCAGCGCCAGGCCTGCATGCCCGGCGCCGTTCGCCCGCGGCGGAGCCTGAGGTCGTTCAGGCTCGGCCATCTCGTCTATTGCCAGAAGTGCTGACCAACGCGGGATGAACGTGCCGCGCTGGCATGCCGCCGGCCCAGACACAGCACGACGGGCCGGTAAAATTCGCGCATGAATTATCCCCACCCCATTCTGGCCCGCGAAGGTTGGCCGTTCATCGGCGCCAGTGTTGCGCTGGCCATTTTCGTCTGGGTGCTGGCCGGGTTCTGGTGGTCGCTGCCGATCTGGATCATCGCGCTGTTCGTGATTCAGTTTTTCCGCGATCCGCCGCGGCGCATCCCCAACGACCCGCGTGCGGTGCTGGCACCGGCAGACGGCCGCATCATCGTCATCGAGCAGACCACCGATCCCTACGCCGACCGGCAGGCGCTGAAAATCAGCGTGTTCATGAATGTGTTCAACGTGCATTCGAACCGTTCGCCGGTCGATGGCAATGTGCTGTCGGTCGACTATCGGCCGGGCAAGTTTTTCAATGCCGATCTGGACAAGGCTTCGGAGCAGAACGAGCGCAACGCGCTGCTGATCGAAACGCGCGCGGGGCTGGTGACCACCGTGCAGGTGGCCGGGCTGGTGGCGCGGCGCATTCTTTGCTACGTGCGCGAGGGAGACTCGCTGCAGCGGGGTCAGCGCTTCGGATTCATCCGCTTCGGTTCCCGGGTCGACGTCTATCTGCCTCTGGGCACGCAGCCGCGGGTGTCGATCGGCGACAAGGTCTACGCCAGCAGCACCGTGCTGGCGGAGTTTGCAGCGTGAGGGCGGCGCGATCTCGCGGGAGGGCACGATGACGCGGCGAGTGACCCCGTTTCCGCAGCCGGCCGAGCGGCTGCAGCAGTCCGGTTACGACGGCCCTGAGCGCCGGCGCTCGCTGCCGCCATTGCCTGATCCGGACGAGGATCCGCCGCACCGCCGCCGCCGCGGCATCTACCTGCTGCCCAACGCCTTCACGGCGGCTGCGCTGTTCTGCGGCTTCTATGCGATTGTGATGGCGATGGGCGGTCGCTACGACCACGCCGCCACCGCCGTGTTTTTCGCGATGGTGCTCGACAGTCTCGATGGACGGGTGGCGCGCATGACTCATACGCAAAGCGAGTTCGGGGCACAGTTCGACTCGCTGGCCGACATGGTGTCGTTCGGCGCCGCGCCGGCGCTGATCATTTACGAATGGTCGCTGCGCGGGCTGGGCAAGCTCGGCTGGCTGGCGGCTTTCGTCTACTGCGCTGGCGCCGCGCTGCGGCTGGCGCGCTTCAACACCAATATCGCGGTGGTCGACAAGCGGTTCTTTCAAGGGCTGCCCAGCCCCGCGGCCGCGGCGCTGGTTGCCGGATTTCTGTGGATCATGGTCGATTCCGGGGTGCAGGGCGCGCATGTCGCCTGGCTGAGTTTTGCCATCACGCTGTACGCCGGGCTGACCATGGTGACCAACGTCCCGTTCTACAGCTTCAAGGACATCAGTTTTCGCCGCAGCGTTCCGTTCATCTCCATTTTCATCATCGTGCTGCTGATCGGACTGATCGCGCTGCAGCCGCCGCTGGTACTGTTCGGGCTGTTCGTGTTGTATGGGCTGTCGGGTTATGCCGTGTATGGCTGGCGGCGGGTCAAGGGCAAGCCGGTCAGCGTGATCGCGACCTCGGTCGAGGAACCGGACGAACGCGGCCTGCACTGATTTCGGTTCACTTGACAGGCCAAAAGAGCAAGGGCATAATTTCAGCTTTCGCGGGAATAGCTCAGTTGGTAGAGCGCAACCTTGCCAAGGTTGAGGTCGCGAGTTCGAGACTCGTTTCCCGCTCCAGATTTCTCGCATCCGCGCGAGCCTTCGCGGAACAGGAAGGGAAGCGACGGCTTCCCTTTTTGTTGTGCGGTGGCGGTGCAGGCGGCTCGACTCGCGGGCCGCAAGACGCCCACAGCGGTTCGGCGATAGGATGCGACAGGCGAACAACGAGATGCGGCGCTATTGAGGTACGCACTCCATCCGTTCGGCGCGGTAGCAAAGCGGCTATGCAGAGGACTGCAAATCCTTCCAGGTGGGTTCGACTCCCGCCCGCGCCTCCAGCTTGAATGACAGCCAGCCCTCGCGGCTGGCTTTTTTGTGTCTGCCGCGCAGCTCACCCGAGCAGACTAGTCAGGCTGCGCGCGCCCACATAGATTGCCAGCACCAGCAGCAGCGCAACAAAACCGATTGCGAGTTTGCGGCCCGGCACGTGCGCGGCAATCGCTGCGCCGAGGAGCGAGCCTGCGATCGCTGCTGCGGTGAACGGCAGAACGATGTCCAGCGGCAGCCGCGGCAACTCGGGCAGGCGCGAGGCGAGCGAAAACGCGGAGTTGATCGCGATGACCAGCAGGCTGGTGCCGATGGCCTGCTCCATGCCGAAGCCGAACACCAGCACCAGCGCGGGGACGACGACAAAGCCGCCGCCGACGCCGAAAAAGCCGGAAAGCGCCCCGACCACTGTGGCGGCGACGACGATTTTCAGCCCGGTCGAACATGAGCGGCTCCGGCGGTCTGCCGCGACGCGATGCGAGGTCGACCGAGCGGGTGCGGCCGGCGGATGCAGCACCCGGCGCACCATGGCTGCTGCCGTCACCAGCATCAGTCCGGCGAAGGCCAGCAGCAGCACGTCTGCATCGATGCCTTCCGACAGCCGCGTGCCTGCCCATGAGCCGGCGGCGCCAAGCACCCCGAACGCAAGGCCATGCGCCCAGCGCACCGTGCCCGACCGCGCGTGCCGCAGCGCGGCAATCAGCGCCGCCGTGCCGACGATGACCAGGCTGGCGGTCACCGCCAGATGCGCATCGACGTGCAGCACGTAGACCAGCACCGGCACAGCCAGCACCCCGCCAGCGCCGCCCAGCGCGCCGAGCAACAACCCTACGACCAGGCCCAGACCGAGGGAAATCAGCTCAGGCGACATGGCGGTCTCCATCGCGTCGCGCGGCCTCTGCGCGGTTGGCGGGGTGCAAAGCGGAGAGCGCGTTGGATCGTCGGGACGGTTGCGCGGGAGTGGCCGGCAGGATCATGGGAAAAGCCTAGCGCATGCTCGAAACAGCAATGGGGGACGTTGCAGCTGGGCACGGCGACCGGCGGGCCGGCGTCTGCGCAGCACACTCATTCCGACCGGTTGGATCGGTATGACGACTCTGTATTTCCCAGCGCGCGGGGCGATGCCCAGAATGTCGGCATGTTGCTGCTCAATCGAATTCGGAAGGGGAGTGTCCGCCGCGGCAGGCGCAGCGATGCCGCCTGTGGCTTGGCGCAGCGCGGTCTTTGGACTCAAGGCAAGCGCGCGTGGCGGGCGGCGTGGTTCGTCCTTGCGGCAGTCTTGCTGCCGGTTGGTGAGGCGGCCATCGCGGCGCCCTTGCCTCCGCTGCTGACCCCGCAGCAGCTCGCGGCCGTGGCAACGGATGTGCGCATCGTCGACCTGCGCGAGGATGCGCAGGCGCTGCCGCGCATCGCCGGCGCGCTGCCGGCGCCCTATGGCGACTGGCGCGGCCCCGCGGATGACCCGGGCCGCTTGCGCCCGCTGGCCGACTACACCGCGCTGCTGCGTCGGCTCGGCATCGAAGCCGACACGCCCGTGGTGCTGGTCGCCGCCGGCGACGACCCCAGCGATTTCGGCGCACCTGCTCGGGTGTTCTGGACGCTGAAATGGCTCGGGCTGCGGGACGTGTCGATTCTCAACGGCGGCATGGCTGCGTGGCAGGCGGCCGGGCTGCCGCTGCAGAAGCGTGCGGTGAGCTGGCCCGCGCCTTCGCACTTCACATCCAGGCCACAGCCGCAATGGCTGGCCACGCGGCGGCAGGTGCTCGAAGACGTCCAGAGCGGCGCAACCGAGCGCGGCGGGGTGAGGCTGCTCGACGCCCGCCCGGCGGCGTTCTACCTCGGGCAGGCCAAGGCGCCGGCGGCGCAGCGGCCGGGCACCTTGCCGGGCGCGGTGGATTTCGACAACGCCCGCTGGTTTCCCGACGGCAGCGGGGCGTTGCCGGATGTGCAGATTCTGCGGCGCATCGCCCAGTCGCTGCCCGGCGGGCCGCGCTTCGATGGTGCCACCGTGTCGTTCTGTAACACCGGGCACTGGGCGGCGACCAACTGGTTCGTACTGTCGCAACTGCTGGGCGAGCGCAATGTGAAGCTCTACCCCGGCTCGATGGTCGACTGGTCGCGGCACGACGGGCCGATGGCCCATGTGCCCACGCGCTGGCAGCAACTCACGCAGCAATGGAGAACGCAATGGCAGCAGTTGGGGTGGTGAGGGCGCCGGCGCAGGCCGCGTGGTGGACGCAGCGGCGCGCGGCCTGGGGGCTTTGCGCGCTGGCGCTGGCCGCGGCTGCGGCGATCACCTGGCTGGTCGGCTGGCGGCAGGGCTTGCTGTGGGCGATCGGCGTGGGTTATGGGCTGGCGCTGGCGGCCGCGGCGTTTGGCTTTACCACCGGCTGGCGGGTGTGGATCACCCGGCGCGACCCCAAGGGACTGTGGGCGCAGTTCGTCGGCATCACGGTGGCGATGCTGCTGAGCGTGCCGCTGCTGGCCACGCATCCCGAACTGCAGGGCGCGGACGGGCCGCTGTCGATCAGCCTGCTGGTCGGGGCGTTTGTGTTCGGCGCGGCGATGCAGATTGCCGATGGCTGCGGCTCGGGCACGTTGTACAAGGCCGGGCTGGGGCATCCGGTGAGCCTGGCGGTGCTGCCGGCTTTCGTTTTCGGCAGCTTTTTCGGTGCGGCGCAACTGCCGGCTTGGCTGTCGCTCGGGGCGCTGCCGCCGGTCAATCTGGTGCATGACTTCGGCGCGGTGCCGACCCTGCTCGGGCAGCTCGCGGCGCTGGCTCTGCTGGCTGGCCTGCTCTGGCTGTGGCGGCGTCCAGGGCCGTCGCGCTGGCCCGGGCGGGCGGTGTGGATTGCGGCGGTGGCGCTGGGGGTGCTGGCTGCGGCGAATCTGGTGGTGGCCGGACAGCCCTGGGGGGTCGTGTACGGGCTCGGTTTGTGGGGCGCGAAAATCGTGCAGGCGCTGGGGGTCGATCTGTCGCACAACGCCTTCTGGGGACAGCCGGCGCAGCAGGCGCAACTGCACGCCACGGTGCTGGCCGACAACACCAGCGTCACCGACCTCGGGCTGCTGCTCGGCGCGCTGATTGCCGCCAGCTTTGCCGGCAAGGCCTGCCCGGCGGCGCGGCCGTCGCGCAAGGTGTGGCTCGCGTCGATCGTTGCCGGATTCGTGCTGGGCTACAGCTCGCGGCTGGCGTTCGGCTGCAATGTCGGCGCGTATTTTTCCGGCATCGCCACCGGTAGCCTGCACGGCTGGGTCTGGTTCGCCTGCGCGTTTGCTGGCAGCGTGCTCGGCGTGCGGCTGCGCCACCGGCTGGGCATGGCGGATTGAGGGGATAAAACGATGCCGAACCACGCAATACGGGTGATCGCAGCCGCTGCGTTCTGGCTGCTGGTGCTGTTGCTGCTGTGGGCTGACTGGCGCAGCAGCCAGCCGCACGACCGCTGGGCCGAGCCGCTGCCGCTGGCCTTGGGCAGTGGCCCGGCGGCGGACGCCGGGCACTGCTCACTCGCGCCGCCGGCCAAGCCGGCACGCTGAAGGATTCAGGGCTTCAGCGCCGGCGCAGCAGCGCCGCCAGCAGCAGCGCCGCGGCGACGATGAACCCGATGGCCGCCCAGGCCGGCAGCGGCAGCCCGAGCTCACGCGGCACGTCGGCGCAAAAACCATCGGCGCGGAAAAACCACGGCGCCCATTGCGTCACCGGCCAGTGGTTGATCTGGACGGCCAGGGGGTCCAGCCCGCAGGTCTGTCCCGGGTGCAGGGTCAGCCAGACATGCCTCAGCGCCACGCCCAGTCCGCCGAGTGCCCCGGCCAGCGCCAGCAGCAGCCAGACGAGGCGCCAACCGGCGGCGCGTCCGGCCAGCGCCGCGAGCACGGCAAACACCAGCACCGCAAGAAACCCGATGCGCTGCAGGATGCACAGCGGGCAGGGGGCTTCGCCCTGCGACTGGATGTAAAGCGCAATCAGCAGCGCCGCTAGCGACAAGGCTGCGGCCAGCAGCGGCAACACGGGGGAGCGGCGAGCGGTGCGGCGGGGAAGGGAGGACGAGGGGGTCATCTTGTGGTCATTTTGAAAATGCCGGTGGCGTTGCCGGCGTCGAATGCGAGGTCGAGCGTGGGCGCGACGTCGCGATCGGCCGGCAACGGTGCGCGGCTGATGAATTCGAAAAACGAACCCGGCACCTCCAGGGTGCGGGCAGCGGCGGGGTCGGCCGGATCGGGGCTGAACTCGCGCGTGACCAGCGCGGCGCGCAGCGCGGTCTGCCGCACCCGGCCGCTGGACGAGACTTCAACCTGATCTTTCACGGCAAAGCCCTCGGCGCGCAGCGCCGCAGCCAGCGCATCGACGTCGGCGACGCGGTCGGTCGCATGGTTGAAGGTCTGTCCTTCGGTGCTGATCCAGGCCATTTCGGCCGATTCGGCCGCGATTGCGGTGTATTGCGCCAGGGTGGGCATGCGGTGCTGGCGGGCGAAACACGCCACCAGTGCGGGCAGCAGGGTGCGCGCCGCTTCGGCGGGCAATGCGCCGTCGAGCGCGAGCTGTGCGCGCAGCGCCTGAGTGTCGTCGCCAGCCAGCGGGTCGTGGCTGGTGGACAGCACGGCTTCGACGGTCTGCGCAAACGCGGGGCTGAACGCCTCGGGGTGCAGGGCGCTGACGAAGAACTGCGGAATGCCTTGCGGATCGTCCACGTGCCGCCAGGCGCGGCCGGTCATGCGCAGCCGCGGCAGCGGGTAGGTCTCGGCCGGCGCGTAGCCCAGCGGCGCGAGCACCCGCGCGATGGCCGCCTCGCCGCTAGGCAGCGCGCCGCAATGCCGTGCGGCGACGGTGCGCACGGCGCCATGATCGAACACAATGCGCTGGCCAGCCGCGCGCTGCCGCTGCACATAACGCTGCGCCTGCGGCACCTCGCGCAACAGCCGGGCAAACAGCGCCCAGTTCAGCGCCACTGCGAGCAGCGCGCGGGAGACCGGGGCCGATGGGTCATGAGCCTTGGCTGCGGCTAACGGCAGAGTCAGTGCGGCGAGTGCGTCGAATTCTTCGGCGGATAGCAGCGGCGCAAGCAGCGCGGAAAGCGCCGGAGGCCGCGGAGCAGGGCGGGGCAGGGTATGCACGGACATGGGCGCCAGCATAGGACGGCGGCGGCGGATTTGCAGCGGTGGCGCGTCGAGGCGCGGCCGGGAAGCCGGGTTGGCGTCGGGCGAGGCTCGATGCAGGGTTCGAGCGCGCGACGGGTGCGAAGCGCCTGGGCTGATGGAGAGGACTTCAGGGCTCGTCGCGGCGGCGCCCGCGCACACTGCGCTTGGCCTGCTGCAGCCGTTCGATCAGCGCCGGGCCTTGGCGCAGCGCCACGCCGACGGCGAGCACGTCGATCAGCACCAGATGCAGCAGTCGGCTGAGCATCGGGCTGTAGACCTCGGCGTCTTCCTGTGCGTCGGCCAGCAGTGCGACGGTGGCGCGCCGCGCCAGCGGCGAGCCGCTGGCGGTGATCGCCACCACCTGCGCACCAGCGCGCCGCGCGATGTCCACCGCGTCGAGCAGCTCGGCGCTGCGGCCGAAGGCGGAAATCGCGATCACCACGTCCCGCGGGCCGAGCAGGCTGGCAGCCATCGCCTGCACATGCGGGTCGGCGTAAGCGACGGCCGGGGTGCCGTAGCGGAAGAACTTGTGTTGCGCGTCGGCCGCGGTGATACCCGAGTTGCCCAGTCCGTAGAACTCCAGCCGTTGCGCCGCGGCGAGCAGGTCGATCGCCTGCTGCAACGCGGCGGCGCTGACCGCGTTGCGACAACGCAGCAGCGCGGCAATGCTGTTGTCGAACACCTTGGCCGCGATTTCCGCCGGGGTGTCGTCTGCTTGCACGCTCGCGTGCACATACGGCACCCCGCCGCTCAGGCTACTGGCGAGCTTGAGCTTGAGATCCTGCAGACCGCTGCAGCCGACCGAGCGAGCGAAGCGGATCACCGTCGGCTGGCTGACCCCGGCCTGCGCGGCGATGTCGCCAACAGCGGCCTGCACAAAGGCATGCGGGCGGCCAAGCAGCGCCTGCGCTACCCGCTGCTCGGCCGCGGGCAGTTGCGGCAATTGCTGGCGAATGCGGTCGAGCAGATCCATCAACGGGGCACGCCGAGATGCTGCTGCAGCGCGGTGGCGGCACCGAGCAGCGCCGGGTGCGGGCTGTGGATCACCCACACCGGGATGTCGCGCAGGTAGGCCGAGGTGCGACCCTTGTCCTCGAAGCGGGCGCGAAACGGCGAGCGCGCAAAAAACTCACCCAGCCTGGGCACGATGCCACCGCCGATATACACCCCGCCGCGCGCGCCCAGGGTAATCGCCAGATCGCCGGCGACCGTGCCGAGCAGGGTGCAGAACAGCGTGAGGGTCTGCACGCAAAGTGGGTCGCTACCGGCCAGCGCCCGAGCCGAAATGTCGGCCGCGCGCAGCGGCGGGGCGGCCACGCCGTCGATGCCCGCCAGTGCCTGATGCAGGAATTCCAGCCCAGGGCCGCTGAGCAGCCGCTCGGCCGACACATGCCCGCCAAAGCGCTCGCGCGCAATGCGCCAGACCGCGACTTCGCGCTCGTCAAAGGGGGCGAAACTCACATGCCCGCCCTCACCGGCCAGCGGTAGCCAGCCGCCGTGCCCGTCCGGGATCAGCCCGGACACGCCCAGCCCGGTGCCGGCACCCAGCAGCGCCCGCGGAGCGTCGGGCGCGGCGGGGCCGCCGCCGACTTGCCGCAGTTCGCTGGCCGGGATGAAGGGCAGCGCCTGCGCCAGCACCGCAAAGTCGTTGAGCACCAGAATGCTGGTCAGGCCCAGCGCGCGGCGCACCGCTTCGATGGAAAACGCCCAGTGGTGGTTGGTCATGCGCACCGCGTCGCCATACACCGGGTTGGCGATGCCGATGGCCGCGTGGCGCACCGATGGCTGGCCGACCGCGGCGAGGTAGTGCGCAACAGCGTCCGTCAGCGTGGGATAGTCGGCGCAGGCCAGCACCTGCACCTGCTCGATGCCGGCCGCGGTGCACAGCGCAAACCGAGCGTGGGTGCCGCCGACGTCGCCCAGCAGCCAGGGAAAATCCGGCTCAGAGCTCCTCATGCCAGGCTACCCCGTCGCGCGACAGCAGGGCGCTGGAGGCCGCCGGGCCCCAGGTGCCGGCGGTGTAGGGCTTGGGCGCCTGCGGGCTGCGCGCCCAGGCGTCGAGAATGGGCTCGACCCAGCGCCAGGCGGCGTCGAGCTCGTCGCGCCGCATGAACAGCCCGAGCCGGCCGCAGATCACGTCCAGCAGCAGGCGTTCGTAAGCGTCGGCGCGGCGTTGCGCGGTGGATTCGAAGTCCAGGTTCAGATGCGTGGGCTGCAGCCGCATACCGTCGCCCGGCTCCTTGGCGAGAAAGTGCAGCTGGATGCTTTCGTCCGGCTGCAGCTGGATGACCAGACGGTTGGATGCCCGCTGCTCGAACGGGGCATTGAACAGATTGAGCGGCACTTCGCGAAAGCTCACCACCACCTCGGCCAGCCGCTCGGCCATGCGCTTGCCGGTGCGCAGGAAAAACGGCACCCCGGCCCAGCGCCAGTTGGCGATTTCGGCTTTGAGGGCGACAAAGGTTTCGGTGCGGCTGTCGGGCGCGATGTCGGGCTCCTGCAGATAGCCGGGCACCGGCTGGCCGCCGACCGCGCCGGCGCGGTATTGCCCGCGCACGGTGTGGCTGGCCACCAGCGCTTCGTCGAAAGGCTTGAGGGCGTGCAGCACCTTGAGTTTTTCGTCACGCACCGCGTCGGCCTGCAGCGCCGAGGGCGGCTCCATCGCGACGATGCACAGCAGTTGCAGCAGGTGGCTCTGCACCATGTCGCGCAGCGCCCCGGTGCGGTCGTAGAACTCGCCGCGGCTCTCCACGCCGAGGTCTTCGGCCAGGGTGATCTGCACGTTGTCCACCCACTCGCGCCGCCAGAGCGGCTCGAACAGGGTGTTGCCGAAGCGGATGGCCATGAGGTTCTGCACCGATTCCTTGCCCAGGTAATGGTCGATGCGGTAGATCTGCGACTCGGCAAAGTGCTGGCCGACGGCGGCGTTGATGGCTTGCGCCGAGGCGAGGTCGTGCCCCAGCGGCTTTTCCAGCACCACCCGGGCCTGCGGGTGGTTGAGCCCGACGCGGGCCAGCTCGGAGCAGATGCCGGTGAACAGCGCCGGCGCCGTCGCGAGGTAACTCACCAGCACCCGCTGCGGGTCGCTGGCCTGCGGTCTGAGCGTGGCCGCGAGGGCATCGAAATCGGCCGGCACCGTGGCGTCGAGCTTCTGATACTGCAGGCACTCCAGAAACCGGCCCCAGGCGGCGGCGTCGAAAGCGCCGTGCAGATGCTGGCGCGCTTGTTGCTCCACCTGCTGCAGGTAGGCGGGGCGGTCGGCGTCGCGCCGGCCCAGCGCGATGATGCGACCGGCCGGGTGCAGGCTGCCGGCGCGGTGCGCGTGGTAGAGCGCCGGCAGCAGCTTGCGCATGACCAGATCGCCGGTGCCGCCGAACAGCACCATGTCGAAAGGAGGGGTGTGGCTCATCGAGGAGGCTCCGCCGGAATCGGTGGGGGATGTCACGGGATGCATGGTATGTAGCGAAACTACTGGTGGTCAATGCAGAATGCGTGCCAGCGAGCGCAGGGATCAGCGGCGTAGGCAACGAGGTCACTGCGGTTGCACAGACACTTTGCGCGGCTTAGCATCGAGCCGCGCTGTAGGTAAATTACATCCTTTTTGTTGATTTTTTGTTTCCGAGGCTGGCCATGAGCACTCTCCACCCCGTTCTCGCCCGCGTCACCGAGCGCGTGGTCGCGCGCAGTGCCGCTTCGCGCGCCGCGTATCTGTCGCGCATTCGCGCTGCTGCGCTGCACCGGGTCGAGCGCAGCCAGCTATCCTGCACCAACCTGGCGCACGGCATGGCCTCGATGCCCGAGCAGGCCAAAGGGCGGCTCAAGCTGCTGCAGGTGCAGGCGCCGGCGAACCTCGCCATCGTCTCGGCCTACAACGACATGCTCTCGGCGCATCAGCCGCTGGGCGCGTTTCCCGCGTGGATCAAGGACGCCGCAATGCAGGCCGGTGCCACCGCCCAGTTCGCCGGGGGCGTGCCGGCGATGTGCGACGGCATCACCCAGGGGCAGACGGGCATGGAGCTGTCACTGTTTTCGCGCGACGTGATTGCAATGAGCACGGCGGTCGCCCTGTCGCACCAGATGTTCGACGCGGCACTCTACCTCGGGGTGTGTGACAAGATCGTGCCCGGTCTGCTGATCGGCGCTTTGGCGTTCGGCCATCTTCCGGGGATTTTCGTCCCAGGCGGGCCGATGACCAGCGGCCTGCCCAACAGCGAAAAGGCGCGCATTCGCGAGCTGTACGCGCAGGGCAAGATCGGCCGCGACGAGCTGCTTGCCGCCGAGCTGCAGTCGTATCACAGCCCGGGCACCTGCACGTTTTACGGCACCGCCAACTCCAACCAGATGCTCATGGAGATCATGGGGCTGCACCTGCCCGGCAGCGCCTTCGTCAACCCCGGCACCCCGCTGCGCGAGGCGCTGACCCGCGCCGCGGCGCAGCGCGCGGTGGCGATTTCGGCGGTCAGCAGCTCGCCGATTCCGATTGGCGAACTGGTCGACGAGCGCACCATCGTCAACGGCATCGTTGGGCTGCTGGCCACCGGCGGCTCGACCAACCACACCATTCACCTCGTCGCGATTGCCCGCGCCGCCGGTATTGCGATCGACTGGACCGACTTCGATGAGCTGTCGACGGCAGTGCCGACCCTCGCCCACATCTACCCCAGCGGCAAGGCCGACATCAACCAGTTCCAGGCCGCCGGGGGCATGGGCTATGTGATCCACGAACTGCTTGACGCCGGGCTGCTGCACGCGGACGTGCAGACGGTGATGGGCCCGGGGCTGGCGCGGTATGCGCAAGAGCCGTTCCTGATCGATGGCGGGTTGCAATGGCGCGACGGCTCGGCGCAGTCCGGTGACGCTTCGATCTTGCGGCCTGCCGCCGATCCGTTCAGCCCCGACGGCGGGCTCAAGCTGCTGCGCGGCAATCTGGGGCGGGCGGTGATCAAGGTCTCGGCGGTCAAGCCCGAGCACCGCGTGGTGCGCGCGCCAGCGAAGGTGTTCGACCATCAGGACGACGTGATCGCCGCGTTCAAGCGCGGCGAGCTCGACCGCGACGTGGTTGCCGTGGTGCGCTGGCAGGGACCGAGCGCCAACGGCATGCCCGAGCTGCACAAACTCACGCCCACACTGGCGGTGGTGCAGGAGCGTGGTTATCAGGTCGCGCTGGTGACTGACGGGCGCATGTCCGGCGCTTCGGGCAAGGTGCCGGCGGCGATTCACATCACCCCCGAGGCCGCAGCCGGCGGGCCGCTGGCTAAGGTGCGCGATGGTGACATGCTGCTGGTGGATTCGGTGCGCGGCGTGTTGCAGGCCGAAGTGCCCGAGGCCGAATGGGCCGCGCGCGAGGCAGCCAGCGCCGACCTGCGCGCCAACCACTACGGCGTGGGCCGCGAGCTGTTCGCGGTGTTCCGCAACGCGGTCGGCGGGGCCGAGCAGGGCGCCAGCAGCTTGCAGCACCCCGACTGGGCGCCGGCAACGGCGATGGAGGACGCGTGATGATCGTCGCCGACGCGCTGGCGGTGATGCGGCTGGGGCCGGTGCTGCCGGTCATTGTCATCGACGACGCGGCGCTGGCCGCCGACCTAGCGGCGGCGCTGGTCGCCGGCGGGGTGCGCGCGCTGGAGGTTACGCTGCGCACCCCGGCGGCGTTTGACGCCATCGCCCGCATGCGTGCGGCGGTGCCCGAAGCCTGCGTGGGCGCGGGCACCGTGCTCGACGCCGAGCAATGGCAGCGCGCAATCGATGCCGGCGCGCAGTTCGGCGTCAGCCCGGGGTTGACCCCGGCGCTGCTCGACGCCATCGGCCGCACCCCGCAACCCTTTCTCCCCGGCGTGGCAACGGTCAGCGAGGCGATGCGCGCGCGGGAGGCGGGGTTCAGCGCGCTCAAATTCTTTCCCGCCGAAGCCGCGGGCGGCCGCGCGCTGCTCAAGTCCATGGCTGGGCCACTGCCCGATCTGCGCTTTTGCCCCACTGGCGGCATCCACCTTGACAATGCGCGCGACTATCTGGCGCTGCCCAATGTGGTGTGCGTCGGTGGCTCTTGGCTGGTGCCGGCCGATGCGCTGGCGCGGCGCGACTGGGCGCACATTACTGAGCTTGCGCGGCAGGCCAGCGCGCTGGCGGCGCCGCGGTGATTGCCGCTGTCGGCACGCGACGGCCCAGGCGCTGGCGAGATCGCGGCAGATAAACTTCCGTCCTCCCCGCCCGGATGGCGAAATCGGTAGACGCAGCGGACTTAAAATCCGCAGACCTCTAACAAGGTCATGCGGGTTCGACCCCCGCTCCGGGCACCAGGGCGCGTCCCGCCGCTGCCCGCTGTTTCCCCGAAACTCCCCTAGCCCCTTGCTGCAGACCGTCGCGCATCCGGCCATCGACGTCGATCTGGTCTATGCCACCGCGGCGAACCTGACCGGCCGCCCGATCTATCGCCGCCCCGTCGCGCTGCTGCATGCCGATGCCCTGGCGGCACTCCAGCTTGCGGCCGACCTCGCTTGCGCACTGGGATTGCGGCTGCACCTGTTCGATGCCTTTCGCCCGCGAGCTGCGCAGCAGGCGCTGTGGGACGTGTTGCCTGACCCCACTTTTGTTGCGGATCCGCGCGTGGGCTCGACCCATACCCGAGGCGTCGCGGTCGACCTCACCTTGGCCGACACCCACGGCCGGCCGCTGGACATGGGCACCGGCTTCGACGACATGACCCTGCAGTCCTTCCACGGCGACACGTCGATTGCCCCCGCCGCGCAGCGCCATCGCCTGCAACTGCTCGGGCTGATGACCTTGGCCGGATGGGCTCACCACCCGCAGGAGTGGTGGCACTACAACCTGCCCGAGCCGCAGCGCTACCCCCTGATCGACGACCAAGCGCCCGAGGCTCGGCAGTTGATGGGCGACTGAGCTGCGCAGCGGCGCTCAGCCGGATGTGTCGTTCTGCGCGCGGAACAGCCAGTCCCGCCACTGCGTAAACAGCTCGGGGTCGCGCGCGCAGATCGCCGAGCGCTTGCCCAGCGAGTTGTCGAACACCGGCCCGCCCTGCAGCGTGCAGGCCTGCCCGCCCGCCTCAGTCAGGATCAGCGAGCCAGCAGCGTAGTCCCAGAGGCTCTGGCTGCCGTGCAGATACAGGTCGAAGCGGCCGGCAGCCACCCAGCACCAATCCAGCGCCACTGAGCCGATCGACCGCTGCGAGCCATAGGGTGGATGGGTCGCCAGTGCTACGGCCAGCGGTGCGGGCAGACGCTTGAAATCCACGCAGGCTATCGCGCGCGCCAGTGATCGGCCCGTGCGAGCGGCGGGTAGCGGCTCACCATTCAGACACGCGCCCAATCCCTTCGCAGCCGAAAAAAGCTCGTCACGCATCACGTCGTACACCACGCCGAGCCTCACCTCGCCGCCTTGAATCCACGCCAGAGAGGGGCCGAAAATCGGCAGCCCCGCAGCGAAATTGCTGGTGCCGTCCAGCGGGTCGAGCACCCACAGCCCCGGCCCGCTCGGCGCTGCGGCTTCGGCCGCAATCAGCCGCTGCTGCTGCTCGGCCGGCATCTCCTCGCCGAGCAGCGCAATGTTCGGCCAGAGCGCCGCCAGATCGGCCTGCACCCGCCGCTGCATTGCCAGGTCTGCCTCCGTGACCCAGGTGCCGTCGGCTTTCAGCTTTGCCTGAGTTTCGAGAAACCGCGGCTGGATTTCCGCCCCAGCCGCATCGCGCAACAGCTCGGCAACACGGTCGACTTCTGGAGTCATTACTGGGGGCGTGGTAAAGGCAGCGGAGCCGGCGCGTACGCCAGCAGAAGCCACGTCAGGGGCGTGACCAGAAAAACCCAACCGGCAAGGGTTGGATGCTGACAATCGGGCGCCGCTGGTGAACAAGAAAATGGTGGAGCCGGGGGGAATTGAACCCCCGTCCGCAGACACTCCACAGCAGGCTCTACAGGCTTAGTTACGCCATTTGCGTTTAATCTCGGTGACGCGGGCGAACGCGCTTCAGCCGAGACGATCCGCTGGGTTTAGTGCCGGGCCACGCGGCCTTGCCTGACACGAGCCGATGTGAATGACCTCGCAGGTGTTGCCACCCCGGCCCATCGGCCAACCGTTGCGAGGCTCACCGGGTTTAAGCGGCGAGAGCGTACGAAGAGTCGTTCGCAGTTACTTTGTTTCCAGTGGTTTATCGAGCGTACTGGGGCTCGGCTTGCACCTGTCTGTTTTGCTATCCACGTCGAAACCGGATCGGCCCCGATGCTGAACAGTTTAGCGCGGCGCTGGCGTAGCGCCTCACGCCGGGGATGTGGAGAGCAGGTCGCAGATTTCAAGAGGGTGGCCGATGACCGCATCGGCGGGCCAGTGCAGCGGATCGGTGCGGCCGCAGTAACCGTAAGAGGCGGCGATGGCGGCCATCCTGGCGGCGCGGGCGGATTGCATGTCGCGCAGGTCGTCGCCGACGTAGGCGCAGCGCTCGGCTGGCACTCCCAGTCGCTGCGCAGCGAGCAGCAGCGGGTCGGGCGCGGGCTTGGGGTGGGCGGCGGTGTCGCCGGAGATCACGCACTGCGGCAGTGCGGGCCAGGGTAGACGGGGCACGAGTTGGTCGGTGAAGCGGGAGTGTTTGTTGGTGACGATGCCCCAGGGCAGGCGGCGGCGCTGCAGGTGGTCGATGAGTTCGGCCACCCCGTCGAACAGTCGGGACTGGCGATCGATGTCCTGCTCGTAGAAGTTGAGGAATGCCGCCTTCAATGACTCGAAGCGCGGATCTTCGGGTGTGACGTCCATGCCGACCTGCAGCAGCCCACGGGCACCGTGCGACGCCATCGGGCGCAGGGCATCGAGGGGCATTGCCGCAAGTCCGTGTTGGGCGCGCACGCGGTTGAGCGCGGCAGCGAGATCGGGAGCGGTGTCGACCAGGGTGCCGTCGAGGTCAAACAGCCAAGCGTCGATATCGACTGGAAGTTTGGGAAGGGGCATTGGCGTGGATCCGTGTTCCAGCAGGCCGCCGGTCACGGCGCGGGGCGGCGCAGCGCCATCATGTAGTTGACCGACGTGTCGGGCGTCAGCGAAACGGTCTGCGACAGCGGGTTGTAGAAAACACCCTCGATTGCTGCCACTTCGAGCTCCGACTCTCGCGCCATCGCGGCGAGTTCGGACGGGCGCAGGAACCGCGCAAACTCGTGGGTGCCGCGCGGCAGCAACCGCAATAGATACTCGGCGGCAACGATGCCGAGTGCAAAGGACTTCGGGTTGCGGTTGAGGGTGGAGACGAACACCCATCCGCCGGGGCGGACGAGCTGGGCCAGGGCGCGCACGATCGAAGCAGGATCGGGCACGTGCTCGAGCATTTCCATGCAAACGACCACGTCGTAGGTGCCGGGAAGCTGGGCCGTGTGGTCTTCGGCGCTGGCCAGCTGGTATTCCACGCTCACGCCGGATTCCAGTGCGTGCAGCCGCGCCACTTGCAGCGAGGCTTCGGCCAGATCGATGCCGGTGACGTGAGCGCCGGCAGTGGCCATCGCCTCGCTCAGCAGGCCGCCACCGCAGCCCACGTCGAGCACCCGGGCGCCGGCCAGCGGCGCGCGAGCGGCGATCCATTGCAGACGCAGCGGATTGAGCAGATGCAGCGGACGGAACTCACTGTGCGGGTCCCACCAGCGGTGGGCGAGGGCGCTGAATTTTTCGAGCTCGGCAGGTTCGACGTTGGCGTGCATGAGGGCGACTGGAAGGCGTGAGGACTGGCCGATATTGAGGTGAAAGTATGCCTGCGACCTCGGGGACGCGGCTGCGTGCCGGGCGGAAGCCCCCGGATGGGGCGGCGGTACCCGAGGGGCGATTGACCGCACGGCCGGAGCAACAAAAAAGCCCCGCAGAGCGGGGCTTTCAGGGCAAGCGGGAGAGTCGCTTACTTGGTCACCATATGGGTGCCGACGACTTCAACCACGGCACGGCGGTTCGGAGCCTGGCATTCCACTTGCTGCTTGAAGGTGCCCTTGCAGCTCTTCGGATCGACGCGGAAGTCGGTCTTGCCCTTGCCTTCGACGTAGATCTTGTCGGCCGGGATTCCCTTGCTCACCAGGTAAGCCTTGACCGCCTCGGCGCGACGCAGCGACAGCTTCTGGTTGTACGGCACGCTGCCGAAGCTGTCGGTGTAGCCGGTGGAGATCACGACTTCGAGGTTGACGCCCTTGATCTTCTCAGCCAGTTGATCGAGCGCTTCCTTGCCGGCGGGCTGCAGCACAGCCTTGTTGAACTGGAAGAATGCATCGGCCGAGTAGGTGACCTTCTCGCTCACCGGAACCGGAGCAGGAGCGGGCTTGGGCGGCTCGGGGGCCGGGGCTGGAGCGGGCGCCGGAGCAGGCGCCGGGGCCGGGGCGGGCGCCGGGGCGGCCTTGGCGACGACCGGCAGGCCGCACTCTTCGTTGGCGGCGGTGGCCGGCGTCCAGAAGTTGTCCTGCCAGCACAGCTTGTTGTCGCCGTTCTTCCAGACCAGACCGTACGGGTCCATCCAGTTGTTGATCGAACGATCCGCGGCGTGGGCGACGGTCAGGGACGAGGTTGCGACTACGGCTGCCGCGACCAGCTTGGCGATTTTGTGGCTTTGTTTCATGCTTTTCCTCTCAGTCGTGAATCGTTTCAGCGCAGTGCAAACTGCTGGGGCAATCATAAGGGATGACCCGAATCCGCGGGCGGCTTTGTTGACGCCGGGCCTCGCCACGGTCGACTAAATGATCAGTCGGAACGATTGTGCCACAGCAATCGGATGGTTCAATCGTTCAACGTAAGAAGTGCAAGCAGAAGCGATTTTGCGCGGCGATTGTTGCGATGGGGCAACATGCGCGGGTGCCGGTTCGACGCCGTCCGGTCGTTCGAGCCCCTCGGGATGCCGCTGATAACATCGTCTGCTTGCCCAGGAGGTCGGTTGCAAGCGCGCGGTTGGCGCTGCGCCCGACGCCCCGTCCGGGGCCGCCCGGCGGTGTCAATGCGAGAGTTCCATGTCCGTTTTCGCCAAAGAAACCCTGCCCGTCAGCCTTGAAGCGGAAATGCGCCGCTCGTATCTCGATTACGCGATGAGCGTGATCGTCGGCCGGGCCCTGCCGGACGTGCGCGACGGGCTCAAGCCGGTGCACCGCCGCGTGCTCTACGCGATGCACGAACTGGGCAATGCGTGGAACCGGCCGTACAAAAAATCGGCCCGCATCGTCGGTGATGTGATCGGTAAATATCACCCGCACGGCGACCAGTCGGTGTACGACACCATCGTCCGCATGGCGCAGGATTTTTCGCTGCGCTACATGCTGGTCGACGGGCAGGGCAACTTCGGCTCGGTCGATGGCGACAACGCCGCGGCGATGCGTTACACCGAAATTCGCCTGGCGAAGATCGCGCATGAAATGCTGGCCGACATCGACAAGGAAACGGTCGATTTCGGCCCTAACTACGACGGCTCGGAGCAGGAGCCGCTGCTGCTCCCCGCGCGTCTGCCCAATCTGCTGATCAACGGTTCGGCAGGTATTGCCGTGGGCATGGCGACCAACATTCCGCCGCACAACCTCGGCGAAGTGCTCGACGCCTGCCTGCACCTGCTGCGCCACCCGGAGGCGAGCATCGACGAGCTGATGGAGCGCGTACCGGCGCCGGACTTTCCCACCGCCGGCATCATCTACGGCCTGTCGGGGGTGCGTGAGGCGTACCGCACCGGGCGCGGGCGGGTGGTGATGCGTGCGCGCTGCCATTTCGAGGATCTGGACAAGGGGCAGCGGCAGGCCATCATCGTCGACGAGATTCCCTACCAGGTGAACAAGCGCACCCTGCTCGAGCGCATTGCCGAGCTGGTGCAGGAAAAGAAGATCGAGGGCATCAGCCACATCCAGGACGAGTCCGACAAATCCGGGATGCGGGTGGTCATCGAGCTCAAGCGCGGCGAAGTGCCCGAGGTGGTGCTCAACAACCTCTACAAGCACACCCAGCTGCAGGACACCTTCGGCGTCAACATGGTTGCGCTGGTCGACGGCCAACCGCGGCTGCTCAACCTGCAGCAGATGCTCGCGGCGTTCCTGTCGCACCGCCGCGAGATCGTCACCCGCCGCACCATTTTCGACTTGCGCAAGGCGCGCGAGCGCGGCCATGTGCTCGAAGGCTTGGCGGTAGCGCTGGCCAACGTCGACCGCATGATCGAGCTCATCAAGGCCGCGCCGACCCCGCCGATCGCCAAGGAGCGGCTGATGGCGCAGGCGTGGGAGCCGGGCGAGGCCAGGGCGATGCTCTCGCGCGTGGAGGGTGACATCACCCAGTTCCAGCCGGAAGACCTCGACCCGCGCTATGGCCTCAAGCCCGATGGTTATTACCTTAGCGAGGTGCAGGCGCAGGAAATCCTGCAGATGCGGCTGCAGCGCCTCACCGGGCTGGAGCAGGACAAGATCGTTGGTGAATACAAGGAGGTGATGGCGCAGATCGCCGACCTGCTCGACATCCTGGCCAAGCCCGAGCGCATGACCGACATCATCGCGGCGGAACTGTCCGCGCTGCGCGAAGAATTCGGCGACGCCCGCCGCTCGCAGATCGAGCCCAACGCGCAGGACATCGACATTGAAGACCTCATCACCCCGCAGGATCTGGTGGTGACCATCTCGCACGCCGGCTACATCAAGAGCCAGCCGCTGGCCGAATACCGCGCGCAGCGCCGCGGTGGCCGCGGCAAACTCGCCACCGGCACCAAGGAAGACGACTGGATCGAGCAGCTGTTCGTCGCCAACACCCACGACATGCTGCTGTGCTTTTCCAACCGCGGCCGCGTGTACTGGATGAAGGTGTTCGAGGCGCCCATGGGCGGTCGGGGTTCGCGCGGCAAGCCGCTGGTCAACCTGTTTCCGCTGCAGGCGGGCGAGAAGATCACCACCGTGCTGCCGGTCAAGGCGTTCGACGAGGAGCATTTCGTGTTCATGGCCACGGCCCGCGGCACGGTGAAAAAGACGCCGCTGTCGGCGTTTGCCAATCGCCGCACCGCCGGCATCATCGCCGTTGGCCTGGACGATGACGACTACCTCATCGGCGCGGCGATCACCGATGGCCGGCACGACGTGATGCTATTTTCCGACGCCGGCAAGGCCGTGCGTTTCGACGAAGCCGACGTGCGGCCGATGGGCCGCGAGGCGCGGGGGGTGCGCGGCATGCAGCTCGAAGACGGGCAGAGCGTGATCGCGCTGCTCGTGGCCGAGGATGAATCGCAGAGCGTGCTCACCGCCACGGTCAACGGCTACGGCAAGCGCACGCCGATTGCCGAATACACCCGCCACGGTCGCGGCACAAAGGGCATGATCGCGATCCAGACTTCCGAGCGCAACGGCAAGGTGGTCGCCGCCTGTCTGGTGCGCGAGAGTGACGAAATCATGCTGATCACCGACAAGGGCGTGCTGGTGCGTACCCGCGTGGCCGAAATCCGCGAAATGGGCCGCGCGACCCAGGGGGTGACGCTGATCGCCCTCGATGAAGGGGCGCAGCTGATTGCCGTGCAGCCGGTGATCGAGGCCGAGGGCGATGACGTTGCAGCCGACTCCGAAGACGACGGCGCCGCTGCGGAGTGAGGCCGTGAGCGCGCCGCATCGCCCCTACAACTTTTCTGCCGGCCCGGCGGTCATGCCCGAGCCGGTGCTGCGGCAGGCCGCCGCCGAAATGCTGGACTGGCACGGCAGCGGCATGAGCGTGATGGAAATGAGCCATCGCGGCCCGCAGTTCGCTGAAATCCTGCATCGCGCCGAAGCCGATCTGCGCACCCTGCTGGACGTGCCGGACGACTATGCGGTGCTGTTCATGCAGGGCGGGGCGATTGCCGAAAACGCCATCGTGCCGTTGAACCTGTCGCGCGGTCGCAAGGCCGACTACGTGGTCACCGGATCGTGGTCGCAGAAAAGCCAGACCGAGGCGCGCAAGTATTGCGACGTGCATCTGCCGGCCAGCGCGCACGACCAGCAGGGCTACGGCAGCATCCCCGACCCTGCGGCCTGGCAGATCCGCCCCGACGCGCAATATCTGCACATCTGCACCAACGAAACCATCGACGGGGTGGAGTTCCACTTCGTGCCCGACAGCCATGGGTTGCCGCTGGTGGCCGACATGTCTTCGCACATCCTTTCGCGGCGTATCGACGTGCGGCGCTATGCCTGCATCTACGCCGGCGCGCAGAAAAACATCGGCCCGGCCGGGTTGACCCTGGTGATCATCCGCCGCGACCTGCTCGGCCGTGCGCTGCCGAGTTGCCCCTCGGCATTCGACTACGCGCAGGTCGCGGCCAACCAGTCCATGTACAACACACCGCCGACCTATGCGATCTACATCGCCGGGCTGGTGTTCCAGTGGCTGCTGGCGCAGCGCGAGGGCGAGCTGCAGGGCATCGATGCGATCGAGGCGCGCAACATCGCCAAGGCGCGGCTGCTTTACGACTTGCTCGATGCGTCCGAGCTGTATGAAAGCCGCGTCGGGCGCGAATGCCGTTCACGCATGAACGTGCCGTTCCACCTGCGTCTGCCCGAGCTGGAGCCGCTGCTGCTCAAGGAGGCCGAGGCCGCGGGGCTGCTGCAGCTGCGCGGCCACAAATCGGTCGGCGGGCTGCGCGCGTCTATTTACAACGCCATGCCGATCGAGGGCGTGCAGGCGCTGGTCGACCTGCTGCGCGACTTCGAGCGCCGCCACGGCTGAAACGCACCCCCTGAATCTGCCCATGTCCGCATCGCCCGAAGACGACCTGTTGCCCTGGCGCGAACGCATCGACGCCATCGATCGCCAGATTCTCGATCTGCTCAACGAGCGCGCCCGCGCCGCGCTCCAGATCGGCCAGCTCAAGGCGCGGCAGGGGCTGCCGGTGTTTCGCCCAGAGCGCGAACGCGAAGTGCAGGCGCGGCTGCAGCAGCACAACGCCGGGCCGCTGCAGCCGGCCGGGGTCAGCGCGATCTGGCGCGAAATCATGTCGGCCTGCCGCGCGCTCGAACATCCGACGCGGGTCGCGTACCTCGGCCCGGCCGGCACCTTCAGCGAGCAGGCGGCGCAACAGTTCTTCGGCAGCAGCGCGCAGGGCGTGCCGTGCGCAAGCATCGACGAGGTGTTCCGCAGCCATCTCGCCGGCGACAGCGAATTCGCCGTGGTTCCGCTGGAAAACAGCACCGAAGGCGCAGTGGCGCGCAGTCTCGACCTGCTGCTCGAACATCCGGTGAACATCTGCGGCGAAGTCGTACTGCCGATCCGCCACCATCTGCTGCGCAGCGTCGACGGCACCGTGGGCATTGCCGCGGTGGTCGCGCATCCGCAGGCGCTGGCGCAATGCGCCGGCTGGCTGCGCAGCTACCTGCCGCACGCCGAGCTGCGCGCGGTGGCGAGCAATGCCGAAGGCGCGCGCCTTGCGGCGAAGGACGCCACGCTCGCAGCCATTGCCGGCGAGCAGGCGGCAGCGCTGTATGGCTTGCAACAGGTGGCGTCGGCGATCCAGGACGATCCGCGCAACACCACCCGCTTCGTGGTGCTCGGCGCCACTCGCCCGGCGCCCAGCGGGCGCGACCGCACCAGCCTCATTCTGTCGGTGCCGAACCGCGCCGGCGCGGTGTATGCGCTGCTCAAGCCGTTGGCCGAACATGGCGTGAGCATGACCCGCTTCGAGTCCCGCCCGCTGCGCTCCGGGCTGTGGGAATACGCCTTCTACATCGACATCGAAGGTCATCAGGACGAACCGCGGCTGGCCGCTGCCCTGGCCGAGCTGCGGCAGGCCAGCGCGATGTACAAGTGCCTGGGCTCCTACCCCGCGGCCGTGCTGCCGCAGCCGGGCGGCTGAATCGCCGGACGATCCGTTCGTGCGGCAACCCTCTCACACGATCACTCCATGTCCACTTCCGCTCCCGTCCAGTCCACGCCCCGTTGGGGTGCGGACTATGTGCAGTCCATTTCCCCCTATGTCGCCGGCCGGCCGATCGAAGACGTCGCGCGCGAATACGGCCTCGATACGGCGCGCATCGTCAAGCTCGCTTCAAACGAAAACCCGCTGGGCATGTCGCCGCGGGTGCGCGAAGCCATCACCCAGGCGCTGATCGACACTCCGCGCTACCCCGACAACGACGGCTATGCCCTCAAGCAGGCGCTGGCCGGGCATCTGGGTGTGCCGGCAGGCTGGATCACCCTCGGCCACGGGTCGAGCGACATCCTGGAAATGGCTGCGCGCGCCTTGCTCACCGATGCCGACGCGGCGATTTATTCGCGCTACAGCTTCATCGTCTACACCCAGGCTGTGCAGGGCGTGGGCGCGCAGCATCAGGTGGTCGCCGATCGCCACTACGGCCACGATCTGGCGGCGATGCGCGCGGCGATCACTGACCGCACCCGGCTGATCTATGTCGCCAACCCCAACAACCCGACCGGCACCTTTCTGCCTGCGGCGGAACTGCTCGATTTTCTGCAGAGCGTTCCGTCCAAGGTGGCCGTGGTGCTCGATGAGGCGTATGTCGAATACATCGAGCCGCAGCTTCGCTACGACAGCATGGACTGGGTGCGGCGCTTTCCCAATCTCATCGTTTCTCGCACCTTTTCCAAGGCCTATGGACTGGCAGGGCTGCGCATTGGCTACGGGGTCGCGCAGCCGGCGCTGACCGATGTGCTCAACCGCGTGCGCTCCGCATTCAACACCAGCAGCATGGGGCAGGTGGCGGCGCTGGCGGCATTGGCCGACCAGGAATTCATCGCCCGCGCTTATCGTGAAAACCGCGCGGGCCACGCGCAGCTGGCCTCGGCGTTCGAGCAACTGGGGCTGGAGTTCATTCCCTCGCAGGGCAACTTCATCCTGGTGCGGGTCGGGGAGGACGACGGCGCCGGCGCGCGGGTCAACCAGGCGCTGCTGCGTCGCGGGGTGATCGTGCGGCCGGTGGGTAATTACGGTCTGCCGCAATGGCTGCGTATTTCCATCGGCACCGCCGAGGAAAACGCGCGCTGCATCGCCGCGCTGCGCGAGGCGCTGGCCGAGCCGCGAGGCTGATGCATGGACACGGTGATCGGCGTGCCCAGCGGATTCGACGCCCCGGTGCAGTTCGAGCGCCTGGCGGTGCTTGGCTGCGGGCTGATCGGCGGCTCGTTCGCGCTGGCCGCACGCAAGGCGCGGCTGGCGCGGCGCATCGTCGGCTACAGCAAATCGCCGTCGACCACCCGTGCCGCACGCGAGCTCGGGGTGATCGACGAGGAGGCCGACAGCGCGTTGCGCGCCGTCACCGGCGCCGATCTCGTGCTGCTGGCCGTGCCGGTGTCGTCCACCGCGGACCTGCTCAAGCAGATCCGCCACGGGCTGGACGCGCAGGCGCTGGTGATGGACGTGGGCAGCACCAAGGGCGACGTGGTCGCCGCGGTGCAGGAGCAGCTGGGCGCGCGGCAGGGCCAGTTCGTGCCCTGCCATCCGATTGCCGGCAAGGAAAAAAGTGGGGTGCAACATGCCGAAGCCGCGCTGTTCGACGGCCGGCGGGTGATCCTCACCCCGCTGGCGGCCAATAGCGCGAGCTTTGTCGAGGTCGCCACGCAGATCTGGGAAGCGTTCGGCGGGGTGGTGTCGGTGATGACCCCGGCCGAGCACGATGCCGCATTCGCCGCGGTCAGCCACCTGCCGCATCTGCTGGCCTTCGCCTACGTTTACGCCCTGACCAGCCAGCCGCAGGGCAGCACCTATCTGCAACTCGCCGGGCCGGGGTTTCGCGATTTCAGCCGCATTGCTGGTGGCGACCCGCATATGTGGCGCGACGTTCTGCGCGGCAACGCTGACGAGGTGCTGCGCCAGTTGCAGACCTACAAGCAGGCGCTGGCCGGATTCGAGGCGCAGGTGCGCCAGGGCAACTGGCACGCGCTCGAAGGCCTGATCCGCCGCGCCAGCCAGACCCGCCGCGACTGGGCTGCCCCGACCCTTGCCGACGATGACGCCTGATCCCTCCGCCTCGCCTGATTTTCTCGACCTGCCGCCGCTGATCGGCGCGGCGGGCACCGTCACCCTCCCCGGGTCGAAGAGCATCTCCAACCGCCTGCTGCTGCTGGCTGCGCTGGCCGAGGGACAGACCACGCTCACCGGTCTGCTCGATTCCGACGACACCCGGGTGATGCTCGCCGCCCTGCAGTCGCTGGGCGTGTCCCTGTTGCGCGAGGGCACCACGGTGCAAGTGACCGGCAGCGGTGGGCGCTTTGCCGCGGCCGAGGCCGATCTGTTCATGGGCAACGCTGGCACGGCGATCCGCCCCCTGACCGCGGCGCTGGCGCTGCTGGGCGGTCGCTACTTTCTGCACGGCGTGCCACGCATGCACGAGCGGCCGATCGGGGATCTGGTCGACGCGCTGCGGCAACTCGGCTGCCGCATCGACTATGCCGGCCATCCGGGGTATCCGCCGCTGCGCATCGGGATCGGCGAATTCCGGCTCGACAGTGATGTGCAGGTGCGTGGCGACGTGTCCAGCCAGTTCCTCACGGCGCTGCTGCTGGCGTTGCCGCTGAAGGCGCAGCAGCGCGACATCGCGATTGCGGTGCAGGGCGAGCTGATTTCCAAGCCCTATGTGGACATCACCCTGAACCTGCTGCGGCGGTTTGGCGTGACCGTGCAGCGCGAGGGCTGGCAGCGTTTTGTCATCCCCCGCGGCAGCCGGCTGCGTAGCCCCGGGCGGGTCGCGGTCGAGGGCGATGCCTCGTCGGCCTCTTATTTTCTCGCCGCCGGGGCGCTCGGCGGGCTGCACGGCCAGGGCGGAGCGGTGCGGGTGCAAGGCATCGGCCGCAACAGCATTCAAGGTGACGTGGCCTTCGCGCGGGTGCTCGAAGACCTCGGCGCGCAGGTGCGCTGGGACGAGGACTTCATCGAAACCGAGGGCTTGCAGCCCGGGCGGCAGCGGCTGCGCGGCGGCGAGATCGACTGCCTGGCGATTCCCGACGCGGCAATGACCCTGGCGATGACCGCGCTGTTTGCCGAGGCCCCGACCACGCTGACGGGCATCGGCAGCTGGCGGGTCAAAGAAACCGATCGCATCCACGCAATGGCCACCGAACTCGCCAAGCTCGGCGCGCAGGTCGAGGCGGGGCCGGACTGGCTGCGGGTGCATCCCCTGCCGGCCGAGCAATGGGCCAGCCGTGCCAGCATCGCCACCTACGACGACCATCGCATGGCGATGTGTTTTTCCCTCGCCAGCTTCGGTCCGATTGACGTGCGCATTCTGGAGCCGCGCTGCGTCACCAAGACCTACCCGGGCTATTTCGCCGACTTCGCCCGCATCGCCCGAGCGGTGCCGGTGATTGCGATCGACGGCCCGACCGCGTCAGGCAAGGGCAGCATCGCCAGCGCTGTTGCAGAGCGGTTGGGGTTCGCGGTGCTGGACTCCGGCGTGCTCTACCGGCTGACCGCGCTGCGCGCGCTGCAACAGGGCGTCGCGCTGGACGACGAAGCCGCGCTTGCGCGGCTGGCGGCAACCCTGCCGGTGCGCTTTGCCGCTGGCGAGGTCTGGCTGGATTGGCAGCCGGTGCCGCCGGCCAGCCTGCGCACGCCCGAGGTCGGGCAGGCGGCCTCCACCGTCGCTGCGCTGCCCGCGGTGCGTGAGGCGCTGCTGGCCTTGCAGCGCAGCTTTCGCCGCCCGCCGGGGCTGGTCGCCGACGGGCGCGACATGGGTACGGTGGTGTTTCCCGACGCCGCGCTCAAGGTGTTTCTCACCGCCAGCGCCGAGAGCCGCGCCGAGCGCCGTCATAAGCAATTGATTTCTCAAGGGATTCCGTCTATAATCGGTAACGTTTTGGCGGACATTGCCGCGCGCGACGCCCGGGACACCGGGCGGGCCGTGGCGGCGCTCAAGCCCGCGCAAGACGCGCAACTGCTCGACAGCACCACACTCACGCTCGATCAGACCGTGCAGGCCGTCCTGCAGATGTGGCAACCCTGAGTCGCTTGGCTTCATTTCCGCCCGCCCTGCATATTTGTCTCGGCGGGCGGTTTTGCGCCTTGCGGCATGTGTTCAACCTGCTCAACCCCACGGTTTGCGCCGTGGTCTGAAAGTTCCTTTTCCATGTCCTCTGCATCCCCAAGTGCGGCCGCCGGCGAATCGTTTGCCGCGCTGTTTGAAGAATCCCTGCAATCGCGCGACATGCGCGCCGGTGAGGTGATCACCGCCGAAGTCGTCGCCGTCGATCAGAACTATGTGGTCGTCAACGCCGGCCTGAAGTCCGACGCCTACATCCCCATCGAAGAATTCCGCAACGATCAGGGCGAAGCCGACGTGCATGTCGGCGATTTCGTCTCGGTCGCGATCGAAGCGCTGGAGAACGGTCGCGGCGACACCGTGCTGTCGCGCGACAAGGCCAAGCGCCTGGCGTCCTGGATGTCGCTGGAAAAAGCGCTGGAGTCGGGCGAGTTCGTCGAGGGCACCGTGACCAGCAAGGTCAAGGGTGGCCTCACCGTCATGGTCAACGGCATCCGTGCCTTCCTGCCCGGCTCGCTGCTCGACACGCGCCCGGTCAAGGACACCACGCCCTACGAGGGCAAGACCATGGAGTTCAAGGTCATCAAGCTCGACCGCAAGCGCAACAACGTGGTGCTCAGCCGCCGCGCGGTGGTCGAGGCCAGCCAGGGCGAAGAGCGCGCCAAGCTGATGGAGACCCTGAAGGAGGGCGCCATCGTCACCGGCGTGGTCAAGAACATCACCGACTACGGCGCGTTCGTCGACCTCGGCGGCATCGACGGCCTGCTGCACATCACCGATCTGGCCTGGCGCCGGGTGCGTCACCCCAGCGAAGTCGTGCAGCCGGGGCAGGAAGTCACGGCCAAGGTACTCAAGTTCGACGCCGAAAAGGGTCGCGTGTCGCTGGGTCTCAAGCAGATGGGCGACGATCCCTGGCTGGGCGTGGCGCGTCGCTACCCGGCCGGCACGCGGTTGTTCGGCAAGGTGACCAACATTGCCGAGTACGGTGCCTTCGTCGAAATCGAGCCGGGCATCGAGGGCCTGGTGCACGTGTCCGAAATGGACTGGACCAACAAGAACGTCGCCCCGAGCAAGGTCGTGCAGCTGGGCGACGAGGTCGAAGTGCAGGTGCTGGAAATCGACGAAGACCGTCGCCGCATCAGCCTGGGCATGAAGCAGTGCAAGCCCAACCCCTGGGACGAGTTCGCCGCGACTCACAACCGCGGCGACAAGGTCACCGGCCCGGTCAAGTCCATCACCGACTTCGGCGTGTTCATCGGCCTGCCCGGCGGCATCGACGGTCTGATCCACCTCTCCGACCTGTCTTGGAACGACACCGGAGAGGCCGAGGTGCGCAACTACAAGAAGGGCCAGGAAGTCGAGGCCGTGGTGCTGGCCATCGACATCGAGCGCGAGCGCATTTCCCTGGGCGTCAAGCAACTCAGCGACGATCCGTTCAACTCCTTCGCCTCGCTCAACGAGAAGGGAAAGATCGTCTCCGGCACCGTCAAATCGGTCGATGCCAAGGGCGCCGTGATCGACCTGGGCAATGACATCGAGGGCTATCTGCGCGCCTCCGAAATCTCGCGCGAGCGGGTCGAAGACGCACGCAACGTGCTCAAGGAAGGCGATCAGGTGCAGGCGGTGGTGATCAACATCGACCGCAAGTCGCGCAACATCCAGCTCTCGATCAAGGCCAAGGACATGGCCGAGCAGCAGGAAGCGATGGACCGCCTGGCCAATGAGCAGCGCGAAGCCACCGGCACCACCAACCTCGGTGCCTTGCTGCGCGCCAAGATGGACCAGAACGGCTGATCGGCGGGGCAGCCGCGGCGCAGGCATGGGATCAATCCCTGCCGGCCAGCGGCTGCTGCTGCGGTCTGGGGCGGCGGACTCTCTCCTAGCGTCCGCAGCTGCCAACCCAGCTGTCGCTTCGTTTTCATCTGCCTGCCATCAACCTTCGCTGCCGTATTTCGCGCCCATGACCCGTTCCGATCTGGTCGAACTGCTCGCCGCCCAGTTTCCGCAACTGGCGCATCGCGACGCCGAACTCTCGGTCAAGAGCATTCTCGACGCGCTGGCGCAGGCGCTCGACGAGGGGCACCGCGTTGAAATCCGCGGCTTCGGCAGCTTCACCATCAGCCATCGGCCGGCGCGCATTGGCCGCAACCCCCGCTCGGGGGAGCAGGTCGCGGTGCCCGAAAAACGCATTCCGCATTTCAAGCCGGGCAAGACCTTGCGCGAACGGGTCGACCGCCAGGCGCAGGCCGCGCGGGCCCAGCAGCAGCCTTCGGCTGAGGACGCTGCCGCCTGATCCTGTATCCAGGCGCGTTTTTCTGATCGGCTTTTTGCGATTCTCGGCGCCCCGACGGGGCGCTCTTGTTTGCCTGCGGCGGGTATTTGCCGCGACCCGCGATCAGCGTGCTCGGGATCAGGTTCAGACCGGCGCCTGAGCCAGCCGCGCCAGTTGCGCCTGCAGTTGTACCAGGCTGGCCTCAAACCCGGCCAGCCGCTGGCGTTCCTGCTCGACCACCGCCTGCGGCGCGCGCTCGACAAAACTCGCATTGCCGAGCTTGCCACGCGCCTTGGCGATCTCTCCTTGCAGACGGGCGATGTCACGGCTCAGGCGCTCGCGTTCGGCGCCAGTGTCCACCTCGATGAACAGCGCAAGACGCGTGTCCCCCACGACCGCGGTCGGCGCGGCAGCGACCGCTGCCTCCCATTGTGCCGGATCGGTGAAGGTGTTGATGTCCGACAGCTTGGCCAACGCCGACAGCGCTGCGGCATGGGCCGTGACCCGCGCGGTGTCACCCGTCACCAGCAGCGGCAGGCGCTGCGCCGGCGACACGCCAAGCTCGCCGCGCAGATTGCGGCAGGCGTCGACCAGCGCCTTGAACGCCGCGACTTCGGCTTCGGCGCTGGCGTCGATCTTGCCGGTCTCGGCCTCGGGGAAGGGCGCGACCGCCAGGCTCTTGCCCCCCCGCCCGGCCAGCGGGGCGACGTGCTGCCACAGCTCCTCGGTGATGAAGGGCATCAGCGGATGCGCCAGCCGCAGCACCGTCTCCAGCGTTCGAACCAGGGTGCGGCGGGCGGCACGCTGCTGGCGCGGGGTGCCGTTGGCGATTTCGACCTTGGCGATTTCCAGATACCAGTCGCAATACTCGTCCCAGACGAACTGGTAGATGGCCTGCGCGACAAAGTCCAGCCGGTAATCGGCAAAGCCCTGGTGCACTTGCTGGATGGTGCGCTGCAGTTGCGAGGCGATCCAGCGATCGGCGGCGGAGAACTCCATGTAGCCGTCCGGCCCGCAATCGCCCTTGCCGGGCACGCTGCCCGCCGGGCGGCCCTTGCCATCCCAGCGGTCCATGCCGCGGTCGTACGCCGAGAGTTCGCCGACCTGCATCAGCACAAAGCGGGTGGCGTTCCACAGCTTGTTGCAGAAATTGCGGTAACCCTCGCAGCGCTTGGTGTCGAAGTTGATGTTGCGCCCCAGCGTGGCCAGCGACGCAAAGGTGAAGCGCAGCGCGTCGGCGCCATAGGCCGGAATGCCTTGCGGGAACTCCTTTTCGGTGGCCTTGCGCACCGCCGGCGCCGTTTCGGGGCGGCGCAGACCGGTGGTGCGCTTGTCCAGCAGCGGGGCCAGGGCGATGCCGTCGATCAGGTCGACCGGATCGAGGACGTTGCCCTCGCTTTTGCTCATTTTTTTGCCGTGCGCGTCGAGCACCAGGCCGTGGATGTAGACGTCGCGGAACGGCACCTTGCCGGTGAAATGGGTGGTCATCATGATCATGCGCGCCACCCAGAAAAAAATGATGTCGAACCCTGTGACCAGCACCGCCGACGGCAGGAACATGCGCAGCTCCGGCGTGTCCTGCGGCCAGCCCAGCGTTGAAAACGGCACCAGCGCCGATGAATACCAGGTGTCCAGCACGTCGGCGTCGCGGCGCAGCGCGCCGGTGTATCCCGCGGCTTTGGCCTTTTGCCGCGCTTCGTTTTCATCGCGGGCGACGAACACCTCGCCGCCGTCGCCATACCACGCCGGGATCTGGTGCCCCCACCACAGCTGGCGGGAGATGCACCAGTCCTGGATGTTGCCCATCCACTGGTTGTAGGTGTTGACCCAGTTTTCCGGCACGAAGCGCACCGCGCCGGTGGCGACGGCGTCGATGGCCTTCTGCGCCAGGCTCTTGCCGTCGGCACCGGGTTTGGTCGTGGCGACGAACCATTGGTCCGACAGCATCGGCTCGACGATCTGCCCGGTGCGGCCGCAGCGCGGCACCATCAGCTTGTGCTTTTTGACTTCGACCAACAAGCCGAGACGCTCGAACTCGGCGACCACGCGCTTGCGCGCCTCGAAACGGTCGAGGCCGCGATACGCCTCGGGCGCGTTGTCGTTGACCGTGGCGCGGCCGGTGAAAATCGAAATCATCGGCAGGCCGTGGCGTTGCGCGACAGCGTAGTCGTTGAAATCGTGCGCTGGCGTGACCTTGACCACGCCGGTGCCGAAGTCCTTGTCCACGTAGCTGTCGGCGATCACCGGCACCAGCCGCCCGGTGATCGGCAGCCGCACCTGCCGGCCGATGAGGCGGCGGTAGCGCTCATCCTCCGGGTGCACCATCACCGCGGTGTCGCCGAGCATGGTCTCGGGGCGGGTGGTGGCAACGACGACGGATTCGTTTGGATCATCGGCCATCGGGTAGCGCAGCAGCCAGAGCTGGCCGTCCTCCTCCTGGCTCTCGACCTCCAGATCGCTGACCGAGGTGTCGAGTACCGGGTCCCAGTTGACCAGGCGCTTGCCGCGGTAGATCAGCCCTTCCTCGTACAGCCGCACGAAGGTCTCGACCACGACTTTCGACAGCCGCTCGTCCATCGTGAAGTACTGGTGCGACCAGCTTACGGAGTCGCCCATGCGGCGCATCTGCCGGGTGATGGTGTCGCCCGACTGCTGCTTCCACTCCCACACCTTGGCGACGAAGTTTTCGCGCCCCAGGTCGTGCCGGCTGGTGCCTTGCGCCTGCAACTGGCGTTCGACCACGATCTGCGTGGCGATGCCGGCATGGTCGGTGCCGGGCACCCACAGGGTGTTGAAGCCGCGCATGCGGTGGTAGCGGGTCAGCGCGTCCATCACCGTCTGGTTGAACGCATGCCCCATGTGCAGCGTGCCAGTGACGTTGGGCGGCGGCAGTTGCACGCAGAACGCCGGCTTGGCTGCATCCATGCTCGGCGCGAACACCCCGAGCTCCTCCCAGCGCTGGGTCCAGCGCGATTCGATGGCGTGGGGTTCGAAGGATTTGGCGAGTTCGGTCATGGCGGGGCAGATGCAATCCGATCGGCAAGCGCCCTGTGCAGTCGAGGCCGCTGCGAAGCTGCAAAAAGCGGCACATTTTACGGGTGGGGCAGGGCTGGGCGCGTTGCTGCGCGGCGCGGCGAGACCACCGGCAACCGGGTTCCCGCCTGCCGCCAAGCGCGGGAGAACCGGCTGCACGCGGGGCGCAGCGCCGCCTCTGGCACCGATAGAATGCGGCGCTCGACGCGCCCGCAGCGGGCGCCTGTTGTTCGTGCCGACAGGCGCGACCCCCCGGTGGTTCCCTCACCCACCGTCAATCCAAAAAGGACGCCATGATTTTCGATCCGATGTTTTCGGCGGCGCAGCGTCGCCGCGCCGTGTGGGCGCTCGCCGCCCTGCACGTGCTGATCATCATTGCCAGCAATTACCTGGTGCAGCTGCCGGTCACGTTGTTCGGGCTGCACACCACCTGGGGCGCATTCAGCTTCCCGCTGGTCTACGTCGCCACCGACCTTACCGCGCGGGTGCTGGGCGCACCGGCTGCGCGCCGGGTGGTGCGGCGGGTGATGCTGCCGGCACTGGTGCTGTCGTATGCGATTTCGGTGCTGTTCCGCGACGGCGCTTTCGCCGGCGTGGGCACACTCGCCCATTTCGATCTGTTCGTTTTCCGCATCGCGCTGGGCAGCTTCATCGCCTACGCGGTCGGGCAGATGCTCGACATCACCGTGTTCTCCCGCCTGCGGGCGACGCTGGCCGGGTCGCGGCAATGGTGGCTGGCGCCGGCGGCGTCGAGCGTGCTGGGCAACCTGATCGACAGCGTGCTGTTCTTTTCCATCGCGTTCTACGCCAGCAGCGACCCCTTCATGGCGGCGCACTGGGTGGAAATCGCCGCGGTCGATTATGTCGTCAAGCTCATCATGGCCGCGCTGGGCATCGTGCCGCTGTATGGCGCGCTGCTGAGCCTGCTCGCGCGCTGGCTGCCGCAGCGCGCGGTGCCGCTGCCGGCCTGACCATCGCCCACGCCTGCGAAAAACGCGGGCCACGGGCACAATGCCGGCCGGTTGGGCGTGCAACGGTTGCGCGCCGCCGTTTCGGGAGCCGTCATGCTGTGGTCCATCGCATTGTTTCTGGTCGCCGGCGCGGCCGCCGGTTTCCTCGGCGGGCTGCTGGGCATCGGCGGTGGGCTGCTGCTGGTGGCTGCGCTCAGCCTGGCACTGCCGGCCATGGGCATTCCGTCGGCCGAAGTCATGCACGTCGCGGTGGCGACGTCGATGGCCAGCATCGTGCTCACCTTCATCGTCTCGGCAACTTCGCACATGCGACGCGGTGGGGTCATCTGGCCGAGCTGGTACTGGCTGGCGCCGGGCATGCTGGTCGGTGGGTTCATCGGTGCGCACCTCGCCCGTCTGCTCAGTGGCGAGGCGCTGCGCTGGGTAATCGCGGCGTTCTGCCTGATCATGGCCGCACAGATGGCGCGCGGCAGCGGAAAACGCGCGGTTGAGGGCGAAGGCGCGCAGCCGCGCTCACCGTGGTTGCTGCCGGCCGGCGTCGGCATTGGCGCGGTGTCGGCGGTGGTGGGCATCGGCGGCGGCTCGATGACCGTGCCGCTGCTGGTGGGCATGGGCGTCAAGCCGGTGCGCGCGGTGGCGACCAGCACGGTCTGCGGTCTGGTGATCGCGATTTCCAGCGCGCTGAGCTACATGCTCACGGTCAAGGCGCCGACCGAGCCGCTGCCCGCGGGGGCCTTGGGCTATGTGTTTCTGCCGGCGGCGGTGGCCACGGCCATTGCGTCGATGGCGCTGGCGCCTTATGGCGTGAAGGTCGCGCACCAGATCTCCGGTGCTTCGCTCAAACGGGTGTTCGCGTTGTTTCTGGTGGTCGTCGGCGGGCTGATCGCTTTCGGCGGTTGAGCCGAAAGATCCCGGCAAAACCTTCCGCGCGGCTCGGGCTTGGTGACGCCGTTGGCGTGAGCGCTGCTTAAACTCATTTGCTGTCTGGCCGCGGTGGCAAAGCGCGGCTGTTTCAACATCAACCCCGTTGGAGGTGCATATGCAAACGACCCGTTTACTGTCCCAGGCCCTGAGTGTGGTGCTCGGCGCCAGTCTGCTGGTGGCGGCCCCGGCGGCGCGGGCCGAACTCATCGGCACCGAGCAGATCACGGCTCAGGCCCAGGGCGATGCCAGCGCACAGATTGCGCGCGATCGTCAGACCCTTGACCACTTCATGGCACGGCAGGACGTGCAGCGCGAAATGCAGGCGCTGGGCGTCGACCCGCAGGTCGCGCAGCAGCGGCTGGCCGCGCTGAGCAACGCCGAGGTCGAGCAACTCGCCGGCCGGGTGCAGTCGCTGCCGGCCGCCGGGGCCATCGGCTTCCAGGAGATGGTGATCATTCTGCTGGTGGCGATTCTGGTCGTGCTGGCGCTTTGACCGCGTGTTTTTGGCGCGGCCGGCCTGCGCGGTCGGTTCGAGCCTGGGTGGTGGCTGCGCCGCTGCTGCTGGGTGGCTGCGCAGCAACGGTGCCGCTGGCGTTGTTGCCTGGGGCGTCGCCACAGTATCGCAACGGCCAGTTGCTGCATCGACCGGCTGGATTGCCGGAACAGGCCGGCGTCTCCGGAGTGCCGTTTTTCCCGGATGACCGCCACTACTGCGGGCCGGCTGCACTGGCGACGGTGCTGGACTTTTCGGGGGTGAGCACCACGCCGGACGCGCTGGCCCCGCAGGTGTTCACACCCGGGCTGCAAGGCAGCCTGCAGCTGGACATGCTGGGCGCGGCACGCCGGGCCGGACGCGTCGCCGTGGTGCTGCCGCCCAGGCTCGCTGCAGCGTTTGCGCAGGTCGCGGCGGGCTACCCGGTGGTGGTGCTGCAGAAGCTCGGCTTTGGCGCGGGTGACTGGCACTACGCGGTGCTGGTCGGCTACGACCTGGCGCGCGACAGCGTCACGCTGCGTTCGAGCACCGCACGCGACCTGCAGCTGTCGATCGGCCAGTTCGACCGCACTTGGGCGGCGGGCGGGCGCTGGGCTTTTGTCGCGCTGGCGCCGGGGCAGTTCCCGCCCGAGGTCAGCGAGGCTGCGTATCTGCATGCGGTGGCGCCGCTGGAGCGCGTCGCTCCCGACGCGGCGCGGGCAGCTTACGAGGCGGCGCTGGTGCACTGGCCGAAGTCGTGGATGGCGCGCATGGGGCTGGGCAATCTGGCCTACGCGCGCAAGGACTATGTGCAGGCGGCGATTCGCTTCGCCGAAGCGGCGCGGCTGAACCCGGACGACGGCGACCCGCTGAACAACCTCGCGCAGACCTTGCTGGCCTATGGCGACTGGCGAGCCGCGCAGGGCGCGATCGACCAGGCGCTGCGTATTGGCAAGCCCAACCCCGACATCTACCGCGCCACCGCGGCGGCGATCGAACGGGCGCGCAATGCAGCTCAGGCTGCGCCCTGAAGCATCGTGCCCTGTTGATGCCGAGCGTGACCGGTTTCGGCACGGCGGCAAAGGCGCCGTCGGAGCACGCCGCGTACCGCGAGCGCGCGGTGCTTGCTTGCCCGACCAACGCCGGCCGATGGTTCAGTCCACCTTGGCCGATTGGGTCCTCGGCTGCATCGCTGCGTAGTAGCGCGCCAGCAGCGCAGTGTCCTCCGGCCCGAGGCGCTGCGCGAACTGGCGCATGCCTTGATACACGTCGTTGTGTCGCGCGTTGCCGTGGTACAGCCGCATGGTGCGCAGCAGATAGCTCTCGGTCTGCCCGGCCAGCGCGGGGGTGGTGCCGCGGCCTTCGCCGTTGAGTCCGTGGCATGACGCGCAGGGGGTGAGCAAGCGGCTCGGGTCACCCTGGCGCACCAGACGTTCGGCGCGCTGTTTTTGCGCCGCGGTCAGCGCCGGCGTGGGCTGGGCGCTGGCTTGCGGCGCCGCTGGCAGCGGCAGGGTGGCGTAGTAGCTGGCGAGGTCGGCGATCTGCTGCGGGCTGAGCAGGCGGGCGATGTCGGTCATCAGCCCGGCGCGTTCGTCCTCGCGGCGCAGACCGCTGCGATAGTCGAGCAGCATTTTGGCCGTGTAGTCGGCGCGCTGCCCAGCCAGGCTCGGCCAGTTGCGCGTGGTCGCGTTGCCGTTGTTGCCGTGGCAGGAGGCGCACTGAAACTCGGCGTGCAGCAGCTTGCCGCGAGCGGCGTCGCCGGCGGGCAGGGCGCGCAGCGCCTGAGTCAGGCTGGTCGGCGTCCAGTTCGGTGCGGCGGTGGGGCTGGCGCTGCTGGCGTGGGCACCGACCGTCGTGATGCCGAGCAGCAGCGCGGCGAGCAGGTGTCGGGTTCGAGTAGCCGATGTCCGGCGTTGCATGGACGGGATGCCGCGCAGCCGCGGCGGGGCGATGAAGGCGGTGCTCATGCGAAGATGTCCTGGGTGAAGGCCTGCAGCCAGGCTTGCTGGTACGTGGCGGCCAGACGGATCTGCGCCGGGCTGGCGTCGAACGGCAGGTAGCGAGCCTTGTTGACCCGGCCGATCTTGCCGTCGTCCTTGATCTTGAACACGTCGGCGACGAACAGCCCGTAGTCCTTGCCGGCCAGCGCGTAGCAGGTGTTCTCCCACAACGGGGTGCCGGGGTCGCGGCCGGCCAGCTGTTCAGTAATCACCCGCGCCACCCATTTGGCCTGGGTGTTGGCCGAGAAGCCGCTCTTGGGCATCGCGTCGGCGATGCTGGCGTCGCCGATCACATGCACGTCCTTGTGCACGGTGGATTCAAAGTTCAGCCGGTGGACCGGGCAGAAGCCGCTGGCATCGGTGAGACCAAAGTCGAACGCGACGCGGCCGGCGCTCATCGCCGGGATGATGTTGACCACGTCGGCCTTGACCGCGCCGCCTGCGGTGTGCACGGTCAGGGTCTTGGCGTCGAAACGCTGCGGGGTGCCGCCGGCTTTGGCCGGCACCCATTCGATGATGCTCGGCGTGCTGGCGGGCTTGAGTTCGGCCTTGATCTTGGCGCGGTATTCGGCCGGCGGCTGGTACCCGTATAGGCGGTTCCAGCCGAGCATGGCCGTTTCATCGGTGACGAAGCTGTCCTTGGGGTCGAGGATGATGACCTTGGCGCGCGGGTTATGGCGCTGGAACCATTCGGTCATCAGCGCGGCGCGCTCGTATGGCCCAGGCGGGCAGCGGTAGGGGTTGGGCGGGGCGACCAGAACGAAGGTGCCGCCTGCGCGCATGGTCTGGAGCTGCCGTGCCAGCAGCGCGGTCTGCGCGCCCGGAATCCACGCTGCAGGCGCGACGGTCTCGGCTAGCGCTTCGCTGTGCCCGGGCAAGCTGTCATAACGCAGCGAAATGCCGGGGGAGACGATGAGTTTGTCGTAGCCGATGGTCTGGCCGCCGGCGGTGCGCACGGTGCGTGCCACCGGGTCGAGCGCGACCGCGGCATCGAACACGCAGCGCACGCCATATTTGCTTTGCAGCGCGTCGTAACGCACTTCCAGATCCTGCATGCGCACGTGCTGGTTGAGCACTTCGCTCGAACCATAGGGGCGCAGGTAGAGCGGGTTTTTTTCGATCAGGGTCACGCGCACCTTGGGGTCGAACAGCCGCAGGTATTTGGCCGCGGTCGCGCCGCCGACGCCGCCGCCGACGATCACCACATGTGCCGAAGCCTGCGCGCGCACGAGGCTCGGCGCGGCGGCGAGCGCAGCGGCGCTGCCGGCGGCCAGCAGCAGGCGGCGACGGTGGGGAACAAAGTTCGATGTCATCGTGCTGCTCCTTGGTCGAGAGGGATGGCGGCGAAATAGCGTGCCATCGCGTCGATTTCTTCGTCGCTGAATCCTTGCGCGACATGGCCCATCAGCGTCGACGGACGGGCACCGCTGCGAAAGTCGCGCATCGCGCGCACGAACTGATCGACCGGCATGCCCGCCAGCGGCATGAACGCGGCGTTGTGGATGCGGCCTTCGGTGCCGTGGCAGCCGGCGCAGGTGGCGGCCATTGCCGCGCCGCTGGGCGGGGCTTTCGGGCCGGGTGGCAAAGAAGTTTGCGCAGCCACCGCGGGTGTGGCCTTGGCGGTGGTTGTGGTCGGTGCGGCCCAGGCGGCAGGCAGCGCGGCCAGCAGGCCGGTCAGCAAACAAAGGGACAGGGAACGGAACATGGGTCTCTCCTGTGGTGCGTCACCGTGCCCAGACATACAGGCCGATCGCGAAGTACTGCACGATCCACAGGCCGATCAGCCAGATTGCTGCAGTGCCCAGCCGATCCACCGCGGGCGATGGGGTGTAGACGCGCCCGGCCGGCGTGTGGCCGACCTTCCAGGCGATGGTGAGGAAATAGGCGAGGGTGATGCCGCCGATCAGCGCGAAGGTGCTGAAGAACAGCACGGTGCTGTACCAGTCCACATGCACGGTGTAGTCCAGCGGGTCGTAGCCGTGCACGCCTTGCAGCACGCTGTAGCGCAGCACCTCGCGCAGCGCGCCGACGGCGATCAGGGCCACCACGCCCAGCGCCAGCGGGGCGTAGCCCAGCGACGTGTTGAGGGTGCGCGCGCCAAGCAGCCAGGGCAACGCCACCACGGCCAGCAGCAGCACAGCGCTGAGCAGCACCACTGGCGAGGCGGCGAACCCGGCCAGCGCCGCAGGCAACGTCATCATCCAGCCGGCCAGCAGCACCAGCGCCACCGCGCCGCCGGCGAGCAGCAGCCGGCGCGCCAGCGCATCGACCCATTGCAGATAAGCGGCCTCAGTGCGGTGGCCAGCAGCGAGGTAGCGGCGGTAGGCGAGCAGCCAGGCGCCGGTCACCGGGGCCGACAGGGCGATGAAAAACGCGTAGCGCCAGAGGTTGTAGTCGTGGATGCGGCGGCCGCTGGGCTCGATCACCCCGCCCGGCGCATACCACTGCAGCCATTTTTCAGGGCTGAGCATCTGCTGCGTGAGCACATGCATGATGAAGCCCACGACGAGGAACAGCGCGAGCGCGGCGACCATCGCCCAGCCGCTGCGCGCGGGGGTACGCGCATCGGCCAGATGATGGTTGCGGCCGTAGAACACATACAGCGCGAGATACCCCAGGATCAGCAGCACGATGAAGCCGATCGCCCACCACGCCGACAGCACGTTGCTGGTGTACCAGAACGGGTCGTACACCACCTGCACGAACAGCAGCGGCGCCACACCGAGCACCACCGCGACGGATACCGCGATCTTGGCGGTGGACAGCATCGCCGCGGCCAGCCGCCGGCGCATCGAGTCGGCGCTGAAGGCGTTGAACAACACCAGCGCGGCGCTGCCCAGCATCACCTGAACCGCGCCGATGTGCAGCGCAAAGGTCACGACCCCGAGCAGCAGGAACAGCAGCGGGTGCGAAGGCACGCCAGCGACGTCGCGCAGCGCATAAAGCATTTCGGCGTTCATTTCAGCGCACCTCCTCGACAACGCGGTACTCGGCCTGCGGCTGCGTGCGCGCCAGATCGGCCTTGCGATGGATGTAAGCGAGCGCGGCCTGCGGCTGCTTCAGGTGCACGATGAACGTGGCCAGCGCCTCGGCCTCTTCGGGCTTGAGCGGAATCTGCGGCATGTAAAGTGTCGCGCCAGTCGACAGGGCGCCGAGCAGATAGCCCTGCACCGCGGCGACGTCCTGCGTGCCGCCGAAGTAGCGGTGCAGCGGCCGCATGCCGGTTTCCGACAGCGAATGGCAGTTGGAGCAGGTGGTGAGCGCCAGCGACTGCCCGACCTGCAGCATGTTTTGCGGGGTCACTTCGCGCAGGCTGTCGGGCACGAACACCTGGGTGCGCAGCAGTCCGTGCGATTCGATGCGCGGGATTTCGCTGCGGATGCCCAGCCCCGGCACGTCGCGGCCGATGATCTGGTTGGAATACACGTATTGCCCGGCGACCCAAGGTTTGCGGATGGATTCGCGGGCGACCTCCTCCGGCCACAGCCCGAGCACCAGGATGGCCACGGTCGCCGTCGACGCACCCCAGACGACCAGGTTGCGCTGCGAAATCAGGGTCATCACAAAATAGGCGAGGATGCCGGCCAGCACCGTCAGCAGCGCGGGCTGGAAGTAAGCCGGCAGGCGGTTGTCCATCACCAGGTGTGCGGTATCGGGCAGGGTGCGCAGATACCACTGGAACAGCGCGGCGCCGATCAGCGTCGAGGCAATGCCCAGCCACGCCAGCTTGCGTGAAATCTCGCGCTTGAGCGCAGGCTCCTGAATGCGCGCGGCGACGATGCCGCCGACCACCGCGGTCATCGTGAACATGAATGCGGTGCGCATCGCCAGCTGGGCGAAGGTGTTGGCGCCGTAAAAGCCGTTGAGGTAGCCGCCCTCGGTGTACCACTCGGGCTTGCCCGGCCACATCATGAACGACAGGATGCCGAGGATGATCAGCATCGTCGTGTACGAGGCCATGCCGAAAATCACCGCAATGCGCATGTGCGTGCGCTGATCGACCCGGCCGACCAGATAGACCACGAGGTAGACGCCGACGACCTCGATGACAAAGAACACCCACTCGGTCGCCCACTTCCACACAAAGCTGTGGATCAGCGCCGAAATGCCGCGCGGGCTGGCCACGGTGGTCGAATACCAGATGCCCGGGCCGGTGATGGACCCGATCACGTAAGAGAAAATCAGCAGGAACAGGCCGTACTTTTTGATGTAGTCCAGCAGTTGCGGCTGGTTGCGGCGGTAGGCGAGGACCGCCAGATACGCAAACAGCAGCGCCGCCCCGACCGAGGTGTGCGACGCCAGCACGTGGATGGTCGCGATGACCGCGACGATCCACCCGCTGCCCAGCCCTGGCTCGTACCAGGTGGGATACAACCCGACCCAATCCATTTCCGCTCCTTGTCTGGACGCGCCATGCGCCCGGATGTTGCAAAACGCGACAAAGTGTTACTGTCGGGAGTATCGGAACCGGATGGGGGCAGGGTTTTGACGAATCGCAATTCGCAATCGGCCAGTTGCAGAAATCGAGATATGTGGGTGACTGCGGTCACAAACCGCGATCGTGACCCCAAAGTTCGTCCTGAAGGGGGGGGCGGCAGCGGGTTCTGCTCGGCGAAAGACGCTGACTGGGCGCGTCGATATGCAACGAGCGCGGCTTGTCGCGGCGCAAACGCCGAGGTAGCGCCCGAGCGCAGGGAGAGTGCCCGCGCGGCACCCGATCGCCCCGTCGGCATCCGTCTCGCCGAGCCCACGGCCGCGAGGGGGCGGGCGGCCGCTACGTGGCTCAGACGGTTTGCGCGCCGTCGCCGCCGCCGATCGAGGGCTGCGGGACTCGGTCTGACCAGGCGCAAAGAGCGATCAAAGTGTGTCCTGCCTTGCGCGCCGGCGACGACGCCAGGCGCAGCCGGCTGGCGGGAAAGCGAGTACCGGCGGCCAGGTCTACCGGCCTCAGCGCTGACCGATTTGCGCACCGGCGAAAACGCCGCGAAGCCCGCGCGGTTCGCTGCGCCAGTATTGCGGCGGGGCCTGCACCTGCGCGCCCAGCGCGGCCGCGGCTTGCCAGGGCCAGCGCGGGTTCCACAGCATCGCTCGCGCCAGCGCAACCAGATCGGCCTGCCCGGTGGTGACGATGGTTTCGGCCTGCGCCGGCTCGGTGATCAGCCCGACGGCAATCGTCGGCAGCCCGCTCGCCGCGCGCACCGCCTGCGCCAGCGGCACCTGGTAGCCCGGGCCGAGTGGAATCTGCTGCGCGGGCGATACCCCGCCCGAAGACACGTCGATCCAGTCGCAGCCGCGCGATTTCAGCGCCGCGGCCAGGTGCAGGGTCTGTTCCAGATCCCAGCCGCCGGCCACCCAGTCGGTCGCCGACACCCGCACACCCAGCGGAATCGACGGCGGCAGCGCGGCGCGCACGGCGTCGAACACTTCGAGCGGAAAACGCAGCCGGTTGGGCAGTGCGCCGCCGTAGGCATCGTCGCGCTGGTTGGACAACGGGGAGAGAAACTCGTGCAGCAGGTAGCCGTGCGCGCAGTGCAGCTCCACCGCCTGCAGCCCAAGGTCGGCGGCATGCCGGGCGGCGCGCGCAAACGCATCGCGCACGCGCGCCAGACCTGCCGCGTCAAGCTGCTGCGGCGCGGCTTCGCCGGGGGCGTGCGGCAGCGGGGAGGGCGCTGCCGTGTCCCAGCCGCCCTGCTCGGACCGGAGCTGTTGCCCGCCATCCCAGGGCTTGGCGCTGGAGGCTTTGCGGCCGGCGTGCGCAAGCTGGATGCCGATGGGCATGTCGCTGAACGTGCGGATGTCGTCGAGCACGCTGCGCAGCGCAGAGACGTTTTGCTCGGAATACAGACCGAGGCAGCCCGGCGTGATGCGGCCGATCGGCTCGACTGCGGTGGCTTCGATGAACAGCAGCCCGGCACCGCTTTGCGCAAGCTGGCCGAGGTGGGTGCGATGCCAGGCCGTGGCGCAGCCGTCGATGGCGCTGTACTGGCACATCGGGCTGATGACGATGCGGTTGCGCAGGGTCAAGGGGCCCAGGGAGAGGGGCGAAAAAAGTGTGGAGCTCATGACACAGGGGGGCAAAGTGAGGGCCGCAGCGAGGAGCTGCGGCAGAGTGCCAGAGATTGTCGGCGTATCCCCGCGGGCTTGCAGGGCGGACGGTTCATCTGCGCAGGCAATGCCGCGCCGGGCAGCGCGTCGGGCCCGGCTCAGAGCGCGTCCCAGGCCCCGACGGTGGCGTGGGGCAGGCCGCAGCGCTCGGCCATGCGCGCGAGCAGTGCCACGTCACCGCTGGTGAACAGCCGCGGTGCGGGCCGGGCGGGCAGGGGCGGATGCGGCCATAGTCGCACGGCCTGCCGCGCGACGGCGTCGGCGCTGTCGATCAGCGGGACTTCTGCGCCGATGGCGACGCGGATCTGCTCGGCCACCAGCGGGTAGTGGGTGCAACCCAGCACCACGGCGTCGCAGCCGGCGGCGCGCAACGGGGCGCAGAACGTCTGCACGGCTTGCGCGAGTTCGGGCGACTGTGGATCGCCGCGCTCGATGGCCGCAGCCAGCCCGGGGCAGGGTTGCGGCAGCACGCGCGCGGCGTCGCCGCTGGCCTGCAGCAGCGCGGCGAACTTGTCGCTGCGCAGCGTCGCCGGGGTCGCCATGACCCCGATGCGCCGGAAGCCAGCGGCCAGCGCGGGCTTGATCGCTGGCTCCAGCCCGACGAAAGGCACAGCGAACTCGGCGCGCAACGCGGCAATCGACGCGGCGGTGGCGGTGTTGCAGGCGACGACGATCAGCCCCGCGCCTTGCGCCAGCAGCCAGCGGGTGATGAACCGGGCGCGCTTGGTGATGAAGGCGTCGTCCTTTTCGCCGTAGGGCGCGTGCGCCGAATCGGCGACGTAGACCAGGGGAGCGCCGGGCAGCGCGGCGTGCAGCGCCCGCAGCACCGTCAGCCCGCCCAGGCCGGAGTCGAATACGCCGATCGACGGCGGGGCGGCTTTTGCTGCGGACGGATTCGGCGCGGCTTCAGCGGCCTGGACACAGTTGGCACAGACGCAGGCCCGACCGCGGTCGTCGGCGGGGATGCGGTCGATCAGCTCGGCGCCGATGCGCACCTGGGTGCACCAGCAGTCGCCCGGCGAGCCGGCCGCCATCGCGCAGGCGTTGGGCTGGCCGCAAAGCGGGCAGCGGGTGAGGTCGAGGCGCTGCGGGTCGGCCATGCAAAGGAAAGCGGCGGGGGCGCGGCGCGAGAAACAGTCAGGCCACGGCCACCGGCACGCCGGCGATGCGCGCGCGCCACTGCGCCGGGCCGGTCTGGTGCACCGAAGTGCCGCGGGCGTCGACCGCAACGGTCACCGGCATGTCCTGCACGGTAAAGGCGTAGATCGCCTCCATGCCCAGATCCTCGAACGCGACCACGCGCGCAGCCTTGATCGCCTTGGCCACCAGGTAGGCGGCGCCGCCGACGGCCATGAGGTAGGCGCTGCCGTGTTTGCGGATGGCCTCGATCGCCTGCGGGCCGCGCTCGGCCTTGCCGATCATTGCGATCAACCCGGTCTGCGCCAGCATCATCTCGGTGAACTTGTCCATGCGCGTCGCGGTGGTCGGGCCGGCCGGGCCGACGACTTCGTCGCGTACCGGGTCGACCGGGCCGACGTAATAAATCACCCGGTTGCTGAAGTCCACCGGCAGTGTTTCGCCGCGCGCCAGCAGGTCGGCGATGCGCTTGTGCGCTGCGTCGCGGCCAGTGAGCAACTCACCTGAGAGCAGCAGCGTTTCGCCCGGCTGCCAGCTCGCCACCTCCTCGCGGTTGAGGGTGTCGAGGTTGACGCGGCGGCTCTTGGCGTAATCGGGCTGCCAGTTGACGTCGGGCCAGAGGTCGAGCGACGGCGGGTCGAGGTAGACCGGGCCGCTGCCGTCGAGCACGACATGCGCATGGCGGGTGGCGGCGCAGTTCGGAATCAGCGCCACCGGCTTACTCGCGGCGTGGCAGGGGGCGGTCTTGATCTTGACGTCGAGCACCGTGGTCAGCCCGCCCAGCCCCTGCGCGCCGATGCCCAGCGCGTTGATTTTCTCAAACAGCGCGATGCGCATTTCCTCCAGCTTGTTCTGCGGCCCGCGGGCGAGCAGCTCGCTCATGTCGATCGGCTCCATCAGCGCTTCCTTGGCCAGCAGCATGGCCTTTTCCGCGGTGCCGCCGACGCCGATGCCGAGCATGCCCGGCGGGCACCAGCCCGCGCCCATCGTCGGCACGGTCTGCAGCACCCAGTCTTCGATCGAGTCGTTGGGGTTCATCATGATGAGCTTGCTTTTGTTCTCGCTGCCGCCGCCCTTGGCAGCAACGGTGAACGCCAGCTTGTCGCCCGGCACGAGGCGCACGTTGACCACCGCCGGGGTGTTGTCGCCGGTGTTCTTGCGGGCAAAGATCGGGTCGTCGAGCACCGAGGCGCGCAGCGGGTTGTCCGGGTGGGTGTAGGCGTCGTGCACCCCGGCGTTGATCACCGCCTCCATCCCGTCGTCGAAACCCTCCAGTCGCACATCGACGCCCAGATCGACGAACACGTTGACGATGCCCGTGTCCTGGCAGATCGGGCGGTGGCCGATCGCGCACATCCGGCTGTTGGTGAGGATCTGGGCGATGGCGTCCTTCGCCGCGGGCGACTGCTCGCGCGCGTAGGCGCGCGCCAGGTGGGCGATGTAGTCGGCCGGGTGGTAGTAGCTGATGTATTGCAGCGCGGCGGAGATGCTTTCGCGCAGGTCGGCGGCGCGGATGGTGGTGGTCATGGTCGGTGTGAACGGTGTGTTTAGTGTGTTGTTGGTGTGAAAAGCGGCCCGGATGCCGGGCCGCTGGGCGAGGCGTGTTCAGTGCTCGGGCACGTTGTCCTGCGCGTGGCCGATCTGCATGGTGCGGGTCATCACCCGGTCGGTGTAGGCAATGGCCAGCGCCGACAGCAGAAACACCACGTGGATGCTGGTCTGCGCCACGAGCGCCTTGACGCTGTAGGCGTCGGCGTTGATGAAGGTGCGCAGCAGGTGGATGGAGGAAATGCCGATGATGGCCATCGCCAGCTTGACCTTGAGCACCGAGGCGTTGACGTGCGATAGCCATTCCGGCTGATCAGGATGGCCTTCGAGGTACATGCGCGACACGAAGGTTTCGTAGCCGCCGACGATGACCATGATCAGCAGGTTGGCAATCATCACCACGTCGATCAGGCTGAGCACCACCAGCATGATGGTGGTCTCGGTGAGCTTAGGCGGGCTGGCGTGCGCCGCCGCCGCGGCGGCGGCCGCCGCGCCTTCGGGCGGCAGCGGGTTGCGCACCGCTACCGCTTCGAGCAGGTGCGCCAGCGCGGTCTGGTTGCCTGCGGCGGCGCCGATCAGGTCGATCAGTTCGACCCAGAAATGAAACACGTACACGCCCAGCGCGAGTATCAGTCCGACGTAAAGCGGCAGCTGCAGCCAGCGGCTCATGAACAGCAGGCGCGGAATGGACGGAAGGGCGGGCTTGGCCGGGGGGTGATCCATGGCGAGTCGATCTCCGGATGAGGGTTCGTCGGGCGGGGAGGGCTCGGGCACGCGGGCGCGCCGCTGCGCCGGCATTCTAGGCAGCGCCCCTGCGGCGCCCGCTACCTTGAGCGTCGGGACAAAAGCACGCGTCAGCGCTGTGTAAGAGCGCAAAATTCAACTGCCGCAATGGCTTAGCCCGCCGGCGGCCGGACGCACCCAGCACCACAACACAGGAGACCCCCGATGAGCGACACGACCCCCCATCCGCACGAGCGCAAGGTGTATTACCCCAGCGAGGCCGCGGTCAAAGGCGCGCGCATTTCCGGCATGGACGCCTACCGCGCGCTGTGCGCCGAGGCCGAGGCCGACCATACGGCCTTCTGGGCACGCCTGGCGAGCGAGCATCTGCACTGGCACAAGCCGTTCACTCAGACCCTGGACGACAGCCAGGCTCCGTTCTACAAATGGTTTGCCGACGGTCGCATCAACGTCTCCCACAACTGCCTGGACGTGCATGTGCAGGCCGGCCGTGGTGACAAGACCGCGATCGTGTTCGAGGCGGATGACGGAACGGTCACCCGCATCAGCTACGCCGCGCTGCTCGATCGCGTGGGCCGTTTCGCCAACGGGCTGAAATCACTGGGCGTGAAGGCCGGCGACCGGGTGGTGATCTACATGCCGATGTCGATCGAGGGCGTGGTCGCGATGCAGGCGTGCGCCCGTATCGGCGCCACCCACTCGGTGGTGTTCGGCGGTTTCTCCGCGCAGGCGCTGCACGACCGCATCAAGGACGCTGGCGCGGTGCTGGTGCTCACCGCCGACGAGCAGCGGCGCGGCGGCAAGTCGCTGCCGCTCAAGGCCATCGTCGACGAGGCGCTCGCCATGGGCGGTTGCGACACCGTGCGGCATGTGGTGGTGTACCGCCGCACCGGCAATGCCGCCGTCGCGTTCAATGCTCCGCGCGACCTGTGGATGCACGAACTGGCCGACAAGCAAAGCGCCGATTGCCCGCCGGAGTGGGTCGACGCCGAGCATCCGCTGTTCCTGCTCTACACCTCCGGCTCGACCGGCAAACCCAAGGGCGTGCAGCATTCCAGCGCCGGCTACCTGCTGTGGGCCAAGCTGACCATGCTGTGGACCTTCGACATCCGGCCCGACGATCTGTTCTGGTGCACCGCGGACATCGGCTGGGTCACCGGCCACACCTACATCGCCTACGGCCCGCTGGCCTGCGGCGCGACCGAGCTGATGTTCGAAGGCGTGCCCACCTACCCGGACGCCGGGCGGTTCTGGAAAATGATCGAACAGCACAAGGTCAGTGTGTTCTATACCGCACCCACGGCCATCCGCTCCCTGATCAAGGCAGCCGAAACCCAGCCCGCGGTGCACCCGCGCAACTACAAGCTCGACAGCCTGCGCATCCTCGGCACCGTTGGCGAGCCGATAAACCCGGCCGCGTGGGAGTGGTACTACGAAAACATCGGCGGCGGTCGCTGCCCGATCGTCGACACCTGGTGGCAGACCGAAACCGGCGGCCACATGATCACCCCGCTGCCCGGCGCCACGCCGATGGTACCCGGCTCCTGCACTTTGCCGCTGCCGGGTATCGCGGCCGAAGTGGTCGACGAAACCGGGCACGACGTGCCCTGGGGTACCGGCGGCATTCTGGTGATCAAAAAACCGTGGCCGGCGATGATCCGCACCATCTGGGGCGACCCTGAGCGGTTCAAGAAAAGCTATTACCCCGACGAACTGCGCGGCTACTACCTGGCTGGCGACGGCGCGATCCGCGATGCCAATGACGGCTACTTCACCATCACCGGCCGCATCGACGACGTGCTCAACGTCTCGGGCCATCGCATGGGCACGATGGAAATCGAGTCCGCGCTGGTGTCGCACCCGCTGGTGGCCGAAGCCGCGGTCGTCGGCCGACCTGACGAGATTACCGGCGAGGCCGTCTGCGCCTTTGTCGTGCTCAAACGCACCCTGCCGGAGGGCGATGAGGCCGTGAAAATCGCCTCAGAACTGCGCGCTCACGTCGGCGTGGAAATCGGCCCGATCGCCAAGCCGAAGGACATCCGCTTTGGCGACAACCTGCCCAAAACCCGCTCGGGCAAGATCATGCGCCGGCTGCTGCGCTCCCTGGCCAAAGGCGAAGCCGTGACGCAGGACACTTCCACGCTGGAAAACCCCGCGATCCTCGAACAACTCGCCCGCAATCACTGACCCGTCGACCATTGATCTTCCACGCGCCCGCGCGGGCGCGGCGGCGGTCGCCTCCGCGCGGGCTGGTATGATTTCCGGTTGCCGGAGAGATGGATGAGTGGTTTAAGTCGCACGCCTGGAAAGCGTGTAAGGGTGAATAGCCCTTCGGGGGTTCGAATCCCCCTCTCTCCGCCACGCACAACAGATAAGTCATTGATTTAAATAATATTCTTCTTTCTACAACTTCTCGCGTCCACAAATCCGTCCACAAAACAGGGGTGGGGCTGGCGGGTGTTGCAAATTCGCAACGCGCAGGGCTTGCATTTTGAGATGCGAGGAAGAAATTGAAGAAAAATTCCTTCACCACACCGAAGCGAGGCACGCGCTTCAGGTGCAGTGCGCAATATTTCGCCGGGCGCACGGGCTATTTTCGAGGAGGCCGCAAGGCCAGGTCGAACGGGTGGCGCTGAGCAAGGTTTGGCGCCACCGGCTCGACCCGCATGGAGATAACCCGTTCACCGCCCGCACGTGCCGCGGGTTCCGCGAGGAGCCCATGACCGCACCCGTCAGCGAACCGACGCAACCCCTTGGTCTAGCCAGCGGCGATCAAGCGCAAGCCTTTCTGTGCGTCTCTCGCACCACCCTGTGGCGGCTGGAGCGCCGCGGTACCCTCAAACCCATCCGTCTCGG
>CAYMDM010000009.1:0-51128 GCA_964389235.1 uncultured Burkholderiaceae bacterium
CTCGCGCAGCGGCCCGGTGGGGTCGGCCGCAGCGCACGCGTGGCGTGGCGGGGTGGCCGAGGGCGCGGCTGCGTTTCGGAGCGCGGAGGGCGGGGCCGGCATAGCGCGGGAGGTTTCAGCGGCGGCGCTTTTTCGGCGCGAGCAGGGTGCCGCGGCAGTTCGGCGCGCCGCAGCGGCAGGCGTAGTCGCGCTTGACCTTGGGCGTATAGCGGGCGTCGAGCTCCAGGCCGTAGTCGTAATTCAGTTCCTCGCCGGGGGCGATGTCGCGCAGCGCTTCGATGAACACCCGCCCGCCGATGAGCTGCGCCTCGCAGTTGGGCGCGCAGGAGTGGTTGATCCAGCGTGCGCTGTTGCCGCCGACACCGCCGTCGATCACCGTGCCGTCGTCCAGCGAGAAATAGAAAGTGTGGAAGGGCTCGGCCGGGTCGCGCGGGTGGCGGCGCAGGGCTTCGTCCCAGTCGATGCGCTCGCCTTTGTATTCCAGCACCCGCTGGCCGGCGCGGATGGAGCGGCGGGCGAACACGCCTTTGCCGTGTATCGGGGAGTCGCGAACCTCGGTGTACGGTCCGGAGGCGGGTGCGGGGGGCACGGCGGGAGCGGCGGGGCGCTTGGGCATGGGCGGTGCAAGGGCAGTGCTGGGGCGGCGATCGCGCGGGCGATCGCTTCGCGGCAAAGGGGTTAAAGTAGAAAAAGACAAGAGCCGCCGCGGAACACCCGCGAAGCGACCACCGATCCAAAGGAGATTCTAGGGAGACTGCATCATGATGAACTGCACTCGTCGCACCTCATTGCAACTGGCGGCCGCCGCGCTGGCCGCTGCCGCCGTGCCCGCCTGGGCGCAAAGCAGCAGCGCGCCGCCGCTGCCCAGCGTGGGCGGCACTTTCGCGCTGCCGGCAACCATCGAACTGATCGACGGCAAGACCCTGCACACCAAGAACTGGGCCGGCAAGGTCGTAGTAGTCGAGTACTGGTCGACGACCTGCCCATTCTGCAAGCGGCAGCTTCCTCACGTGCAGGCGCTGTATGAAAAGGAGCGCAGTCGCGGGCTCGAAGTGCTGGCGCTGTCGATCGACAAAAAGGCTGCCGAGGTGCCGCCGGTGGTCAAGGAGCGCGGCTACACCTTCCCGGTGGCGTGGATGTCCAAGGAGCTGTCGCGCGCCATTCCCAAGCCGCCCGGGCTGCCGGTGACCATTGTCATCGGCCGCGACGGCAAGGTGGTGCTGGCCGAGTCGGGCGAGATGTTCCCGGAAGACGTGGCTGCGATCGCCAAATTTCTCTGAACCGTTTTTATGAGCTCAAGCGCAGCACCCACCGGCAAAACCCTGGTCATCGCCGAAAAGCCCAGCGTCGCACAGGACATCGTGCGCGCCCTCACCCCGCAGTCGGGCAAGTTCGACAAGCACGACGAGTATTTCGAGAACCCCCAGTACGTGGTGACTTCGGCGGTCGGCCATCTGGTGGAAATCAAGGCGCCCGAGGAGTTCGAGGTCAAGCGCGGCAAATGGAGTTTCGCCCACCTGCCGGTGATTCCGCCGCGGTTTGACCTCGACCCGATCGACAAGACCAAGGGGCGGCTGGCCGCAGTGGTCAGGCTGATCAAGCGCAAGGACGTCACCACCCTGGTCAACGCCTGCGACGCCGGGCGCGAGGGCGAGCTGATCTTCCGCCTGATCCTGCAATATGCCGAAGGCGGCAAGCCGCTGAACAAGCCGGTGCAGCGGCTGTGGCTGCAGTCGATGACCCCGCAGGCCATCCGTGACGGCTTCGCGCAGCTGCGCAGCGACGAGCAGATGCGTCCGCTGGCCGACGCCGCGCGCAGCCGCAGCGAATCGGACTGGCTGGTCGGCATCAACGGCACGCGGGCGATGACCGCGTTCAACTCCAGGGACGGCGGGTTTTTCCTCACCCCGGTCGGCCGGGTGCAGACGCCCACGCTGTCCATCGTCGTCGCGCGCGAGGAGCAGATCCGCAAGCATGTGCCGCGCGACTACTTCGAGGTGCATGCCACCTTCGCCGCGCCGGCAGGCACCTACACCGGCCGCTGGTTCGACCCCGCGTTCAAGAAGGGCGACGACGCCGAGGCGCGCGCCGAGCGGCTGTGGGACAAGGCGCGCGCTGAGGCGATTGCCGCCGCGAGCAGCGGGCAAGCCGCGCAGGTGCGCGACGAGTCCAAGCCGTCGACGCAGCTGTCGCCCGCGCTGTTCGACCTCACGTCCCTGCAGCGCGAGGCCAACGGGCGGTTTGGCTTTTCCGCCAAGACCACGCTGGCGCTGGCGCAGGCGCTGTACGAAAAGCACAAGGTGCTGACCTACCCGCGAACCGACTCGCGCGCGCTGCCCGAGGATTATGTGAACGTGGCGCGCGCCACCGCGCAGGCGCTGGCCGATGCCGGCGGCGCGGCCGCGCCCTTTGCCCGCCGCGCGCTGGACGAGGGCTACATCCGGCCGAACAAGCGGGTGTTCGACAACAGCAAAGTGTCCGACCACTTCGCGATCATCCCCACCACCCAGGCGCCGGGCTCACTGTCCGAGGCCGAAGCCAAGCTGTACGACCTGGTGGTGCGGCGCTTTCTCGCCGTGTTCTACCCGGCAGCCGAATACCTGCTGACCACCCGCATCAGCACGGTCGGCAAGGAGCAGTTCAAGACCGAAGGCAAGATCCTGGTCAAGCCGGGCTGGCTGGAAATCTACGGCAAGGAAGAGCAGGGGGCCGACGCCAACCTGCCACCGGTAAACGAGGGCGATGCGGTGCGCGCCGACAGCGTCGAGGTCAAGCCCTTCAAAACCCGGCCGCCGGCGCGCTACACCGAAGCGACCTTGCTGTCGGCAATGGAAAACGCCGGCAAGCTGGTCGAGGACGAAGACCTGGCCGAGGCGATGTCGGGCAAGGGGCTGGGCACGCCGGCCACCCGCGCGGCGATCATCGAAGGGCTGCTGGCGGAAAACTACATGCTGCGCGAAGGCCGCGAGCTCATCCCCACCGCCAAGGCCTTTCAGCTGATGACCCTGCTGCGCGGGCTGCAGGTCGAGGAGCTGACCAAGCCCGAGCTCACCGGCGGCTGGGAGTACAAGCTGGCGCAGATGGAGCGCGGGCAGATCACCCGCGAGCAGTTCATGCGCGAAATCGCCGGCATGACCGAAACCATCGTGCGCCGCGCCAAGGAGTTCGACCGCGACACCGTGCCCGGCGACTACGCGACGCTGCACACGCCTTGCCCCAACTGCGGCGGCGTGGTCAAGGAAAACTACCACCGCTACGCCTGCACCCAGTGCGACTTTTCGATTGGCAAGCACCCGGGCGGGCGCAGCTTCGAGCTGGCCGAGGTCGAGCAGTTGCTGCGCGACAAGCACCTCGGGCCGCTGACGGGCTTTCGCAGCAAAATTGGGCGGCCATTCGCCGCCGAGCTCAAGCTGGTGCGCGAGGGCGGCAACGGACAGTGGAAACTCGAATTCGATTTTGGCGAGGCCAAGGCGGGCGGCGAAGGCGGCGAGGCGCCGGACTTTTCCGGCCAGCAACCGCTGGGCGCCTGCCCGAAGTGCGGCGGCGCGGTGTATGACGCTGGCAACGCCTATGTGTGCGAGCACAGCGTGGGCGCCGCGCCGACCTGCGATTTCCGCAGCGGCAAGATCATCCTGCAGCAGCCGGTCGAGCCCGAGCAGATGCGCAAACTGCTGGCCGAGGGCCGCACCGACCTGCTCGATGGCTTCGTTTCCGCGCGCACCAAGCGCAAGTTCAAGGCCTTTCTGGTCAAGCAGCCCGGCGGCAAGATCGGCTTCGAGTTCGAGCCGCGCGCAGCCAGGCCGGCGGCGAAGTCTGCGGCCAAGAAGGCAGCGCGCAAGACGGCCTGAATCCGCGCTCTCGGGCGGGCGGTTGTGTCATCGAGCTGGGGCATGATGCGCGGCTTTGCAGCAACACGCTCCCGCAATGAAAACGCACACGCCCTTGGATAGCTGCTGGATTGCGCACCGCGGCGGCGGCCGCGCCGCGCCGGAGAACACCCTGGCGGCGTTCGCGGCCGGGTTCGACGCGGGATTCCGCGCGTTTGAATGCGACGTCAAGCTCAGCGCCGACGGCGTGCTCTGGCTGCTGCACGACGACACCCTGGATCGCACCACCGACGCGCGTGGCCCGGCCGCGCCGTGGCGCTGGGAAAACCTGCAACTCGTCGACGCCGGCAGCTGGCACGGCAAGCGCTTTGCCGGCGAGCCACCGGCTTCGCTCGACGGCGTGCTCGACTTTGCCGCGCGGCACGGCGTGTGGCTGAACCTCGAAATCAAACCCAACCCGGGGCAGGACGAGGCGACTGGGCAGGCGGTGGCGCAGCGCGCAGCGCAATGGGCGGCGCAGCATCCGCAGGCGCCCGTGCCGTTGCTGTCGTCGTTTTCGCTGCCGGCACTGCAGGCCGCACGCGCGGCGCTGGATGCGGCGCGGGCCGATCTGCCGCTGGCGTTTCTGGTCGAAACCTACGCGCCGCCCGCTATCGACGCTGCGCTCAGCCTGCGCGGACAAGCGCTGCACACTGACTGGCGGCAGGTCAACGCCGAGGTCGTCGGCGCGGTGCACGCCGCTGGGCTGAAGCTGCGTTGCTACACCGTCAACGAAGCGGCAGCCGCGGCGCGGCTGCTCGCGCTCGGCGTCGATGGATTGTTCACCGACGTGCTCGACCTGCCGCAGTCGGTGGCCGCGCTAGCGCGCTGAGGGGAGCAAACCGCCGCCCAGCAGCGCGTGCACCAGCGCAAAGCTGTAGGCGCTGGCCACGCGGTCGATGAAGCGCGGAAAGTCGTGGTGCGCGCTGTCGTCGGCGCGGTCGGACACGGTGCGCAGCAGCGCAAACGGCCGTCCGTGGTCGTGGCAGACCTGCGCCAGTGCGGCCCCTTCCATTTCCACCGCCAGCGCCTCGGGCACCGCCGCGCGCAGCGCGGCGCTGGCCTGCGCCGAAGCGATGAACTGGTCGCCGCTGACGATCAGTCCGCAGTGCACCTGCGGCGCGTGCAGCGCGAATTCGGCGCGCGTCTGGGCGTCGATCGGCGCCGCGCCGGCCAGCACCTGCTGCGCCGCCTGCGTCAGCGCTTGGCGCAGCCGCGCATCGGCGGCAAAGCGCGAGCGTCCGGTGTCGGGCACCTCGAAGCGGGGATAGAGCGGTCGCGCGTCGAGGTCGTGCTGCAGCAACTCGGTGGCGATCACCACATCGCCGACCCGCACACCCTCGCCCAGCCCGCCGGCCACGCCGGTGAACAGCAACGCGCTGCATCCGAAGGTGTCGATCAGGCTGGTCGCGGTCGACGCGGCAGCGACTTTGCCGATGCCGCTTTGCACCAGCACCACCTCGTGTCCCCACAACTGGCCGCGCACGTATTGCCGCGCGCCGTGGTGCACGATGCGCTGCGCCTGCAGCGCAGCCAGCAGCCCGGACTGTTCCTGCGCGATCGCGCTGACGATGGCAAGCATCCCGCTGCCGTGGCTCACTTCGGCCTCCGCGCGGCGAAACGGTGTGCCGACGCGACTTGCGGCACTGGCTCTTGTGCTGTATCAAAACGTAATCCGGGCGCCTGCCTATGCTGCGGACAAACGACCTTGGACAACCGGGAGGACAACATCATGGGTTCGGCTTTTGACGCGCTGTTCGGCACCGATTATGGGCTGCTCAGTCTGGGCGTGATCGTCTTTCTGCTGGGCATGGGCGTTTTTTTCATCTGGTTTTTCATCCGCAAAATCCAGCAGAGCACCGACGAGCACGCGCGCGAGCTGCGCCGCGCGCAGGGTGACGGCAAACACGCCTGAAAGCGCCCTCGCCTGCGCGCCGCCCGGCTCCGGCCGGGCGGTTTCGTTTTCGGGTTCGCCCGAGGCAGCGGCCTCGCGGACGCGGGTATGCTTTGCTCCGTCACAAAACGACACATTTCAATACAACCTTACGGAGACCGAAATCATGGATCGTCGCCAGGCAGTCAAAGGCATCGCCGCCGCCGGTTTGGGCGTGGGGCTCGGCTGGGCCGGGTGGGCACGCGCGCAGCAGCCCATCGTCATCAAGTTCAGCCACGTGGTCGCGCCCAATACCCCCAAGGGGCAGGCAGCCGAGCATTTCAAAAAGCTCGCCGAGGAGCGCACCCAGGGGCGGGTGAAAGTCGAGGTCTACCCCAACAGCCAGCTCTACAAGGACAAAGAAGAAGTCGAGGCGCTGCAGCTCGGCTCGGTACAGATGCTGGCGCCCTCGCTGGCCAAGTTCGGCCCGCTGGGGGCGAAGGAATTCGAGCTGTTCGACCTGCCGTACATCTTCGACAACTACGAGGAACTGCACAAAATCACCAAGGGCCCGATCGGCAAGGATCTGCTGGGCAAGCTCGAATCCAAGGGCATCCTTGGCCTGGCGTACTGGGACAACGGCTTCAAGGACATGAGCGCCAACAAGCCGCTGAAAAACCCGGCTGATGCCAAGGGCCTGAAAATGCGCATCCAGTCGAGCAAGATCCTGGAAATGCAGATGCGCGCGATCGGCGCGATCCCGCAGGTCATGGCGTTTTCCGAGGTGTATCAGGCGCTGCAGACCGGGGTGGTCGACGGCACCGAAAACCCGCCGTCGAACTTCTACACCCAGAAGTTCTACGAGGTGCAGAAGTACCTGACCCAGACCCAGCACGGCTATCTGGGCTACGCGGTCATCGTCAACAAAAAGTTCTGGGACGGGCTGCCGCCGGACATCCGCAAAATCCTCGATCAGGCGATGGTCGAGTCCACCGACTTCGCCAACAGCATCGCCAAGAAGGACAACGACGAGGCGCTCGAAGGCGTGCGCAAGTCGGGCAAGTGCGAGATCGTCGCCCTCACCCCGGCGGAGCGGCTGGCGTGGAAAAAGGCCATGGTGCCGGTGTACAAGGAAGCGCAGTCGCGCGTGCCCAAGGCGCTGATGGATCAGGTGTTCAAGGCCACCGGATTCGACCCCGAGAAGCTGTGAGTCCACCGCGTGCGCCGGGTGCGGGCAGGGCCCGCGCCCGCGCGGCGCGACATGACCAACGAGGCGGCGGCGCGGGTGGTGGCCCGGCGCCGCCTGATTTCATCGCATCGGGTCGATGACCATGAGCGCTCTTTCCCTGTTCAACCGCGCCCTCGACCGGCTGGAAGAAATCCTGATCGGCACGCTGATGGCCGCGGCGACTCTGCTGATTTTCGTCGCGGTGGTGCACCGTTATGCCGCAGGGTTTGCCATTCCCGGTCTGCAGGACTGGCTGCTGTCGCTCAACCTGAGCTGGGCGCAGGAGCTGACCATTTTCATGTTCGTGTGGATGGCCAAGTTCGGCGCGGCGTATGGCGTGCGCACCGGCATCCACGTTGGCGTCGACGTGCTGGTCAACCGCCTGTCGCCGCAGCGGCGCAAGCCGGTGATTCTGTTCGGCCTGCTCGCCGGTGCGCTGTTCACCGGAGTGATCGCGGCGTTCGGCGCCAATTTCGTCTGGCACTTAAGCCATACCGACCAGACCACGCCCGATCTGGAATGGCCGGCGTGGGTGGTGTATCTGGCGATTCCGCTGGGCTCGGCGCTGATGTGCTACCGCTTTTTGCAGGTGGCGTGGCGCTTCAACCGCGACGGCGAACTCCCGCACCACGACCCGGGCGAGGTCGAAGGGCTGGATGAGCCGCTGCCCATCGACCCGCGCACCGACAACATCCACCCGCGGCCCGTTGCCGCCGTGCGGCTGCCCACCGGCGCGGAGGGCGGACAATGAACGCGCTGATCATCTTCGCGCTGCTGGTGGCGCTGCTGCTCACCGGCATGCCGGTGTCCATCGCGCTGGGGCTGACGGTGCTGGGCTTTCTGTTCGCGTTCAGCGACGTGCCGATCCAGGCGGTGGCGCTCAAGCTATTCACCGGCATCGAAAAGTTCGAGATCATGGCGATCCCGTTTTTCATCCTGGCCGGCAACTTTCTCACCCACGGCGGGGTGGCAAGGCGCATGATCAAGTTCGCCACCAGCATGATCGGCCACTGGCCCGGCGGGCTGGCGCTGGCCGGGGTGATGGCGTGCGCGCTGTTCGCCGCGGTGTCCGGGTCGAGCCCGGCCACGGTCGTGGCCATCGGCTCCATCCTGATTCCGGCGATGGTCAAGGCCGGGTTTCCGCAGCGCTTCGGCGCCGGGGTCATCACCTCGTCGGGGGCCCTGGGCATCCTGATCCCGCCGTCGATCGTGATGGTGATGTACGCGGTGTCGACCAACTCGTCGATCGGCGCGCTGTTCATGGCTGGGGTGATTCCGGGGCTGCTGCTGGCGGCGATGCTGGGCGCAACCACATGGTGGAAAGCCTGGCGCGGCCGCTACCCCCGGCTGCCGCGCGCCACCTGGGGCCAGCGCCTCAAGGCGTTGCGCGAAAGCCTGTGGGGGCTGCTGCTCATCGTCATCGTGCTCGGCGGCATCTACGCCGGCATTTTCACCCCGACCGAAGCGGCGGCGATGAGCGCGGTGTATGCCTTCATCATCGCCGTGTTCGTCTACAAAGACTTGCGGCTGCGCGATGTGCCGCGGGTGCTGCTGGCCTCGGCGAACATGAGCGCGATGCTGCTCTACATCATCACCAACGCGGTGCTGTTCAGCTTTTTGATGACCTCCGAGCAGGTGCCACAGCACATGGCGCAATGGCTGCTCGACGCCGGGCTGGGGCCGGTGATGTTCCTGCTGCTGGTCAACCTGCTGTTGCTGATTGCCGGCAATGTGATGGAGCCGTCGAGCATCGTGCTCATCCTGGCGCCGATCCTGTTTCCGGTGGCGATGCACCTGGGCATCGACCCCATCCACTTCGGCATCATCATGGTGGTGAACATGGAAATCGGCATGATCACCCCGCCGGTGGGGCTGAACCTTTACGTGGCCAGCGGTATCGCCAAGATGGGCATCACCGAGCTGACCAAGGCGGTCAGCCCGTGGCTGCTGACCATGCTGGTGTTCCTCGCCATCATCACCTATGTGCCCATCATCAGCCTGGCGCTGCCGCGCTGGCTGGGCATGATGCGCTGAGCGCCGAAGCAGCAACCGCAGTGCCTGCGCGGCTCACGGCCGGTCCGCATCCTCCGGTTGCGAGCAGGTCCAGCGCTCGCCCATGTCCGACGGAATGTAGTTCACCAGCCGGAAGTGGTTCTGCGTGGCGACGTCCGGCCACGTGCGGTAGATCGCCACGCCGTAAGCGCCGCGCAGCCGCGCATGCTCGGCCAGCGCCAGCGCCTCGACCTTGTCGCGCGCGCCGATGGCGATGACGAAACTGTGCTGCTCGGCCTCGCCATGCTTGAAGGCCTGGGCGAAGAAAACGGGATTGACGGATTCGGCCACGGGAGATCTCCTCAGAATTGGTGCGCGCGTGAATCAGATGGCGGTCCAGAGGTAAAGATAGAGGGTGTTGAGGTCGCGGGCGTTGGTCCCGGCACCATCGAAATTGTGCTTTGCGCCGAGGTATTTGTTGAACAGGGTGTACTGCAGACCAATCCGCAGGTTCTTTTCAGGGTTGGTCCAGCTCTTGCCGAACGGGTTCCAGTCAATCTCGAACGTGGCGCCGTTGGTGTTCGGACTTCCCGTTCGTGAGCTGTATCCGTTGCCGTAGAGCGCGGCATCCGTTGACCCGGTGGTGCTGAACAGGCCAATGGTCGCGCCGTAGGTGTTGTTCCGCCAGTACGACACGTTGATGTTCGCGGTATTGAGGGTGTTGCTGGCCTGGCTCGCGTTCCCCTCGAGGAAGGACTGGTTCAGATCCTGCCGCTCGTGCATGTAGATGGCGTTGGCGGTGATGACGTTGGGACCGCCGTTCAGAAACTGGTAGGTGGCATCGACGCCGATGTCGCGATAGTGGTCGGCGGGAAGACCCGGCAGACCATTGTTCAGCCGCGCGTCAAAGCCGAGCAACCCAGCCTCGAATACATGCGGGCCGACGGTTTTGGAGTACCACAGCCGCCAGTACGGCGCCTCGCCCTGCAGCGAGGCGTTGCCCGCATGCAGCGCATTGGCCCAGTAGGTGGACAGGTTGTGGTAGGCGCCGACTTCGGCGTACCAGCTGTTGTCGATCAGGGTATAGGCCGTGGCGCCGATCACGCTCTGGCCGAGGTTGTAGATCAGCGGCGTGACCGGCGGGCCGCTGTTGCCGAATGGCGGCGCCATGTAGCTGTATTGCCATGCCGGGGTGGTGTTCCACACGTCCGACAGCGTGGGGTTGTTGTTCAGGCTCATGCCGAACAGACCCTGCGTGATGCCGACGGAATAGGGGTGGGCATAGCGCAACTCGGTGTTGTCCCAGGCGAGGTTTTGCGACCCGGGGTCGGAATAGGTGGCTTGGGCGAGCACGCCGAGGTGGTCGGTGATGCGCCCGGCCAGAAAGGCTGAGGCCTGCTGCAGCACGGTGAAATTGTCGTTGGCACTGAAGCCCGCGGGCGGCGGGCCCAGGTAGTTGTTCTCGCCGTAGCCCTGTGCCGTATGGGTGTACGACGCCACCAGCATGGCCGACAGCGGGATGTGCTTTTTGCCGTCGCTCAGGGTGTAGCCGTCGAGCTTGAAGGCGCGGCCGAAGGGGGTGAGCTGCGGGCCGAAACCGCCGACGTGGCAGGCGATGCAGTCCTGCCCCGTCTGCCGCGCGAAGGCAGGCACGGCCTCAGCCGGCGTGGCTAACCAAGAACAGACAAGCAGGCCGAGGGCCGCGACCAGCGCGTGACGGGTCAGGAACCGTATCCGCTGCCAGACGTGCGGAAGGCATGAGAGGGGAGAACCGGCGGGCGTGTACATATTGCTCTCCTTTTTCTGTCCCTTTTCCGGACGTGGCCCGCGTGCGGGCCATACGGAAAAGGCGGTTTCGGACAAGCATTCTGACGCCCGGGTAGATGGAAAAATTGATATGAGTCAACAAGTTTGGCCTTGCCGTGCGGCGCGGCGGGCTTTCGTTGCCGACTGCAATTCTCCGCTCAGAAGGTGGGGATTCGCTTCAGTCTTCCAGCGATTGGACGAAGTCGATGTACTGCCGCATCGCCGCAGTCCGGTCGAGCCCCTTGCATGTCGCCCAGGCGTCCCATTTGGCGCGGGCGACGAAGTCGGTCAGCCCTGGGCGTTCGCCCTGCACATCGCCTTCGGTGGCCTGCTTGTACAGCGCGTAAAGCCGCAGCAGGGTTGAGTTGTCCGGGCGGCGGGTGAGGGTCTTCGAGCGGGCGACGGCGGTATCGAATTCGGCGGAGAGGTCGGTCATGTCGGCGGCGAAGTGGAGGGAAACGTCGGCGGCATCATAGGCAGACGCTGCGGCGCAGCAAAGGGGCCGGCACCTGGCGCGAATGATGGGTTTGTCATACTCGCTGGGTTACAGTCACATTTCGACTTGTTGCGGGCAGGCGTGCCGAGCGATGCACGACCCCCGGTTCACACGACCCCACGGAAGGAGACTCGAATGAAACGCCGCGAATTTCTGCAGACCGGTGCTGGCGCCGCCGCGCTGAGCCTGGCCCCGGCTGCCTGGGCGCAGGCCGACGACATGGCCGCGCTGTACGCCGAGGCCAAAAAAGAAGGCAAGGTGGTGATGTACACCTCGGTGCCCGGCTTTTTGCTCGACCGCTGGAAGCGGCTGTTCGAGGCCAAGTATCCGGGCGTGGCGGTGGAGTACTTCCGCAGCGGCACCGGCAAGGTGCTGGCACGGGTGGAAACCGAGTCGCGCGCCGGCAGCCTGGGCGGCGATGTGGTGTGGCTGGCCGATCCGACCACCTTCAACGGCATGGTCGAGCAGAAGCTGCTGCTGTCCTACGAGCCGCCGGAGTGGAAGCACATCACCCTGGCGAAAAACCCGCAGGGTTATTTCGTCGCCGGGCGTGTGCTGGTCGGCTGTCTGCTGACCAACCCGAAGGCCGGGGGCGCGGCGGTCAAGAGCTTTGCCGACCTGGCCAAGCCGGCGATGAAAGGCAAGATCTGCATCGCCTCGCCGCTGATCTCGGGCTCGACCAACATCATCGACGGCGCGCTGTGGAAAGACCCGCGCTTTGGCTGGAAGTATTTCGACGCGCTGAAAAAGAACGACGTGCTGGTGCTGAACGACGTGCCCGATGTGGCGCGTGCAGTGGCCAGCGGCGAGCGCGCCGCGGGCATTTCGCTGACCATGTACAAGTACCAGCCCGAATACCAGAACTCGCCGATGGAAGTGGTGATTCCGGCCGAAGGCGCGGTGCCGATCGCCTCGCCGCTGGGCATTTTCGCCAAGGCGCCGCATCCGGCGGCGGCCAAGCTCTTTTACCGCTTTCTGCTGTCGCCGGCGGCGCAGACCGTGTTGTCGGAAGTCGGCATTTACCCGGCACGCGCCGACGTACCGGCGCCCAACGGCCTGCCGGACTTCGACAAGCTCAAGAAGCTGCTGCCGGATTTCGCCTGGATCGAAGCGCACCAGCGCGAAAACCAGGCCAAGTGGCGTGAGCTGTTCGGTGGCTGACGCGCGCTGATGGCGGCAATCTCGCTGCGCCCCGGCGTCGCGCCGGGGCGCTGGCTTTTCGCCGCGCTGGCCGGGCTGGCGCTCGCCGGCTTGGTTGCGCTGCTGCTGGCCACCGGCTGGGGCGGGGTGCAGTTGCTGCGCACCGCCGCGACCGATCCTTCGGGCGCGTGGTCGGCGCAACCGCTGCTGGGGGTGTTGTCGCAGCGATTCATGCTGGCGTCGCCGCTGCTCAATTCGCTGCTGCTGTCGGTGCCGGTGGCCGCGTTGGCGGTGGCGATCGGCGGGGCGTTGGCCTGGCTGACGCAGCGGAGTGACTTTCCCGGCGGGCCGTGGCTGCTGCCGCTGGTCGCGCTGCCGCACATCATCCCCGGCTTTCAGCTCGGCAGCGCCTGGGTGGAAATCGTCTCGCACGGCGGTCTGTGGCAGACCTTCACCGGGCTGCGCTCGCCGGTGGCCGCTTACGGTTACGCCGCAATGCTGGTGGTGATGACCGCGCATCTGCTGCTGTTTCCCTACCTCATCGTCTCCGGCGCGCTGCAGGCAGCTGACCCAGCGCTGGAAGAGGCCGGCCGCATCGCTGGGCTTTCGCCGGCGCGGGTGTTCTGGCGCATCACGTTGACGCTGACGCGGCCGGCGCTGCTGTCGGCGCTGCTGCTGGTGTTCGCGTATGCGATGGAGGAGTTCGGCATTCCCAGCCTGCTGGGCACCCCTAGCGGCTTTGACACCCTGACCACCCGCATCTACGGCCTGGCGACCACCCCGCCGCTGGACCTGGCCAGCGCCGCGGTGCTGGCCGTGGTGCTGGGAGCGATTGCGCTGGCCGTGCTTTGGGCGCAGCTGCGGCTGCTCGCCGGGCAGCGGCTGGAAACCTTGGCCGGCAAGGCCAGCCGCAAGTCGCGCGTCCAGCTGAGTCGCTGGCGCTGGCCGGTGGCAGTGGCGGTGTGGGCGGTGCTTGCGGTAGTGGCGATCGCGCCGCTGCTCACTCTCGTGCTGGTGAGCCTGCTCGACAGTTGGGGGCAGGGCTGGGGGCCGGACAACTGGACGCTGGCGCGCTACGCGGCGCTGTGGCACAGCGAGGAGCTGCGCCGCGCGGTTTGGAACACCCTGCTGCTGGCCGTGGCCTCGGCGGCGGTGGTGGTGGCGGTGGCAGCGGCCATCGTCTATGGCGGGCAGCGGCTGCGCTGGCCGCTGGCGCGGCTGGCCGACCGGGTGAGCTTTGTCGTGTTCGCGCTGCCGGGGCTGGTGGTCGGTCTGGCGGCGATTCTGGCGTTCAGCGGTGGCTGGCTGCCGCTGTATGGCACGGTGTGGATTCTGCTGCTGGCGTATGCGCTGCGCTTTGCCGGCATCGGGGTGCGCACGGTGTCGGCGCGGCTGGCGCAGATCGGCGTGGAGCTGGAGGCGGCGGCACAGGTCGCCGGGCTGTCGCGGCTGCGGCTGCTCGCGAAGGTGGTGCTGCCGTTGCTGGCGCCGGCGCTGGCCAGCAGCGCGGTGCTGGTGTTCATCAACGCGGTGAAAGAAATTTCGGCCACCAGCCTGCTCGCCAGCCAGGGCAGCCAGACGCTGGCGTTCGAGGCGTATGTGCGCTTTCAGGAAGGTAATTACACCCAGGGCAGTGCGATCAGCGTGGTGATGATCGCGCTGGTGCTGGCGGTGCTGGCGCTCGGGCGCTGGCTGGCGCGCGGCAAGACGCAGGAGTTGATGCGATGAATGAGCCGTCGACCGCGATTGCGATTCGCGGTCTGGTCAAGACTTACGCCGGCGCGCGGGTGATCGACGCGCTCGACCTGGACGTGCGCGCCGGTGAACTGCTCACCCTGCTCGGCGCTTCAGGCAGCGGCAAGACCACGCTGCTGCGCATGCTCGCCGGGCTGGAGCGGGCCGACGCCGGGGCGATCCATTTCGGCGCCACCGCGGTGCAGGACGGCGCGCTGTTCGTGCCGCCGCAGCGGCGCGGGCTGGGTATGGTGTTTCAGAGCTACGCGCTGTGGCCGCATCTGGACGTGGCCGGCAATCTGTCGCTGGCGCTGCGCGAGGCCGGGGTCGAGCGCGGCGAAATCCAGCGCCGCGTTTCCGAGGCGCTGCAGACCGTGGGCCTGTCCGGGCTGGAGCGGCGCGCCATCCACCAGCTCTCGGGCGGACAGCAGCAGCGGGTGGCGCTGGCGCGGGCGCTGGTGGCGCGGCCGCGGGTGCTGCTGATGGACGAGCCACTGTCCAACCTGGACGTGGGGCTGCGCGAGCAGCTGCGCGACGAAATCCGCGCGCTGCAGCAGCGGCTGGGCATCACCACGGTGTTCGTCACCCACGACCAGACCGAGGCGCTGGCGATGTCCGACCGCATCGCGCTGCTGCACCAGGGCCGGCTGGTCGAGCTCGGGCCGCCCGAGCAGGTGTACGGCGCGCCGCAAAGCGCTTATGCCGCGCGCTTTCTCGGCCAGGCCAATGTGCTGCAGGCGCGGCCGGCAGCCGGCGGTAACTGGCGCGTCGGGCAGGTCGAGCTCACCTTGCCGGCCGCTGCTGCGCTGCCGGCCGGGCCGGTGCAGCTGATGATCCGCCCCGAGGCACTGCGCTGGGCTGAGGGCGGCGAGGCGGTCAACGCGGTGGCGGTGAAGCTGCGCGGCGCGCAGATGCTGGGGGCGATGCGGCAGTACCACCTTTGGGCGCCGGCGCTGGGGTGCGAGCTGCTGATGCTCGAACCCAGCGACCAGCTTGCGCGCGCCGGCGACGGCCTGCGCCTGACCCTGCCGCCTGCGGCGCTGCGGGTGCTGCCAGCGGCCTGAAACGCGGCGCCGGGTAGCGGGGTAGCGGCACCGGGAGCAGGGACCGAGAAGCGTGGGGAGCTAGCCCGCAATCGCCGGGCAGTTCCCGCCGCCGTCGCCGCGGCGCGTTGCGCGCGAGCCCATCGGCGAGGAACGCCACGCCGGCAGCGCGCGGCGAAATCCCCCTTCAGTTCCGGCTCAGCGGGCTTGACTATGCTGTGCGGCCATTCGGTTTTTCCGAGCTTTCAGCCGCGCCGCCATGAGCCAGACGTCGCCCGCGCCGTACAAATTCCAGTTTCGCCACTTCGTTCAGCTCGCCAAGCCCTACTGGGTGTCGGACGACAAGAAAAAGGGCTGGGCGCTGCTGCTGACCGTGCTGGGGATGAACCTGGCGCTGGTGTGGGTCAACGTGCGGCTGAACTACTGGAACAACGCGTTCTACAACTCCATCCAGCAGAAAAACTTTGCCGAGTTCCAGCACCTGCTGCTGGTGTTCTCGGGCTATGCGGTGCTCTACATAGCGCTGGCCGTTTATTCGCAGTATTTTTTGCAGATGCTGCAGATCCGCTGGCGGCGCTGGGTCACCGAGGTGTTTCTGCGCGACTGGCTGGTCGGCGGCGCGCACTACCGACTGTCGCTGCGCCGTGGTAACACCGACAACCCCGATCAGCGCATTGCTGATGACATCCAGGGCTTTGTCAACGACTCGCTCAGCCTGTTTTTCGGCTTCATCTCCTCGCTGGTCACGCTGCTGTCTTTCCTGATGATTCTGTGGACGCTGTCGGGCGCGTTCACGCTGTGGGGAGTGAGCATTCCGGGCTACATGGTGTGGGTCGCGGTGATCTACGCCGGGGTCGGCAGCTTTTTTGCGCATAAAGTCGGCAAGCCGCTGATCAAACTCAACTTCGACCAGCAGCGCTACGAGGCCGACTTTCGCTTCGGCCTGGCGCGCACCCGCGAGCACAACGAAGGCATCGCCCTGTACAACGGCGAGGCGCGCGAACTCGAAGGCCATGCCGCGCGCTTTGCCAATGTGTGGAGCAACTGGTGGGGCATCATGAAGCGGCAGAAGTTGTTCACGTGGTACAGCTCGTTCTACGGCCAGCTCGCCATCATCTTCCCGATACTGGTCGCTGCGCCGCGCTACTTCGCCGGGCAGATTCAGCTCGGCGGGCTGACGCAGACGGCCAGTGCCTTCGGCCAGGTGCAAGGGGCGCTGTCGTGGTTCATCGATGCGTATGGCCGCATCGTCGGCTGGCGCGCCACGGTCGAGCGGCTCTACACCTTCGTCGAAGCGATGCAAAGCGTGCAGCACGAGCCGGTCGACGCCTTGCTGCAAGGTGCGGTGGCCGCGCCTGCGGCCGCGGTGTCAGCGGCCGACGGCGATGCGCGGCGGGCGATCGCGCTGGGCGATCTGCAGCTGCTCACCCCCGACGGCCGGGTGCTGCTGCAGGCCGACGGCCAGCGCATCGAGCCGGGGCAGCACACCCTGTTCGTCGGCCCATCTGGCGCGGGCAAGAGCACCCTCATCCGCTGGCTGGCCGGCATCTGGCCCTATGCGCGGGAATCCACCGCGGTGCGCCCGGGCGGGCGCAGCCTGTTCCTGCCGCAAAAGCCCTATCTGCCGATGGGTTCGCTGCGGCAGGTGCTCACCTACCCGCTGCCGCCCGATGGTTTTGACGATGCGCGGCTGCGCGACGTGCTGACGCTGGCGCAAGTGCCGTATCTGGCCGAGCAGCTCGATCAGGTCGACACCTGGATGCAGCGCCTCTCCCCGGGCGAGCAGCAGCGGCTGGCGATCGCCCGTGCGCTTCTGGCCGCGCCCGACTGGCTGTTCCTCGACGAGGCCACCAGCGCGCTCGATGCGCCGACCGAGGCGGCGATGTATCAACTGTTGCTGCGCCAGCTGCCGCATACCACTCTGGTCAGCGTTGCGCACCGCGTCAGCGTCGCCGCGTATCACCAGCAGCTGCTGCAGGTCGTGCCGGGCGACGACAGCCATCCGGCGCGGCTGCGCTCGCGCAGCGCCGAGCAACTGCAGCAGCCGGAGGCACCGGCGCGCGCCGAAAGCGAAGACTGGCTGGTCGCCGGGGGCGCGACCGCCTGAGGCACGGCGCAACAGCCGGCGCAGCAAGGCGCGTCAGCCCCGCGCATCGGCTCGCCGCCCCACGCGGCGTCGACCGGCGAGCAGGCAGAGCGGCCTCTCGCGGGGATCGCTTCGCGGGTGCCTTCCGTCATGTCCCGCCAAAACGGCGCGTCTGGCTGTCAGCATGGCGACCCGGCGCGCGTTGTCTGTTTCATCAGCCACGGCTTTGTTGCATCTGCCGCGACTCAAATCACAACGGAGCCCACCATGCCCTCCTTCACCGCTGCGCACACCTTTCACCCGGCCCACTTGTCGCGCCTGGGGCTGAGTCTGAGCGCGCTGGCTATCGCCGCGATGCTCGGCGGTTGCGCGGCCGTGCCGTTGCCGAGCGAGAGCTATGCGGCGCCGGCCCCGGTGCAGCCGGCTTACACGTCGCCCGCGTATGGCTACAACCCGTCTGGCTATGCCCAGCCCGAATACGCCCAGCCGGCGTACTCGCGGCCGGGCTATCCGCAGCCAGGGTATCAACCGCCTGCCTACCAGGCGCCGGCCTACAGCTATACCCAGCCCGGCTATGCGCCGCCGCCCCCACCGCCGCAACCGGCCTACGCACCGGCCATCACACCCAGCCCGGTGCTCGGCGCGGCGTTGGGCGGACTGGTCGGGTCGGCGGTCGGTAAAGGCAACGGCCGGGTCGCTGCCGCTGCGGCGGGCGCGGGCATCGGCGCGATTGCCTCGCAGAACTGCCCCAACGGCCCGACGGTCAATCAGGCGCTCGGGGCCGTCGCCGGTGGGCTGGTCGGCTCGATGGTCGGCGGCGGCAACGGCCGCGTCGCCGCCGCCGCGATCGGCTCCGGTCTGGGCGCGATGGCGGCGGGGTGCAACTGAGCGTAAACGGTCGCGTGCCGCTCAGACGCCACGTCTGGCGCGCATTGATTCGCCCATCGCGCGCAGTTGCGCGGCACTGAGGCAACGTGCAGCCAGCGGAAGTATTTCGCTGTTCTCGAAAGCGATGTGGCGTTCGTTGACGGTGATGAAGCCGCGGACGCACTCGGCGAGCAGCGCAGTCTCAGTCCCGTCGGCGATCCCCGTCAGTTGCGCGCGCAGGGGCTGCCAGATCGAATCGAGCTCGCGGTGCTCTCGCGCCACGCGATCGATCAATTCGGCCAGCCGACGGGCGTCGATACCCGTCGCTGCCAGGCGCAGCGCCGGCAATAGATCGAGCTCCTCATCTTCGTGATGGTGATGTCCGGCCGTGTCGAAATATCGCAGGATGCGCGCGGCAGCCTGTTTCGCGTCAGCATCGGCCCCGTGCCCAGCTAGGTGATCCGGCAGCCGCTGCAATGTTGCGCATTGGGTGGCAATGCGCTGATGGCAGGCGGATAGCAGCGCCAGCGGCGCATCGAAGCCGGCGCTGGGTGAAGAACCGATCAACGACGTCATGGTCAGTGTGGAGTCTGTTTGTCGCGCACAACGGCGCCCCATAAAATCGCAGAAAGAATACATCTTTTACTGTTTCCGCATCGGAAGGCCGGCCATGACTCATCAGATCAGGATCAAGCGCGTGTACGAGGCCGCGGCGCCCGACGATGGATTTCGGGTGCTGGTCGATCGGCTGTGGCCGCGTGGGCTGAGCAAGGCAACAGCGCACATCGATCTGTGGGCGCGAGAGGTTGCACCGAGCAATGAACTGCGTCAGTGGTTTGGGCACGATCCGGCCAGATGGGACGAATTCCGCCGTCGCTACGAGCAGGAACTGCGGCAGCCCGAGCAGGCCGCGGCACTCGCGGCGCTGCGGCAGGCTTTGGCCGCGCATCCGCAGGCCACCTTGCTGTATGCCGCACACGACGAGGCGCACAACAACGCCGCCGCGCTGCTGCCGCATCTGCACGCGAGATCGTGACCGCCGCGTTCGAACTGGCTGCGCCGGCCAACTTCCGGCTCGATCTGACGGTGTGGGCGCTGCGCCGCACGCCGAACAACGACATCGATCGCTGGGACGGAAGCCAGTGGACGCGCAGACTGCATATCGGCCCTGAGGTGGTGCCGATCGCGGTGCGGCAGACCGGTCAGGCGACTGCGCCACGGCTGGTCGTGCGCTTTCCGCACGTGGGCCGGGGTCGCGTCATCGCAGACAAGCAGAACCCATCGCAAGTGGCCGAACGCTTGCGATGGATTCTGGGGCTGGACGTGGATACGGCAGGGTTTGAACGCCTCGCCGCGCACGATCCACAGCTCGCTCCCCTCGTGCGGCGTTTTGCCGGCCTGCGACCGCCGCGCCTGCCCAGTCTGTTCGAGGCGCTGGCCAACGCGGTGGCGTGTCAGCAGGTCAGCCTCGCCAGCGGTCTGTCGCTGCTGGGCAAGACGGCAGCGAGCCTGGCGGGAAAAGCGCTCGATGCCAGCGCACCGCCTCCGTTCCCAACCCCGGCTGAAGTCCTCCACGCCGGCGCGGCCCGGTTGCGTCAGCTCGGCTGGAGCGAGCGCAAGGCCGACTACCTGCTCGGTTGCGCGCGTGCCGTGAACAGCGGCGATCTGGATGTGGCGACGCTCGCCTCGGCCAGCGATGAACAGGTCATCTCGCGTCTCAGCCGCCTGCGCGGCATCAAGCGATGGAGCGCGCAATACGTGGCCCTGCGCGGGCTCGGACGGCTGGCCGTGCTGCCGGTCGACGACGTCGGCGCCCATCGACACCTCGCCAACGTACTGGTGCGCCCCCGGCTGGATGCCACGGCGATGGAAACCCTCGCGCAGCGCTGGCGTCCCTACGCTGGCCTCGTGTATTTCCTGCTGCTGCTCAGCCGCCTCGACGCGCAGGGACGGCTCGCCGCGCCGCTGAGCAACGATGCCCGCGTCGACCAGGTCAGCCGTTGAAGTCCCCGGCGTCGCGCGGGTCGCCACCGAACAGGCATGAAAAAACCCAGCCGTGTGCGGCTGGGTTTGGGATCTGTGGACCGAAGGAGGATCGAACTCCCGACCTCCGCATTGCGAACGCGGCGCTCTCCCAGCTGAGCTATCGGCCCGAAGCCCGCAATCATAGCGGATTTTCCGGGCTGAACGCCGCGGGCGGCTCGCCGATGCCTCGGTCGCGGGGCGTTTGTGAAGGCTCGATGACCCCACGCACCCGCTTTCGGGGGGCGCGGTGTCACATGCGGCTTCGCATAATCGCCAGCAGTCTGTGCGCGGTCGACTTTGCGGCCATTTGCTGCGCAAAGCCGGCCTGGGCGCCAATTAGTTCACACCGGATTTGTCGGGGTGTCCCGGAAAATTCAGACCATCGCAGGCGTGCGGTGCGCCTGGCCAGAGTGGGCAATCGGGGCCCGCAGATTCTGGAGCACGACATGCTGAAGGTTTTCAATCTGTATATCCCGTTGCGCGCCGGGGTGGAGGTGCTGATCGACCTGATCGTGTCCCTGCTGGCGTTCGGGCTGGGGACGGCGACGGTGTTCCTGACCTGGCCGGGGCCGCACGACTGGCAGCACTGGCTGCGCTCGGGTATGGGCCCGTCGATTGTGTATGCGCTGATCACGGTGTCGATCTACGCGGGCCTGGGCATGTACCGCTACGAGCAGCGCATGCGGCTGCGTGGCATGCTGGTGCGGGTGATCATCGCCTTCGGCTTCGCGTTCTTTCCGGTGTATGCGTTCACCTGGGCGTTCACGATGGCCGAGAGCGCGTTCCGCGTTCTGGGCTTTGCCCTGTTGTTCCAGATCGCGATCATGGTGCTGTTCCGCCACATGCTGGTCGGTGGCAGCCCGCTGGTGGCGCACACGCGGCGGGTGCTGGTGGTGGGCACCGGGCGCGAGGCGCAGGCGTTGGCGCAGGATCTGACGCGGGAGTATGGCTCGCTTTACCGCATCGTCGGCTTCTACCCGGCGGGCGCAGGCAACGAGCCGCCGGTGCAGCTGTCAGCACCGTTGTTCGACCGCAGCGTGAATCTCGACGAGGTCGTGCGCCGCGAGCGGGCCGACGAGGTGGTGGTCGCGGTGCGCGAGCAGCGCGGCGGGGTGCTGCCGATCCGGCATCTGCTCGAATGTCGCATCAAGGGCGTGCCGGTGCTCAGCCTCGCGTCGTTCTACGAGCGCATCAAGGGCGAGGTGCCGCTCGACAGCCTCAAGGCGAGCTGGCTGATTTACGGCGGCGGCTTTGTTCAGGGGCGGTTGCGCACCTGGGTCAAGCGGGCGTTCGACATCGTTGCCGCGAGCATTCTTCTGCTGGTGCTGTGGCCGTTCATGCTGATCACTGCGCTGGCGATCAAACTGGAAGATGGCGGCCCGGTGTTTTTCAACCAAGAGCGCGTCGGCCAGTTCGGACGGACGTTCCGCGTGCACAAGTTCCGCAGCATGCGGGTGGACGCCGAGAAGGACGGCAAGGCGGTCTGGGCCAAGGCCAACGACGACCGCGTCACCCGCATCGGCCGCTTCATCCGCAAGACCCGCATTGACGAATTGCCGCAGCTGTTCAACGTGCTCGCCGGCGAGATGAGCATGGTCGGCCCGCGGCCGGAGCGGCCGACCTTTGTCGACATGCTTGAAAAGGATGTGCCGTATTACGCGATTCGCCACAGCGTCAAGCCGGGCGTGACCGGGTGGGCGCAGGTGCGCTACGCCTATGGCGCCTCAGTCGAGGACTCGCGCCGCAAGCTGCAGTTCGATCTATATTACGTGAAGAACCACAACTTTTTCCTCGACCTGTTCGTGCTGTTCGAGACGGTGCGGGTGGTGCTGTTCGGAGAAGGCGCGCGCTGACGCGACCAACCCGGCTGCGAGGCAGGCCGCGTTGCGGCGCTGCAAAACGCCAGCGCCGCAAGCGTCTGCGCCGATCAGCCGTTCACCACGACGCCTCGCGCTCGGGCGTTGCGGTGATTTTGTGGATCGACAGATCCGCGCCCTCGAATTCCTGTTCGGGGCTCAGGCGGATTCCAACCGTGAGCTTGAGCACGCCGTAGACCACGGTGCCGCCGATCAGCGCAATCGCAATCCCCAGCACCGTGCCGGCGATCTGCGAAGCCAGCGATACCCCGCCCAGCCCGCCCAGCGCGGTCTGGCCGAAGATGCCTGCGGCGATGCCGCCCCAGGTGCCGCACAAGCCGTGCAACGGCCACACGCCCAGCACATCGTCAATTTTCCAGCGGTTCTGCGTCAGGGTGAACAGCCAGACGAACAGCGCGCCGGCGATCGCGCCGACCACCAGCGCGCCGATCGGGTGCATCACATCCGAGCCTGCGCACACCGCGACCAGCCCGGCCAGCGGGCCGTTGTGCAGAAAGCCCGGGTCGTTCTTGCCGGCGGCCAGCGCGGCCAGCGTGCCGCCGACCATCGCCATCAGTGAGTTGACGGCGACCAGACCGCTGATCTGGTCGAGCTTTTGCGCGCTCATCACGTTGAAACCGAACCAGCCGACGATCAGGATCCACGACCCCAGCGCGAGAAACGGGATCGACGACGGCGGATGCGCCGACATCTGCCCGCCCGCGCGATAGCGCCCGCGCCGCGCGCCCAGCAGCAGCACCGCCGGCAGCGCAATCCACCCGCCCATCGCATGCACCACCACCGAGCCAGCGAAGTCGTGAAACGGCGCGCCGAAATGCGCCTGCAGCCACGCCTGGATGCCGAGGTTGCCGTTCCACGCAATACCCTCGAAAAACGGGTAGACGAAAGCGACGAGGGTAAAGGTGGCGGCCAACTGCGGCCAGAACTTGGCGCGCTCGGCAATGCCACCGGAAATGATTGCCGGAATCGCCGCGGCAAAGGTCAGCAGAAAGAAAAAGCGGGTGAGCACAAAGCCGTGCTCGGCGGTCAGCGCGTTGTCGGCGACTAGGAAGTGGGTGCCGTAGGCGATGCCGTAGCCAATCAGAAAGTAGGCGATGGCCGAGACCGAAAAGTCGGTGATGATTTTGGACAGCGCGTTGACCTGGTTTTTTTTGCGCACCGTGCCGAGTTCGAGGAAGGCAAACCCGGCATGCATCGCCAGCACCAGAATGGCGCCGAGCAAGAGAAAGAGGACGTTGCCGCTGGAGGGATCGTGCACCATGGAAGGGCTCCTTGCTGGAATGGCGCACCACAAGCAAACAGCAGGCCGGGGGCGTGTGCTTGCCGCGGCGCGTGGAGGTCGCCGATTTTCGCCCCCGCATGCACAGAAATGGTTCATCAATGCCCCATAGGCGTGCAGCAATGCCCGTAGCTGGGGCATTCGGGTCTTTGGCACGCCGCGAGTGAAACGCGCTGTGCGGCACCGCTGCGCTCCTTAGAATCGGATTCCCATCCTGTTTCCGATCTGCTGACCGCCATGCCGCTGCACGTCAAGCCTTATGTGTCCGAAGTGACCCGCTTCATTCAGGATCTCAAAGATCGCGACCCGACGCTGGAAACGCGGCAGAAAGAGGGCAGGGCGCGTTTGTGGGACCGGCCGCAGAACCCCGAACTGCGGCGCGAGTTCGCCGCCGCCCGCGTGCCGCAGAAGCCCTACGTCTACGGCTCCGAGTGACCGCTGCCGACGCCTCCGGCGCCGCTGCAGACGCGGCGCTCCCGCCGCTGCCCGGCGCCGCGGACTCCACCCCGGCGACGGTCGATGGCATGGCCGTGGCGCGGCTTTACGGCGAGCCGCTGTTCGAGCTGCCGCAGGATCTCTACATCCCGCCCGATGCGCTGGAGGTGTTCCTCGAGGCGTTCGAGGGGCCGATGGACCTGCTGCTCTACCTGATCCGCAAGCAGAACTTCAACATCCTCGACATCCCGATGGCGCAGGTCACTGCGCAGTATCTGGACTATGTGGAGCAGATCCGGGCGCACAACCTCGAACTCGCCGCCGAGTATCTGCTGATGGCGGCGATGCTCATCGAAATCAAGTCGCGCATGCTGCTGCCGCGGCCGCCGGCCGAGCCTGACGCCGAGCCCGAAGACCCGCGCGCCGAGCTGGTGCGCCGGCTGCTCGAATACGAGCGCTACAAACTTGCCGCGCAGCAGCTCGACGCGCTGCCGGTGCTCGGGCGCGACTTCTGGCGCGCGCGGGTGCTGCACGACCGCGATGCGGTGGTGGCGCGGCCCGAGGTCAGCGTGGCCGACCTGCGCCAGGCCTGGGCCGACATCCTGCGCCGGGCGCGCCAGCCCGCGCACCACACCATCACCCGCGAGCAGCTGTCGGTGCGCGACTTCATGAGCCGGGTGCTGCGGCAGCTGCAGGATCGGCGCTTTGTCGAATTCCACGAACTGTTCGACCCCGCGCAAGGCGTGCCGGTCGCGGTGGTCACGCTGGTGGCGCTGCTCGAACTGGTGCGCGAAGGACTGGTGGACATCACCCAGGCCGAGGCCTATGCGCCGCTTTACGTGCGTCTGGCTTACGTGCCGTCCTGACGCGCCGCAGCGCGGGGGGATGGAACGCGCTGCAGCAATCGGGTGAGCGAACGGTCGTTCGCGTTTTCGGCAGCCGCCGCCCAGCGCGGGCATAATGCCGCGGTCTTTTCACTAAGCCCGAGATGACTGCTGTCCCTTCCTGCGCGCCAGCCACGGCGCCCTATGGCGGCGCCGCCAGCCCCGCCGCGCAACGCAAAGCCATGACGCTGCATCGCCTGCGGGCGATGCGCGAAGCCGGCGAGCGCGTGGCGATGCTCACTGCCTACGACGCTGCCAGCGCCCGCCTGCTCGACGATTGCGGGGTGGACTGCCTGCTGATCGGCGATTCACTGGGCATGGTCATGCAGGGGCATGCCTCGACGCTGCCGGTCACGCTGGAGCAGATGGTCTATCACACCGAGTGCGTGGCCCGCGGCAACCGCAGCGCCTGGGTCATTGCTGACTTGCCGTTCGGCAGCTACCAGGGCAGTCAGACGCAGGCGGTGGCCGCGGCAGTGGCGTTGATGCAGGCCGGCGCGCAGATGGTCAAGCTCGAAGGCGGCGGCTGGACGGCGCCGCTGGTGACCGCGCTGGTCGAGCGCGGCATTCCGGTGTGTGCGCATCTGGGGCTGACGCCGCAGAGCGTGCACGCGCTGGGGGGCTACCGCATCCAGGGTCGCGACGCCGACGCCGCGGCCACCCTGCGCCGCCACGCCGCCGAACTCGGCACAGCGGGCGCGGCGATGCTGGTTCTCGAACTCATGCCTTCCGATCTGGCCGCGCAGATCAGCGCCGACTATCCCGGCATCACGATAGGCATCGGCGCCGGCGCCCGCACCCACGGCCAGGTGCTGGTGCTCCACGACATGCTGGACATCACCGCCGGGCCCAAGCCGCGGTTTGTGCGCAATTTCATGGCCGGTGCCGGCAGCGTCGCGCAGGCGGTGCGCGACTACGTCGCCGCGGTCAAATCCGGTGCCTTTCCCGACGAAGCGGTGCACGGCTACGCCGCGTGAACCGGCCCGATCGAGTCGCGATGCACACCGTCCACTCCCTCGCCGAACTGCGCGCCGCGCTGGCGCAACGTCGCGACTGGACCCTGGTGCCGACCATGGGCAACCTTCACGCCGGGCATCTGGGGCTGGTGCGCCACGCCCGCGCGGGCGGCGGCCCGGTGGTGGCGAGCATCTTTGTCAACCGCCTGCAATTTGGGCCGAACGAGGACTTCGCCCGCTACCCACGCACTCTCGCGCGTGATGCGGAACTGCTCGCCGCGGAAGGTTGCGACCTACTGTTCGCGCCCGACGAGGCCGAGATTTACCCGCAGCCGCAGACCTTTCGCATCCGTCCCGACCCGGCGCTGGCCGACATTCTGGAGGGCGCGCATCGCCCGGGGCATTTCGAGGGCGTCGCGACGGTGGTGATGAAGCTGCTGCAGATGGTGCAGCCCTCGCGCGCGGTGTTCGGAAAAAAGGATTACCAGCAACTGCTGATCATCCGCGGCATGGTGCAGCAGTTCGCGCTGCCGGTGCGCATCGAAGGGCTGGACACGGTTCGCGCCGAAGACGGGCTGGCGCTGTCCTCGCGCAACGGTTATCTGAGCGCGGCCGAGCGCGCCGAGGCTCCGGCGTTGCGTTCGGCGCTGCTGCGCTTGGCGGAAGATGTGCGCACGGCGACCTCGCCCGAGCAACTGGCGGCGATCGAAGCGCGGGCGATGCAGGCGCTGACCGCCCGTGGCTGGGTGCCCGATTACCTGACGGTGCGTCGGCGCGATGATCTGCTCGCGCCCACCAGCGAACAACTGCGCGCCCGGCCGCCGCTGGTCGCGCTGGGCGCGGCCAGGCTGGGATCGACCCGGCTGATTGACAACCACGAGTTCTGAGGCGCTGCCGCGGCGGGCGCGTGGCGCTGCCGCTGCGGGACAATCGCAGCCTTTCCACTGCGTTTTCTGTGCGCACCATGCATCAGACGGATGTCCTCATCATCGGCGCCGGCCTGGCCGGGCTGACCACCGCGCTGCATCTGGCCGAGCATCGTCATGTCACGGTGCTGGCCAAACGCACCCTGGATGTGTCGTCCAGCCAATGGGCGCAGGGCGGCATTGCCGCGGTGCTTGGCGAGGGCGACAGCGCGGCCTCGCACGCCGAAGACACCCTGGTCGCCGGCGGCCAGCTCAACGACCCGCAGGCCACCGCGTTTGTCGTCGAGCGCGGGCCCGCCGCGGTCAACTGGCTACGCGAGCAGGGCGTGCCCTTCGACGAGCAGGACGGCGCGCTGCACCTCACCCGCGAAGGTGGCCACAGCCACCGCCGCATCGCCCACGCGGCCGATGCCACCGGCGCCGCCATCCAGCGCACCCTGATTGCCAAGGCCCGGGCGCACCCGCGCATCACCCTGCTCGAAAACCACATGGCGGTCGATCTGATCACGGCTCGCCACATGGACCTCGCCAGCGAGCCGCGCTGCTGGGGCGCGTATGCGCTGGACACCGACAGCGGACGGGTCGAGACCTACGCCGCGGCCCACACCGTGCTCGCCACCGGCGGCGCCGGCAAGGTCTACCTCTACACAACCAACCCCGACACCGCCAGCGGCGACGGCATCGCGATGGCCTGGCGCGCCGGCTGCCGCGTCGGCAATATGGAGTTCATCCAGTTCCATCCCACCTGCCTGTATCACCCGAAAGCGAAGAACTTTCTGATCACCGAGGCAGTGCGCGGTGAAGGCGGGGTGCTGCTGCTGCCCGACGGCACTCGGTTCATGCCTGCGCACGACCCGCGCGCCGAACTCGCGCCGCGCGACGTGGTCGCGCGCGCAATCGACTTCGAAATGAAAAAGCGCGGGCTGGACTGCGTGTTTCTCGACATCACCCACAAGGGCGAGGCGTTCATCCGCCAGCATTTCCCCACCATCTACCAGCGCTGCCTGGAACTGGGCATCGACATCACGCGCGAGCCGATTCCCGTCGTTCCCGCAGTGCACTTCACCTGCGGCGGGGTGCTCACCGATCTGGCCGGGCGCACCGACCTGACCGGGCTGTACGCGGTGGGCGAGACCACGTACACCGGCCTGCACGGAGCCAACCGGCTGGCGAGCAACTCCCTGCTCGAATGCACGGTGTTCGGCACTGCGGCGGCGCAGTCCATCCTGGCCGAGCCGCTGCCCCCGCTGCTCGCCCCGCGCCCGTGGGACGACAGCCGGGTCAGCGACGCCGACGAACTCGTGGTCATCAGCCACAACTGGGACGAGCTGCGGCGGTTGATGTGGAACTACGTGGGCATTGTGCGCACCACCAAGCGGCTGGAACGCGCCGCGCATCGCATCGCACTGCTGCAGTCCGAAGTGCATGAGTTCTACGCCAACTTCCGCGTCACCCGCGACCTGCTGGAACTGCGCAACCTGCTGCAGGTGGCCGAACTCATCGTCCACTCGGCGCTGCGTCGGCACGAAAGCCGCGGCCTGCACTACAGCCTGGACTGGCCGCGTACCGCCGCGCCGGCCGCGCCGACGATTCTTGTGCCGTAATTGGCAAAGTGCCTCGTTTTGTGCAATTGCTTACAGATTTGCCGGCCGCGATGGCTACACAATTCGGCAAACTGTTTTCATAAGGAGACGAATGATGAACATTCGGGGGTTGGCGTTAGCCGTGGTCTGCGCAGGCGTACTTTCAGGGTGCGGGGGCGGTGGAGGTGGTAGCGCGCAGACGCCGCCAGCTAACAACAACGGGCCGCAGCTCACCGTGCAGACCGGATCTTCCTCCAACGTGACGACGGTCACCGCGACGCCGGTTGGCAGTTCTAAATCGTGTTCAGCGAGCCAGTCGCAGACTTCGCCCGGGGTGTTCACCTTGCCCATCACAGGTCAGTGCAGCGGCCATACACTGACGATCACCACCGACACCGGGCAAACCACAACACCTACATTCCGGGCCAGTCCACCACCGTGACCGTGGACAACAGCACGACCTCGGCGCTGCAGGGCCTCGCGGGCACTTGGCAGGTCAGTTACTCACCCGCCCAGGCGGTCTGGGATGCGGGTAGCTGCAAGGTCACTGTGAACGCCCAAGGGCAGGTCGTGCCGTCGAGCAGTTCCTGCGTCTCGACGGTCAGCGGTCAGTCTTATGGGCTCACCGGCGGCGTCGGCGCGGATGGCACTTTTCAGGGGACGTCCGGCTCGGGCGCGGTTTACAGCGGAACGCTTAACAGCAACACGCCCACCGATTCGAGCGGTACCTGGGTGAACGCGACGACGAACCAGAACGGCAACTGGAACGTCACTTTATTTACTGCGCCAGCACCCTGAGGCGGAGGCACTTCGAGGCAAGCGTCAGAGGTGATCATCGAAAAAGCCGGGGACGTGCCCCGGCTTTTTCATCTGCAGAAGGCCGCCGATCAGGCCGCGACCAGTTGCCGCAGCACGAACGGCAGGATGCCGCCGTGCTGGTAGTAGTCGACCTCGATCGGGGTGTCGATGCGCAGTTTGAGCGGCACTTTTTGCTCGCTGCCGTCCTTGCGGTGGATGGTCAGCACCGCGTCCTGCTGAGGGCGCAGGGCGTTGCCGAGGTCGAGGTCGAAGGTTTCGTCGCCCTTGATGCCGAGCGACTCCCACGAGTCGTTGCCCTGAAACTGCAGCGGCAGCACGCCCATGCCGACCAGGTTGGAGCGGTGGATGCGCTCGAAGCTGCGCGCAATCACCGCCTTGACCCCGAGCAGCTGCGTGCCCTTGGCCGCCCAGTCGCGGCTCGACCCGGTGCCGTATTCCTCACCGGCAAAGACGAAGGTTGGCGTGCCCTGCGCGATGTAGTGCATCGCCGCGTCGTAGATGAACTGCTTTTCGCCGCCGGGTTGCAGCAGGGTCACGCCGCCTTCCTCGCGCGAGCCGTCGGGCAGCGGCGGGATCATCAGGTTTTTGATGCGCACATTGGCGAAGGTGCCGCGCATCATGATTTCGTGGTTGCCGCGGCGCGAGCCGTAGGAGTTGAAATCGGCCTTGAGTACGCCGTGCGCCTTGAGCCACTGCCCGGCAGGCGAGCTTTCCTTGATCGGCCCGGCCGGGGAGATGTGGTCGGTGGTCACCGAATCGCCGAACAGCGCCAGCGCGCGCGCGCCGCGAATCGACAGCGCGGGCGCGGCCGGCTGCATCGCAAAGCCCTGGAAAAACGGCGGCTCGGCGATGTAGGTGCTCTCCGGCCAGTCGTACACCTGACCCTTGACACCTTCGATTTTTTTCCACAGCTTGCCCGGGTCCTTGGCCACCTGCGCGTAGTTGGCCTTGAACACCTTGGGGTCCATCGCGTACTTGAGCAGCTTGGCGACCTCTTCGTCGCTCGGCCAGATGTCGCCGAGGTAAACCGGCTTGCCCTTTTTGCCGTAGCCCACCGGCTCGGTCATCAGGTCGCGACGCACCGTGCCAGCAATCGCGTAGGCGACGACCAGCGGCGGGCTGGCGAGAAAGTTGCCCTTGATGTTGGGGTGGATGCGCGCCTCGAAATTGCGGTTGCCCGACAGCACCGCCGCGCACACCAGGTTGTTGCCGACCACCGTCGCCTCGATTTCCGGAGCCAGTGGCCCGGCGTTGCCGATGCAGGTGGTGCAGCCGTAGGCGGCGACGTTGAAGCCGAGTTTCTCGAGGTAAGGCAGCAGCCCGGTTTTCTGCAGGTATTCGGTGACCACGCGCGAGCCGGGAGCCAGCGACGTTTTGATGTGCGGCTGCACCTTCAGCCCGGCTTCGACCGCCTTTTTCGCCAGCAGCCCTGCCGCCAGCAGCACGCTGGGGTTGGAGGTGTTGGTGCAGGAAGTGATGGCGGCGATGAGCACGTCGCCGTCGCCGATCGACAGCCCCTTGGGCGCGTGCTCGGCTTGGGCGTGGGCGGCGCTTTCGGTGCTGCGGTTGCCGACCATTTCGACCACATCGGCCTCGGCGCCGGGGGCCACATCAGGCGCCTCACCGTCGGTCTTGCCGTTGTGTACGGCAAAGCGCTGGTTAAGGCGCTGCGCCGGCTGGTTGAAACCGGCTTCGGCCACCGGCTTGGAAAACAGCGTTTCGAACTGCGTCTTGACCTGGCCGAGCGGGATGCGGTCCTGCGGGCGCTTCGGCCCGGCCAGCGAGGGCTCGACCGTGCCCAGATCGAGGGTGAGCACCTGCGAGTAATCGATCTGCCCGGCCTTGGGCACGCCAAACAGCTTCTGCGCCTTGAAGTAGGCCTCGAACTGCTCGATTTCGGTTTTGCTGCGGCCGGTGCCTTTGAAGTAGTCGATGGTCTTGTCGTCGACCGGGAAAAAGCCCATGGTCGCGCCGTATTCGGGCGCCATATTGCCGATGGTCGCGCGGTCCGTGACCGTCAGGCTGGCCGTGCCCTCGCCGAAGAACTCGACGAACTTGCCGACCACCTTGGCCTTGCGCAGCATTTCGGTAATCGTCAGCACCAAGTCGGTCGCCGTCACCCCGCCACGCAGCCGGCCCTTGAGTTCGACGCCAACCACATCCGGAGTGAGGAAATACACCGGCTGGCCGAGCATCGCCGCCTCCGCCTCGATGCCGCCCACGCCCCAGCCGACCACGCCGATGCCGTTGATCATCGTGGTGTGGCTGTCGGTGCCGACCAGGGTGTCGGGATAGGCCACGCCGTTTTTGACGTGCACACCGCGGGCGAGGTATTCGAGGTTGACCTGGTGCACGATGCCGAAGCCCGGCGGCACGACGCCGAAGGTGTCGAACGCCTGCATGCCCCACTTCATGAACTGGTAACGCTCGCGGTTGCGCTGGAATTCGATCTGCATGTTCAGGTCCAGCGCCTTTTTGCTGCCGTAGGCGTCGATCATCACCGAGTGGTCGACGACGAGATCGACCGGCACCAGCGGCTCGACCACCTTGGGGTTGGCGCCCATGCGGTCGGCGGTGCTGCGCATCGCCGCCAGATCGGCGAGCAGCGGCACGCCGGTGAAGTCCTGCAGCACCACGCGGGCGACGACGAACGGAATTTCCTCGGTGCGCGCCGCGTTGGGCTGCCAGCGCGCAAGTTGCTCGACGTGCTCGGGCGCGACCTTTTTGCCGTCGCAGTTGCGCAGCACCGACTCCAGCACGATGCGCAGCGACACCGGCAGCCGCGACACGTCCACCCCGAGCTCCTTGCCGAGCTGCGGCAGCGAAAAGTACTGCAGCGACTTGCCCGAGGCGGTCTGGTACGACTTGAGGGTCTTGGCGAATGCGTGCGCCGCAGCGGCGCTGGCCTTTTTGGCTGGCATGATGGGCTCCAGAGCGGGGGAGGGTGAAGGGTGACGATCAGGCGCGAGGATCAGACGTAGAGATCGACGTACTCATGCACCGGCATGGCTTCGAGCGCCTGCTGGTCGAGCGATACGGAAAGGATCGCCTGCTGCTGCTTGGCGGCGAAGCGCCGCGCCAGATTGGTGCGGAACTTGGCTTCGAGCAGCGGAATGCCGTCGGCGCGGCGGCGCTTATGGCCGATCGGATACTCGACCACCACTTCGGGCAGCACCGTGCCGTCCTTGAGGGTGACGGTCAGCGCGTTGGCGATCGAGCGCTTGTCCGGGTCGTGGTAATCGCGGGTGAACTGCGGGTCTTCGACGCAGGTGATTTTGTCTCGCAGCGCGTCTATGCGCGGGTCGGCAGCCACCGCATCTTCATAGTCGGCAGCGGTCAGGCGCCCGAACAGCAGCGGTACTGCGACCATGTACTGGATGCAGTGGTCGCGGTCGGCCGGGTTGTGCAGCGGGCCCTTTTTGTCGATGATGCGGATGCAGGCTTCGTGGGTGCGGATGGAGACCGACGCGATGTCTTCCGCCGATTTGCCCATCGCCGCGAGCTGGCGGTGCAGACTCATCGCCGCTTCCACCGCAGTCTGGCTGTGGAACTCGGCCGGGAAGCTGATCTTGAACAGCACGTTTTCCATCACATAGCTGCCGTAGGGCCGCTGGAATTTGAACGGTTGTCCCTTGAACAGCACGTCGTAAAAGCCCCAGGTCTTGGCGCTGAGCACGCTGGGGTAGCCCATCTCACCCGTTTTGGCGATCAGCGCCAGGCGCACGCCGCGGCTGGTGGCGTCGCCCGCAGCCCAGCTCTTGCGGCTGCCGGTGTTGGGCGCATGGCGGTAGGTGCGCAGCGACTGGCCGTCGACCCAGGCCAGCGACACGGCGTTGATGATCTCCTCGCGCGACAGCCCCAGCAGCCGCGACACCACCGCGGTGGTCGCCACCTTGACCAGCACCACGTGGTCGAGGCCGACTTTGTTGAAGCTGTTTTCCAGCGCGATCACGCCCTGGATTTCGTGCGCCTGGATCATCGCCAGCAGCACGTCGCGCATGGTCAGCGGCTTTTTGCCGGCGGCCACGGCGTTGCGGCTGAGCCAGTCGGCCACGGCCAGAATGCCGCCGAGGTTGTCCGACGGGTGACCCCATTCGGCGGCCAGCCAGGTGTCGTTGAAATCCAGCCAGCGGATCATCGCGCCGATGTTGAACGCGGCCTGCACCGGGTCGAGCTGGTAGGGCGTGCCCGGCACCTTGGCGCCGTTGGGCACGATGGTGCCGGGAACGACGGGGCCGAGCAGCTTGGTGCAGGCCGGGTACTCCAGCGCCTCCAGTCCGCAGCCCAGGGTGTCGATCAGGCAATTGCGCGCGGTCTCGAACGCCAGCGCAGTTTCGGCGCGGCGGGTGTCGAGCACGTAGTCGGCGATGTCGACCAGAACCTGGTCGGGGGCGGGGCGGACGTTGGAAATGGCGGAGGACATGGAGGGATCAAAGCCCGTTCAGGGCGAGGCGGGGACGCAGTCGTCGGCCAGACGGGTCATGTTCTTCTTGTCGAACAACATGCTCTTGACCGGGATCTGGATGAACACGATGCCCGCGCGGGCATCGTCGAAGTGATAGGCGCCGGTGGACGTGGGCTTGCGCACCAGCAGGTAGTGCTTTTTCTCGTAGGTGATCAGCACCTTCTGGTCGTCGGCGCTCTCGACCTTGATGTCCAGCGGAACGCGGCGGGTGCCGCACACCAGCCGGCCGGAGGTGAAGCGGAACACCGGGTTCACATCGGGGTAGCCGTTTTCCGTGCCGGGCACCCGGGCGCCGGGGATGTCGTTGTTCAGGAGCGCCGGGGTGGCCGCCTGAGCGACCACCGCTGGCGCGGCCGGCGCAGCGGCGGCGGTTGCGGCCGGGGTTTCAGCGGCGGTTGCCGGGGCACCGGCTTTTTCTGCTGCGGCGTGCTGCTGCGACTCGATCGCGGCGCACGCGGGAAGGGCGGAGCAGGCAGCCAGCAGGAGCAACGACCCCAGCCGGGCCGGGGTCGAGCGGAACGACAGACGCATCACAGTCTCCTCATCAGGGGCACGGCAAAAAGCCGCTCCCCGCTGAGGCGGTGAACCGATCCGGCCCGGGATAGGCGTCATGTCGACACGCTGCTGCGACGCGGGTCAAGCTCAGGCACGCTGGGCGAGCGGCACGAACGAGAGATTCTCGGGCCCAGTGTAATTCGCGCTCGGGCGGATGATCTTGTTGTCCTGTCGCTGCTCCACCACATGCGCGCTCCAGCCGCTGGTGCGGGAGATCACGAACAGCGGGGTGAACATCGCGGTGGGCACGCCCATTTTCTGGTAGCTGACCGCGCTGTACCAGTCGAGGTTGGGGAACATTTTCTTGGCGTCCCACATCACCTGTTCCAGCCGCTCGGCGATGGCGAACAGCCGCAGATCATTCTGGTCCTGCGACAGGCGCCGGGCAACCTCCTTGATGACTTTGTTGCGCGGGTCGGCGATGGTGTAGACCGGATGGCCGAAGCCGATCACCACCTCCTTGTTGGCGACGCGAGCGCGGATGTCGGCCTCGGCTTCGTCCGGGCTGGCGTAGCGGCGCTGGATTTCCAGCGCAACCTCATTGGCGCCGCCATGCTTGGGGCCTCGCAGCGCGCCGATCGCCCCGGCGATGCACGAATACATATCGCTGCCGGTGCCGGCGATCACCCGCGCGGTGAAGGTGCTGGCGTTGAACTCGTGCTCGGCATACAGGATGAGTGAGGTGTGCATCGCCCGCACCCACAGCGCGCTGGGCGCACGGCCGTGCAGCAGATGCAGGAAGTGGCCGCCGATGGAATCGTCGTCGGTTTCGACGTCGATGCGCCGGCCGTTGGCGGCGTAATGCCACCAGTACAGCAGCATCGAACCCTGGCAAGCCATCAGCTTGTCGGCGATGTCGCGCGCGCCGGCGATGTTGTGGTCGTCCTTTTCCGCTTGCACGCAGCCCAGCACCGATACCCCGGTGCGCAGCACGTCCATCGGATGCGCCGATGGCGGCAGCTGCTCCAGCGCCGTCTTCACCGCGGCGGGCAGGCCACGCAGCCGCTGCAGCTTGGTTTTGTACGCAGCCAGTTCGGCGACGTTGGGCAGCTTGCCGTGCACCAGCAGGTAGGCCACCTCCTCGAACTCGCAGGCTTCGGCCAGGTCGAGAATGTCGTAGCCGCGGTAATGCAGGTCATTGCCGCTGCGGCCGACGGTGCACAGCGCGGTGTTGCCTGCGGTCACGCCCGACAGCGCGACCGATTTCTTGGGTTTGAAGGTCATGCCGGCGGGTGCGGTGTCCTCGCTCATCGGGGGTCTCCTCGGTCGTCTTTCCGTTTGTTTCTCGGCGGTGGGCAAGGCTCAGTGTTCGCCACCGTCGCCGCGGCGGGCGAACAGGGCGTCGAGCCGCCGCTCGTATTCGTGATAGCCGATGCTCTCATACAGCTCGGCGCGGGTCTGCATCATCGGCAGCACGGCTTTTTGCGTGCCGTCGCGGCGGATGGTCTGGTACACCGTCTGCGCCGCCTTGTTCATCGCGCGGAAGGCCGATAGCGGGTACAGCGCCATCGCCACCTCGGCGCTGGCCAGTTCATCGACGGTGAACAGTGGTGTGGCGCCGAATTCGGTGATGTTGGCCAGCAGCGGCGCGCCGACTGCAGCGGTGAATCGCCGGTAGGTGTCGAGGTCGCCAGCGGCCTCGGCGAACACCCCGTCGGCGCCGGCTTCGACGCAGGCGCGGGCGCGGTCGATTGCCGCGTCCAGCCCCTCGACGGCAATCGCGTCGGTGCGGGCGATGATGAAAAACTGCGGGTCGGTGCGGGCATCGACCGCGGCCTTGATGCGGTCGACCATCTCCCCGCGCGAGACAATCTCCTTGCCCGGGCGATGGCCGCAGCGCTTGGCGCCAACCTGGTCTTCGATGTGCATCGCCGCGGCACCGAACTTGATCAGGCTTTTGACCGTGCGGGCGATGTTGAACGCGCTCGGGCCGAAGCCCGTGTCCACGTCCACCAGCAGCGGCAGTTCGCACACGTCGGTGATGCGGCGCACATCGGTCAGCACGTCATCCAGGGTGTTGATGCCCAGATCGGGCAGCCCCAGCGAGCCGGCGGCCACTCCGCCGCCCGACAAATAGATGGCGCGGAACCCCGCCTGTTGCGCCAGCAGCGCGTGGTTGGCGCAGATGGCGCCGGCGATCTGCAGCGGCCGCTCGGCGGCCAGAGCGGCACGAAAGCGCGCGCCGGCGCTGGAAGGGTTCATGGTCACAGGCTCCGGGGGCAGGGCGGCAGAAGGGGCTGGACGTCAGCGCGCGATCACAGCAGGTGCTGCACCGCGGCCTTTTCTTCTTCGAGCTCGGCCAGGGTCTTGTTGATGCGCTCCTGCGAAAAGGCGTCGATCGGCAGATCGCGCACCAGCTGGTACTCACCGCCGGCGCAGGTGACCGGAAAGCCGAACATCGTGTCCTTCGGGATACCGTAGGAGCCGTCCGACGGAATGCCCATGCTCACCCAGCGGCCGCTGGTGCCCAGCACCCAGTCGTGCACGTGGTCGATCGCGGCGTTGGCCGCCGAGGCGGCCGAGCTGAGGCCGCGCGCCTCGATGATCGCGGCGCCGCGCTTGCCCACGGTCGGCAGGAACACGTCGCGGTTCCACGCCTCGTCGTTGATCATGTCCTTGACCGAGCGCCCGCCGACGGTGGCGAAGCGGTAATCGGCGTACATGGTCGGCGAGTGGTTGCCCCAAACACAGACCTTTTCGATTTCGGCCACCGGCTTGCCGGTCTTGAGCGCGAGCTGGCTGAGCGCGCGGTTGTGATCCAGCCGCAGCATCGCGGTGAAGTTCTTCGCCGGCAGATCGGGCGCGGACTTCATTGCGATGTAGGCGTTGGTGTTGGCCGGGTTGCCCACCACCAGGGTCTTGACCGTGCGCTTGGCCACGGCATTGAGCGCCTTGCCCTGCGCGGTGAAGATCTGCGCATTGGCCGACAGCAGGTCGCGCCGCTCCATGCCCGGGCCGCGCGGCCGTGCGCCCACCAGCATCGCCACGTCGATGTCCTTGAACGCGGTGTTCGGGTCGCTGTGCGCGCTCATGTCGGCCAGCAGCGGGAAGGCGCAGTCCTCCAGCTCCATCATCACGCCCTTGAGGGCTTTCTGCGCCTTCTCGTCAGGGATTTCCAGCAGTTGCAGGATCACGGGCTGGTCGGCGCCGAGCATCTGGCCGGAGGCGATGCGAAACAGCAGGGCGTAGCCGATCTGGCCGGCAGCGCCGCTGACGGCGACGCGCATGGGGGCTTTGGACATGGACATTTCTCCGTCGTCACGTAGAGTGCCGCAGCGCGGCTTGAAGGGGCAGGCACCGCGCCGGGGTGCGGCGCCGCGCGGCTGTTGCAGTGCAATACGCAAAGCAGTTTAGGCGCCTGCCGCCGAGAACGTCAACCGCTCTTCTGTCTTATATAAGATATTTTTTAGGTGACTCTGGACAGCCTCGGCCCGCCTGTGCTGCAATGCACTGCATCATGTCCGTGCGCACCGACTCTCCGCCGGCCAGCCCGCATGCACTCAGTGCGGCCAGCCCCAGTTTCAGCCCGCTGTATCTGCAGATCAAGGGGCTGATCACCCGCGCGCTGCAGGCTGGAGAGTGGAAGCCGGGCGAGCTGATTCCAAGCGAGGCCAGCCTGGCCGCGCGCTTTGGCGTCAGCCAGGGCACGGTGCGCAAGGCGGTGGATGAACTGGCGGCCGAGGGCTTGCTGCTGCGGCGGCAGGGGCGCGGCACCTTCGTTTCCACCCACCACGAAGAGCGGGTGAAGTTCCGCTTCCTGCGCCTGCTGCCCGATGGCGAGGACGCGCAGCCGCAGGCGATGGAGCGGCAGTTCCTGGAATGCCGGCGCACCCGCGCCAGCCAGGATCTGGCGCGGCTGCTGCAGGTCAAGACCGGCGAGGGGCTGACGCAGATCCGCCGGCTTTTGCTGCTGGCCGGGCAGCCGGTGGTCTACGAAGACATCTACCTGGCCGGGGCGGCGTTCCGGGCGCTGACCGCGGAGCGGCTGGAAAGCTACCGCGGGCCGCTGTACGCGCTGTTCGAATCCGAGTTTTCCACCCGCATGGTGCGCGCCGAGGAAAAGCTCAAGGCGGTCAATGCCGGCGAGCCGGAGGCCGGGCTGCTGCGGGTAGCGCCGGGGCAGGCGCTGCTGCAGGTGGAGCGGCTGTCATTCAGCTACGGCGATCATCCGGTGGAATTTCGCCGCGGGCTGTACGACACCCGGCATCATCACTACCGCAACGAACTGAGCTGAATGCCCCCGGCAAGCACGTTGGAAAACACCGCTTCATGCGCAAGGATGGATTTGTTGCGATGCAATAAACTGAGTTTCAACAGCGACGCCGGCCAGCGGGGCTTGATTCCGTTCACAATGGCCGCCCGGGCACGCCCGGTGAGCGCGACAACCCCAAGAGGTGCCCCATGACCACGCCGACTTCCCCGCCCTCGCCGCGCCCGCGGCCCGAGTTCCGCAACATCCACGTCACACAGATCGTCCGCTATCGCCTGCCGCTGGCCGGTCTGGTGTCCATCCTGCACCGCATCAGCGGCGCAATCATGTTTCTGTCGCTGCCGCTGGTGATCGGCGTGTTTGCCTACAGCCTGGCCACGCCCGACGGCTTCGCGGCCATTCAGGGGCTGCTGTCGCACTGGTTCAGCAAGCTCATCATGCTCGGGCTGTTCTGGGCGCTGGCGCACCATCTGGTCGCGGGGCTGCGGCATGTGTGGATGGACGTGTTTCACGCGGTGAGCAAGACGCAGGGTCGGCACCTGGCGGTCATCACTCTGGTGATTTCGCTCGGCGCGACCTTCCTCTTCCTGCTCAAGCTGCTGGGGGTGTACTGACATGAGCACGCCAAACTACGGCCCCAAGCGGCTGGTCGTCGGCGCCCACTACGGGCTGCGCGACTGGCTGGCACAGCGCGTCACCGCGATCATCCTCGCCGCCTTCGTGCTGGTGATGCTGGTGTTCTTCCTGCTGCCCGGCCCGGTCGATTACGCGCGCTGGCAAGGGTTGTTTGCGATGCAGTGGATGAAGCTGCTGACCTTCGTCACCGTGCTGGCGCTGATCTGGCATGTGTGGGTCGGCATGCGCGACATCTGGATGGATTACGTCAAGCCCGTCGGCGTGCGGCTGGTGCTCGAAGCCGTCACCATCATCTGGCTGCTGGCCTGCGCCGGCTGGGTCTTTCAAGTTCTGTGGAGGGCCTGAGCATGCAGGTCACGAGTCGTAAGTTCGATGTGGTCATCGTCGGTGCCGGCGGTTCGGGCATGCGCTGTGCGCTGCAACTGGCGCGTGCCGGGCTGGACGTGGCGGTGCTGTCCAAGGTCTTCCCCACGCGCTCGCACACCGTGGCGGCGCAGGGCGGCGTCGCCGCGTCGCTGGGCAACATGAACGAGGACAACTGGTACTGGCATATGTTCGACACCGTCAAGGGTTCGGACTATCTGGGCGACCAGGACGCGATCGAATTCATGTGCCGCGAGGCGCCCAGCGCGGTGTACGAGCTGGAGCACTTCGGCATGCCGTTCGACCGCAACCCGGACGGCACGATCTACCAGCGGCCGTTCGGCGGTCACACCGCCAACTTCGGCGAAAAGCCGGTGCAGCGCGCCTGCGCCGCGGCCGACCGCACCGGCCACGCGATGCTGCACACCTTGTATCAGCAGAACGTCGCTGCGCGCACCCACTTTTTTGTCGAATGGATGGCGCTTGATCTGGTGCGCGATGCCGAGGGCGATGTGCTCGGCGTGGTTGCGCTGGAAATGGAAACCGGAGACGTCACCATCTTCGAAGGCAAGGCCACGGTGCTGGCCACCGGTGGCGCGGGGCGCATTTTTGCCGCGAGCACCAACGCCTTCATCAACACCGGCGACGGCCTGGGCATGGCCGCGCGCGCCGGGCTGCCGCTGCAGGACATGGAATTCTGGCAGTTCCACCCCACCGGCGTGGCTGGCGCCGGGGTGCTGATCACCGAAGGGGTGCGCGGCGAGGGCGGCATTCTGCTCAACGCCAATGGCGAGCGCTTCATGGAACGCTACGCGCCGACCCTCAAGGATCTGGCGCCGCGCGACCACGTCTCGCGCTCGATGGACCAGGAAATCAAGGAAGGCCGCGGCGCCGGGCCGCATAAAGACTACGTGCTGCTCAAGCTCGACCATCTCGGCCCCGAGACCATCCACAAGCGCCTGCCGTCGATCTACGAGATCGCCAAGCGCTTTGCCAACGTCGACTGCACCAAGGATCCGATTCCGGTCGTGCCGACCATTCACTACCAGATGGGCGGCATCCCGGCCAATATCCATAGCGAGGTCGTCATTCCCGGCGCCGATGGCGGCGAGCAGGTGGTCGGCGGGCTGTATGCGATCGGCGAATGCTCGTGCGTGAGCGTGCACGGCGCCAACCGCCTGGGCACCAACTCGCTGCTCGACCTGCTGGTGTTCGGCCGCTCGGCGGGCAATCGCATCGTCGCCAGCGACATTCACAAGCGCAGCCACAAGCCTCTGCCCAAGGACGCCGCCGACCGCTCGCTCGCCCGCCTGGCGCAGCTGGACGCCTCGACCTCGGGCGAGAGCAGCCACGTCGTGGCCGACGCGATTCGCAATGCTATGACCGACAAGTGCGGCGTGTTCCGCACCAACAAGCTGCTGGCCGAGGGCGTGCAGGCCATCAACGACATCGCCGCGCAGGTCGACCGCATCCATCTCAAGGACAAGTCGCGGGTGTTCAACATGGCGCGCATCGAGGCGCTGGAAGTGGACAACCTGATCGAAGTGGCCAAGGCCACCATCGTCTCGGCCGAGGCGCGCAAGGAAAGCCGCGGCGCCCACTACCACGACGACCACACCGCGCGCGACGACGAGAACTGGCTCAAGCACACCCTGTGGTGGCGCGACGGCAACCGGCTGTCGTACAAGCCGGTGCATCTCAAGCCGCTGACGGTCGAACCGTTCAAACCCAAGGTGCGCACCTTCTGACCCCACGCACCCGACCCCGCCAGCCTGCCCCGAGCAGGCGCAAGGAGCGCCCATGACTGACACGCGCACGATGAAGTTCCAGATCTACCGCTACGACCCGGACAAGGATGCCCGCCCCTACATGCAGGACATCGAGGTCACGCTCAGACACACCGACAAGATGCTGCTCGATGCCCTGCAGCGCATCAAGTGGGAGGTCGACGACTCGCTGTCCTTCCGCCGCTCCTGCCGCGAAGGGGTGTGCGGGTCGGACGCGATGAACATCAACGGCAAGAACGGCCTGAGTTGCATCACCAATCTGCTGACGCTGAAGGAGCCGGTGGTGCTCAAGCCGCTGCCGGGGCTGCCGGTGGTGCGCGACCTGATTGTCGACATGACCCAGTTCTTCAACCAGTACCACTCGATCAAGCCCTACCTGGTCAACAACACCCCGCCGCCGGAAAAAGAGCGGCTGCAGACCCCGGCCGAGCGCGAGGAACTCAACGGCCTGTACGAGTGCATCCTGTGTGCGAGCTGCTCGACCTCCTGCCCGAGTTTCTGGTGGAACCCGGACAAGTTCGTCGGCCCGGCAGGTCTCCTGCAGGCCTACCGCTTCATCGCCGACAGCCGCGACGAAGCCACCGGCGAGCGTCTGGACAATCTCGAAGACCCGTACCGCCTGTTCCGCTGCCACACCATCATGAACTGCGTGGATGTGTGCCCGAAGGAACTCAACCCGACCAAGGCCATCGGCAAGATCAAGGAGCTGATGGTGCGCCGCGCGGTCTGAAGCCGACAGCCGTCCGTCTCCGAGTCTGCAATGACCAAGCCGCGCCCGCCCGCTCTCGATGCCGCAGCGCAGTCGCGTCTGCGCTGGCGCGCGCGCCGCGGTCTGCTGGAAAACGATCTGATTCTGCAGCGCTACTTTGCGCAGCATGGGCCGGATATCGACGCCGACCACGCCGAAGGGCTCAGCCGCCTGCTCGACCTGGACGACAACACGCTGCTCGACCTGATTCTGCAGCGCAGCGACGTGCCCGAAGACCTGCAGACCCCCGAGGTACTGCGCGTGCTGGAGGCATTGCGCAAGCCCTAGGGCCGACCGTCGATTCACTGCCGCATTCGCTCCCGGCGGGTCTGGCGCGCCGGGCTCCTCATTCCCTGAGTCAAGGAGTTCAAGACATGACCCCATCCAACGACAAAGCCACGCTCTCCTTCAGCGACGGCTCGCCCAGCATCGAGCTGCCGATCCACAAAGGCACCATCGGCCCGGACGTCATCGACATCCGCAAGCTCTACGGCCAGACCGGCAAGTTCACCTACGACCCGGGCTTTCTGTCCACTGCCTCGTGCAGCTCGGCCATCACCTACATCGATGGCGACAAGGGCGAACTGCTGTACCGTGGCTATCCGATCGAGCAGCTCGCGGTGAACTGCGACTACATGGAGGTGTGCTACCTGATTCTGTACGGCGAGCTGCCCAACGCCGCGCAGAAAAAGGCGTTCACCGACCGCATCACCCAGCACACCATGGTGCACGAGCAGATGCAGTTTTTCCTGCGCGGATTCCGCCGGGATGCGCACCCGATGGCCGTTCTTACCGGGCTGGTCGGCGCGATGTCGGCGTTCTACCCCGACTCGATCAACGTCAACGATCCCGAGCAGCGCGACATTTCGGCGATTCGCCTGATCGCCAAGATGCCGACTCTGGTGGCGATGGCCTACAAGTACAACATGGGCCAGCCCTACATGTACCCGCGCAACGAGCTGAGCTACGCCGGCAACTTCATGCGCATGATGTGGGCCACGCCGTGTGAAGACTACGTGGTCAACCCGGTGATCGAGCGCGCGCTCGACCGCATTTTCATCCTCCACGCCGACCACGAGCAGAACGCCTCCACCTCCACGGTGCGGCTGTGTGCGTCCAGCGGCACCAACCCGTTTGCGGCGATCGCCGCCGGTGTGGCCTGTCTGTGGGGCCCGGCGCACGGCGGCGCCAACGAGGCCTGCCTGAACATGCTCGAAGACATCCAGGCTCAAGGTGGCGTGGCCAAGATCGGCGAGTTCATCGACAAGGTCAAGGACAAGAACTCTTCGGTACGGCTGATGGGCTTCGGCCACCGCGTCTACAAGAACTACGACCCGCGCGCCAAGCTGATGCGCGAGACCTGCCACGAAGTGCTCGATGCCCTGGGTCTGCACGACGACCCGCTGTTCAAGCTGGCGATGACCTTGGAAAAAATCGCCCTGGAAGACGATTACTTCATCCAGCGCAAGCTCTACCCCAACGTGGACTTTTATTCGGGCATCGTGCAGAAGGCCATCGGCGTGCCGGTGTCGCTGTTCACCGCGAACTTCGCGCTGGCGCGCACGGTGGGCTGGATCGCCCAGCTCAACGAAATGCTCACCGACCCCGAGTACAAGATCGGCCGTCCGCGCCAGCTGTTCACCGGCTCGCCGCGGCGCGACGTCAAGCCCATTGCGCAGCGCGGCTGAGCCCTCGCCCTCGCATCGACAGACCGCGCGCCGCGCGGTCTTTTTTCATGCCGACTGCGGCGGCAGCAGCATCACCAGTTTGTATTCGGGGTGCACCGCGGCGCGCAGGGTGAGCTGCTCGAAGCGCAGCGGCCCCAGCCGCGGGTGGTGGAAGTCGCGCTGTCCGCCTTCGCGCTCCTGCACGTCGTTGAGCTGCCAGAGGTCGGCGAATTCGGCGCTGTCGGCGCGCAGGCCGTCGATCAGCTCGCGCACCGGCGCGGTCAGCAGCCGTCGCCCGCAGTCGGCGCGGAACTCGGCCACCAGCCGCTTGGCGCGCAGCGGCCAGTCGGCAATCAGGCGGCGCGCGTCCGGGTTGAGGAACAGAAAGCGCAACAGGTTCGGCGCGGCGCCGGCGTCGCCCGGCGCAGCCCAGTTGAGGAACAGCTCGCGCGCCTGCGTATTGCCCGCGGCGATGTCCCAGCGCGGGTCGAGCACATATGCCGGGCAGTCGATGCTGTGCACACTGCGGAGCACCCCGGCGACCGCGCCGGGAGCGGCGGGTGGCTGCTGCGGGTCGCCACGCTGCGCCAGCTCGAACAGATAGGCGCGCTCGGCCGCGCTGAGCTGCAGCGCCTGCGCCAGCCGCTCCAGGGTCTTGGCCGAGGGCGATACCTCTCGTCCCTGTTCCAGCCAGGTGATCCAGGTGGTGCTGACCCCGCAAAGCGCCGCCAGCTCCTCCCGCCGCAGCCCCGGCGCGCGCCGCCGCCCGCCGGGCGGCAGCCCCGCGGCTTCGGGCGACAGGCGGTTGCGGTGCAGGCGGATGAACTCACCGAGCAGTGCGGCTTTGCCCTCGGCGGCTGGGGTGACGGTGGGTGAGGGCGGCATGGTGATGAAGCGTCAGCGACGGCGCGGGCGGCGGGCGCTGCGGCGAGTCGCAGTGAATGGCAGCCAGTGAGTTTTTATACCAGCATAAACATTCATCTGTTACCAGGAAACCGTCGGCGCTATTCTGCGAAGCCTGACACACATCGGTGGGTCGAGCGGCCAGCCGCACATCACCCCCGACACTAAACTTTCCGTCATCGACGGGCCGGGCGCCAGTACCGGCCGCTGGAGAAAACACATGGGTCGCACGCTTTACGACAAACTTTGGGATGAGCACGTGGTGCGCACCGAAAGCGACGGCACTGCGCTGCTGTACATCGACCGCCATCTGGTGCACGAGGTCACCAGCCCGCAGGCGTTCGAGGGGCTGCAGCTGGCCGGGCGCAAGGTCTGGCGCATCAGCGCCAATCTGGCGGTGGCCGACCACAACGTGCCGACCACCGACCGCAGCGCCGGCATCGCCGACCCCGTCTCAAAGCTGCAGGTCGATACCCTGGACGCGAACTGTGCGAGCTACGGCATCACCGAATTCCGCATGAACGACAAGCGCCAGGGCATCGTGCATGTCATCGGCCCGGAGCAGGGCGCGACCCTGCCGGGCATGACCGTGGTCTGCGGCGACTCGCACACCAGCACCCACGGCGCGTTCGGCGCGCTGGCGTTCGGCATCGGCACCAGCGAGGTCGAGCATGTGCTGGCGACGCAGACCCTGATTGCGCCGAAGATGAAAAACATGCTGGTGCGCGTGGAGGGCGAACTGCCGCGCGGGGTGCGCGCGAAGGACGTTGCGCTGGCCGTCATCGGCACCATCGGTACCGCCGGCGGCACCGGCTACACCATCGAGTTCGCCGGCAGCACCATCCGCAGCCTGAGCATGGAAGGGCGCATGACCCTGTGCAATATGGCGATCGAGGCCGGCGCGCGCGCCGGCCTGGTCGCGGTGGACGACGTGACCATCGACTATGTGCGCGGCCGCCCGTTCGCGCCGACCGGGCCGGAGTGGGATCTGGCGGTGCAGTACTGGCGCACCCTGCATTCGGACGCCGACGCGCCGTTCGACCGCGTGGTCACTCTGGACGCGACCCGGCTGGTGCCGCAGGTCACCTGGGGCACTTCGCCCGAAATGGTCGCGCCGATCGACGGCCGCGTGCCCGACCCGGACAAGGAAAAAGACCCGGTCAAGCGCAGCGCAATGGAGCGCGCGCTGCAGTACATGGGGCTGGAGCCGAACAAGTCGCTGGCCGACATCCGCATCGACAAGGTGTTCATCGGCTCGTGCACCAATTCGCGCATCGAAGACCTGCGCGACGCTGCGCGTGTCGCCGCCGGCAAGCGCATCGCTCCGAATGTGCGGCAGGCGCTGGTCGTGCCCGGATCGGGGTTGGTCAAGGCGCAGGCCGAGGCCGAGGGGCTGGACAAGATTTTCAAGGCCGCCGGGTTTGAATGGCGCGAGCCCGGCTGCTCGATGTGTCTGGCGATGAACGCCGACCGGCTGGAGCCTGGCGAGCGCTGCGCCTCCACGTCCAACCGCAACTTCGAGGGGCGGCAGGGCGCGGGCGGGCGCACCCATCTGGTCAGCCCGGCGATGGCCGCCGCAGCGGCGATTGCCGGGCATTTCGTCGACGTGCGCGCGCTGTGAGCGCGGCGAGCGTCGGTTTCAAGCTGCAAGGAGCGATGATGAAAAAAACCGTTCTGTCCCTGCTGTTGATGGCGCTGGCGGCGCTGTCGCTGTCGGCCTGCAACACCGTTGCCGGTGTTGGCCAGGATCTGAAGGCCGGCGGCCAGGCCATCACCAACGCCGCCGAGAAAGCCAAGTAAGCGCGGCTATTTGCACGCGCCGCATTCGCCGCTCCCTGTTCCGACCTTTTTCCGTCGCAGCGCCTCGGTTGGTCCGCGCTGCGCCTCACCGAGCCGTTGCCATGCAAGCCTTCACCGTCCACAAGGGACTGGTCGCGCCGATGGATCGCGACAACGTCGATACCGACGCCATCATCCCCAAGCAGTTTCTCAAGTCCATCCGACGCACCGGCTTCGGCCCCAATCTGTTCGACGAGTGGCGCTACCTCGACCCCGGCGAGCCGGGGCAGGATCCGGCCACGCGCAAGCCCAACCCGGACTTCGCCCTCAATCAGCCGCGCTACCAGGGCGCGAGCATTCTGCTCACCCGCGACAACTTCGGCTGCGGCTCGTCGCGCGAGCATGCGCCGTGGGCGATCCAGCAATACGGCTTTCGCGCGATTCTGGCCAGCAGCTTTGCCGACATTTTCTACAACAACTGCTTCAAGAACGGCCTGCTGCCCATCGTGCTGTCCAAGGCCGAAATCGCCCGGCTGTTCGATGAGCTGTACGCCTTCGTCGGCTACTCGCTGACCATCGACTTGCCACGGCAGGTGGTGGTCAAGCCCGACGGAACCGAGCTGCCGTTCGAGGTCGGTGCGTTCCGCAAGCATTGCCTGATCAACGGCTTGGACGACATCGGCCTGACCCTCGGCCACGCCGACGAAATCCGCGCCTTCGAAGCGCAGCGCCTGGCGCGCATGCCCTGGCTGAACAACCGCATCCTCTGACCGCACCCATGCCCACGCACCACATCGCCGTCCTGCCCGGGGACGGCATCGGCCCGGAAATCGTTGCCGAGGCCGTCAAAGTCCTGCAACGCCTGTCCAAGGACGGGCTCGATCTGCAACTCGAATTCGCCGACGTCGGCGGCGCCGCTTACGCCAGACACGGCCACCCGCTGCCCGAAGCCACGCTGGCGCTGGCAAAAAAGGCCGACGCCGTGCTGTTCGGTGCGGTGGGCGACTGGAAGTACGACAACCTGGAGCGCCACCTGCGTCCCGAGCAGGCCATCCTGGGGCTGCGCAAACATCTCGGGCTGTTCGCCAACCTGCGCCCGGCGATCTGCTACGCCGAGCTGGCTGCCGCGTCCAGCCTCAAGCCCGAGCTGGTGGCCGGGCTTGACATCCTGATCGTGCGCGAGCTTACCGGCGACATCTATTTCGGCCAGCCGCGCGGCCGGCGCACCGCCAGCGACGGTCACTTTCCCGGCAGCGAGGAAGGCTTCGACACCATGCGCTACAGCCGCCCGGAAATCGAGCGCATTGCGCATGTGGCGTTTCAGGCTGCGCGCAAACGCGGCAAAAAGGTCACCAGCGTCGACAAGGCCAATGTGCTCGAAACCTCGCAGCTCTGGCGCGAGGTCGTCACCCAGGTCGCGCAGCAATACCCCGATGTGGAGCTCGACCACATGTACGTCGACAACGCGGCGATGCAGCTGGTCAAGGCGCCCAAGAGTTTTGATGTCATCGTCACCGGCAATCTGTTTGGCGACATCCTCAGCGACGAAGCGGCGATGCTCACCGGCTCGATCGGCATGCTGCCCTCGGCCAGCCTGGACGCGAACAACAAAGGGCTGTTCGAACCCAGCCACGGCAGCGCCCCCGACATCGCCGGCAAAGGCGTGGCCAACCCGCTGGCGACCATCCTGAGCGCGGCGATGCTGCTGCGGTACAGCCTGGGCCAGGCGCAGGCGGCCGACCGCATCGAGGCGGCGGTGCAGCGAGTGCTCGCCGACGGTCTGCGTACCCCGGACATCCATGCGCCCGGCACCACCGAGGTCGGCACGGCGCAGATGGGCGATGCGGTAGTGAGAGCCATGTGATGGCGGGCGAGTGCGAAAAAAATCGCCTTTGCTTGAATTGAGTTAGCCGGAACCGTCAAATTCTTTTACATTTCGATCGTACTTTGAGAGATGTTACTAAAAGAGTTTGCGTTTTACGGATTGCTTTTTGTTTCGGCTTATCTGGCAATTTATTTCTACCGAACTATTCCTGATGTCGAGGTCAGCGCAAAAGCTTCAGGAATTATATTGATTGTAGCTCTGTTATCATTGTTTTTGGCGGTAAATTTGGGTCGAGATGTTTCTAGCCTTTCGCCCCCTCAAAAGCAGCTTGCGAAATCGATTGGCGTTGATGATCGAAAATTTCTCAATCTACTGTGCGAGCAGAAAACAGTATGTGCCAAATACGACGCGGCTCGTAATGATTGTGCGACCGCTGGAAACATCAACGAGTGCATAGAAATAAAAATGGGAAAATCTGACTACTCTTTTTGTGGGGATCAATTTTTTGCTGGCGACAACTCTATAGTTCCAACTGGCTCGCAGTGCCGACTTGGAAAATTATTTAATTTCTTGGGCGGTTCCGATTAAGTCATTTCTTTTTGCGACGATAATAGCGGAGCGTATGAAATGAGTAAAAAAGCAGTCGTCGGCCTGGTGGGCTGGCGCGGGATGGTGGGGTCGGTGCTGATGCAGCGCATGCGCGAAGAGGGCGACTTTGCGCTGATCGACCCGGTGTTTTTTTCCACCAGCAACGCCGGCGGCAAAGCGCCCGAGTGGGCGGGGGTCAGCACTCCGCTGCAGGACGCGCATGACCTCAAGGCACTGGCGGCGTGCGACATCATCATCACCGCGCAGGGTGGGGACTACACCAAGGCAGTGTTCGCCCCGCTGCGCGCAGCCGGCTGGTCCGGGCACTGGATCGACGCGGCCAGCACCCTGCGCATGGCCGACGATGCGGTGATCATCCTCGACCCGGTCAACCGCGCGGTGATCGACCGCGCGCTGGCCGCCGGCGGGCGCAACTGGATCGGCGGCAACTGCACCGTCAGCCTGATGCTCATGGCCATGGGCGGGCTGTTCCAGGCCGGGCTGGTCGAGTGGGTCAGCGCGATGACGTACCAGGCCGCCTCGGGCGCGGGCGCACAGAACATGCGCGAGCTGCTGCAGCAGATGGGCGCGCTGCACGACGCGGTCAAGGCCGAGCTGGCCGACCCCGCCTCGGCGATTCTGGACATCGATCGCAAGGTGGCGCAGACCCTGCGCTCGCCCGGTTTCCCGACCCAGCATTTCCGCCACACTCCGCTGGCCGGCAGCGTGATCCCGTGGATCGACGTGCCGGTCGAGCACGGGCAGAGCAAGGAGGAATGGAAGGGCGGGGCCGAGTGCAACAAGATTCTCGGCCTGCCGCCGTTCCGCAGCCCGGGCAGCATCCCGATCGACGGCATCTGCGTGCGCGTCGGCGCGATGCGCTGCCACTCGCAGGGGCTGACGGTCAAGCTCAAAAAAGACGTGCCGCTGGCCGAAGTCGAAACCCTGCTGGCCGGCGCCAACGACTGGGTCAAGGTCGTGCCCAACGAACGCGAGATCACCGAGCGCGAACTGACGCCCACCGCCGTGACCGGCACCCTCACGGTGCCGGTGGGCCGGTTGCACAAGCTGGCGATGGGGCCGGAGTACCTGGGCGCCTTCACCGTTGGCGACCAGTTACTGTGGGGCGCGGCCGAGCCGCTGCGGCGCATGCTGCGCATCCTGCTCGCAGCGGGCTGAGGCGGGCTGGGGCGGCCGGGCGCCGCGATGAGCGCCGCCTGGCCTGCCGCAGCGATTCGCGCCCCTGGCCTTGCCACAACACCTCGGATTTGAACGCCTCGGGTCTGGCCCCATCGGCCCGGTAGTGTCAACTGCCGCGGTCGCGGCGCAGCCCCCGGCAGTGCTGCAAAACGACAGTTTGCCCGCCGCTTCGGGTTGTCGCGGGGCTTCAACTTGTCAGCCTAATACGTTGATGATAAGGTGAAAATTCAGGGGTTTCGCCTGCGTTTTCAGCGTCGGCGCGGCCTGGCGACACACCACATTCCAACGCATCGACACTTGGGGGGCAGCCGACATGCTGCGACAGCACTCTCTACGTCTGGCCCTGGCCGTGGCCCTGGGCGCCGCAGCCGGACAGGCGTACGCATTCGGGCTCGGCTCGATCAAGATTCAGTCCTACATCGGCCAGCCGCTGCGCGCCGAAATCGGCATCACCCAGATCACCCCGGACGAAGCGGCCTCGCTCAAGGTCGGCGTGGCCTCGCCCAGCGCCTTCCAGGCCGCCCGGCTGCAGTACAGCGACGTGCTCGGCGGCGTCAAGATTTCGCTGCAGCGCCACGGTGACGGCACGCCCTACCTGCTGGTCACCTCCGATCGCCCAGTGCGCGAGCCCTATCTCGACCTGCTGATTCGCGCGCAGTGGTCCTCCGGCGAATTGAGCCGGGACTACACCGTGCTGCTCGATCCGCCGAACATGGCCGCGCCCTCCGCGCCGCAGCCGCAGATCGCCGCGCAGGCGCCTGAGCAACCCGCCGCACCTGCGCCCGCTCCTGCGCCTCTGGCGCCGCCGCTGCCGCGCGAGACCAAGCCGGTGCGTCCGGCCCCGGCACCGGCTGCCCCGCCACCGAGCGCGCAGTCAACCGGCGGCACCTACGTGGTCAAACCCGGCGACACGTTGAGCAAGGTGGCGCGCGAAATGGCGGTGCCCACGGTGTCGCTCGACCAGATGCTCACCGCGCTGTACCGCGAAAACTCCGGCGCGTTCATCAACCAGAACATGAACCTGCTCAAGGCCGGCGCGGTGCTGCGCATGCCCAGTGCCGAGCAGGCGGCGAGTGTGTCGCCGGCCGAGGCGCGGCGCTTCGTCGTCGCGCAGAGCCGCAGTTTCAACGCTTACCGCGAGCGCCTGGCCGGTGTGGTCGCGCAGACCAAGCCGGCTGCGGGCGGCGGCTCGCAGCGCGAGTCTGGCGGGCAAGTGCAGGCCAAGGTCGAAGAGCCCGCGGCTGCCGCGCCGGCGCCGCAGAGCACCCTCAAGCTGAGCAAGGCCGAGGTCAAGGGCGGCGGCACCGCGCAGCAGATCGCCGACCAGAAGCAGGCGGCGGCTGACCAGGCCAAGATCGCGCAACTGCAGAAAAACATCGACGCGCTCAAGGCTGCGGCAAAAGAGGCCGAAGCCGCGGCCAAGCCCGCGGCGGCTGGCGCTGCGGCCACCGTGGCCGCCGCGGCGAGCAAGGCGGCCGCGGCCGTGA
>CAYMDM010000010.1:0-49540 GCA_964389235.1 uncultured Burkholderiaceae bacterium
CGCTGACGCTCGACAACCTCGTGGGCACCGATCCGGCCGGCTATTCCGGCCTGGAAGACGGTGTGGACTACCACTGGAGCCGCATCGTCGCAGGCGCGGCGCTGACGACGCTGCTGGGCGTGGGCGCCGAGCTGGCTGCGCCGGAGAACCGGCAGGATGGCAACCGCATCGTGATCGCCGGGCGTGACAGCGCGCAGGACAGCATCAATCAGGTCGGGCAGGAGATGACCCGGCGCAACATGAACGTGCAGCCGACGCTGACGGCGCGGCCGGGCCTGCCGGTTCGGGTGATCGTGGCGCGCGACCTCGTGTTGCGTCCTTACCAACCCATGTTCTATCAGCTTGGAGGTGCACGATGAGTACCGCCCGAAAACTCCGTCTTGGCCCACTACCGTCCAGCGGCAGTACGAAGCTGACTTTCACCTGCCCGGCCAGCCTGAAAGCTGACCTCGATGCCTACGCCGCGCTGCACGCGCAGGCGTATGGCGAGGCGGTCGATGCGGTGACGCTGATCCCGCACATGCTGGAGGCGTTCATGGCGGGGGATCGGGGATTCAGGAAGGGAAGTGGGAACAAGGCCGCACCGCCGAAGCCGGGTTGACGATGCGGGCGCATCCAGCATCCGCTCACGATGAAAGCGCAGCCCGAGGGCTGCGCTTTCGCTTTGAGGTGGATTGCGACAAGCAGGGGCATAAGATGGCTACGCGATCTTGCCCGCTGCGGCGCCCCTGCGTTTGCCACCGCAAAGCGCCTATGTGGCACCTAGCTAGAAATGCAGCAAGAGCGCGCCGCAGCCTGAATCTAGGCTAACCTATTGCCCCATAAGACCTTTTGCGCCGCTGCATGACCTCAAAAGGGACTTGACAGCGGACATTTTTCAGGACGATGACAACTATGTGCCGCTGATTGCGGTGATCGCCGGTGCGGTGCTGACCACGGTGGCCGTGGTCGTCGGTGTGGCGATGAACGACGGCGGCAAGGCACCGGCCGCGGCAACGGCTGCGCCGGCTGCTGCGGTGTCGCCCGAGCCTGCCCCCGCGGCTGCGCCGGCGCAGACCGCGGCGGCGGACGAGCCGCGGGTGGTCGTCGAGGCCGAGGTGGTCAAGTTCTACTTCGCCACCGGCCGTTCCGACCTCGCCCCGGGTGCCGCGCAGGCGCTGCAGCAGGCGGTGGCCGCGGCCAAGGGCGGTGCGCATCTGCGCGTCAGCGGCTATCACGATGCGACCGGGTCGGCGGCGAAAAACGCCGAACTCGCCAAGCAACGCGCGCTGGCGGTGCGGCAGGCGCTGCTTGATCAGGGCGTGCCGGAGGGCAATATCGAGCTGGTCAAGCCGGCCGAACTCGTCGGCGCGACCGACCCCGCCGAAGCCCGTCGGGTGGACGTGATCGTCATCAAGTCCGGCCAGTAAACGGGCAGATCGGCGGCGGGCTTAGCCTGCCGCAGCGCTTGGTTCACAAGCATCGAGCCCGCGGGCTGCGCGCCCGCGGGCTCGATTCTTTTCGGCGACGCGGCGATCGTGCGGCGTACGCGGGTGCTTCAGTCTGCCGCCAGCGCCAGGGTCTGCACCGCGAAATTCACTTCAGGCTTGCGTCCGCGGCGGGCGCGTTTGCCGGCGAAGGCGGTCAGCGCCGCGGCGCGCAACGTGGCCGATTTCGCGGCGCCGCCGCGGCCGCTGCCGGCCAGCAGCAGCGCGCCGCGCGGGTCGGCCAGCAGCGCGGCGCTCTGCAACGTATCGCCTGCGTCGAGCGCCATCAGGGTGACGCCGCGGCCGCCGCGAGACAGCGATTTGACCTCGGCCAGCCCGATCAGCAGCAGCCGCCCGCCACCCAGCAGCCCTAGCCGCGCGTCGGCATCGACGTCCGGCAGCAGCAGCGGGCGCTGCAGGCCGTCGCCAGTTTCGAGCTGCACAAAGGTCTTGCCGCCGCGCTGGCGGCTGGTCAGGTCGCCGATCGTGCAGGTAAAGCCGTAGCCCTGCGCGGTCCACAACAGCAGGCGCTGCGTTTTACTGCCGGCGACGAAGTGCGCGGCCTGTGTGCCGGGCGCCAGATCGATGAACGCGGTGACCGGCTGGCCGTCGCCGCGCCCGCCTGGCAGGTCGGCAACGTCCAATGAATACGCCCGGCCGTCGCTGCCCAGCACCGCGACGGTGTCGACGCTGCGGCAGGCGAAGGTCGCGTACAGCGCATCGCCCGGCTTGAACGCGAGCGTCTGCGCGTTGACCTCGTGGCCCTTTTGGGTGCGCAGCCAGCCTTTCTGCGACACGATCACCGTCACCGGCTCGTCGATCACCTTGACTTCGGCCACCGCGCGCTGCTCGGGCTGGATCAGGGTGCGGCGCTCGTCGCCGAACTGCTTGGCGTCGGCCTCGATTTCGGCGATCAGCCGGCGGGTCATCGCCTTGTCGTCGGCCAGCAGTTTGCGCAGCTCGGACTGTTCGTTGCGCAAGCCCTGCAGTTCCTTGTCGATGCGAATGGCTTCCAGCCGCGCCAGCTGGCGCAGCCGCATTTCCAGGATGTCCTCGGCCTGCGCGTCGGTGAGATCGAAGCGCGCGATCAGCGCCGGCTTGGGGTCGTCGCTGTTGCGGATGGTGTCGATCACCTCGTCGAGGTTGAGCAGCACCTGCTGCCGGCCTTCGAGAATGTGGATGCGCTCATCGACCTGCTGCAGGCGATGGCGGCTGCGGCGCTGCACCGTGTCGCGGCGGAACGCGACCCACTCACGCAGGATGTCGAGCAGCCCTTTCTGCCGCGGCTTGCCGTCGCGTCCGATGACCACGAGGTTGACCGGCACGCTCGCCTCCAGGCTGGTGCGCGCCAGGAGGGTGTTGACGAACTCGGCCACATCGATGCGCGAGCTGCGCGGCTCCAGCACCAGGCGGACCGCAGCGTCGCGCCCGGATTCGTCGCGCACCGCGTCGAGCAGCGCCAGCACGGTCTGCTTGACCGCGATCTGGTCGGGCGACAGGCTTTTCTTGCCGGGGCGCAGCTTGGGGTTGCTGAGCTCCTCGATTTCTTCGAGCACCCGCTGGGTGCTGAACCCCGGCGGCAGTTCGTCGATCACCAGCTGCCACTGGCCGCGCGCCAGGTCTTCGACATGCCAGCGCGCGCGCACCTTCAGGCTGCCGCGGCCACTGGCGTAGGCGCTTTCGATGTCGTCGAAGCTGGAGATGATCTGCCCGCCGGTGGCGAAGTCCGGCCCGGGCAGCAGCGGCAAGATGTCGGCCAGCGTGGCCTGCGGGTTTTTCAGCAGAGCGACGCACGCCGCGGCGACTTCGCGCAGGTTGTGCGCGGGGATTTCGGTGGCCAGCCCCACCGCGATGCCGCTGGCGCCGTTGAGCAGCACAAACGGCAGGCGCGCGGGCAGCAGCCGCGGCTCCTGCGTCGAGCCGTCGTAGTTGGGGATGAAATCCACCGTGCCGCTGTCGATCTCGGCCAGCAGCAGCCGGGCAATGGGCGTGAGCCGCGCCTCGGTGTAACGCATCGCCGCGGCGCCGTCGCCGTCGCGGCTGCCGAAGTTGCCCTGGCCGTCGATCAGCGGGTAGCGCTGCGCAAAGTCCTGCGCCATGCGCACCAGCGCGTCGTACGCGGCCTGGTCGCCGTGCGGGTGAAAGCGGCCGAGCACGTCGCCGACCACCCGCGCGGACTTCACCGGCTTGGCATCGGCCGCCAGACCCATGCGCCACATCGCGTACAGGATGCGCCGCTGCACGGGCTTCAAGCCATCGCACACATCGGGCAGCGCGCGGCCCTTGACCACCGAAATCGCGTAGTCGAGATAGGCGCGGCGGGCGTAGTCCGACAGCGGCAGGCTGTCGTCGTCGGCCGCGGGGGTGAGATCCAGAGTGGCTTGTTCGCTCATATCGTTGTCAGATGTCGGCCTCGACCTGGTCGCCGTATTCCTCCATCAGGCTGCGCCGCGCCTGCGCCTCGCCCTTGCCCATGAGCTGGTGGAACACGGTCTGCGCATCGTCGGGCTGCACGCGGTAGAGCCTGCGGGTGTCGGGGTTGAGGGTGGTGTCCCACAACTGCTCGGCGCTCATTTCGCCCAGGCCCTTGAAGCGCGAAATCTGCCAGCTGCCTTCGCGCACCCCGTCCTTGCGCAGCTTGTCCAGCGCGGCGTCGCGCTCGAAATCGTCGAGCACATAGATCTTCTGCGCCGGCTTCTTGCCCCGCGCCGGGGCGTCTATACGGTACAGCGGCGGGCGGGCGATATGAACATGGCCGCGCGCGATCAGCTGGGGGAAGTGGCGGTAGAACAGCGTGAGCAGCAGCACCTGGATGTGCGCGCCGTCCACGTCGGCGTCGGACAGAATGCAGATCTTGCCGTAGCGCAGACCGGAGAGGTCGGCATCGTCGTCCGCGCCATGCGGGTCGACGCCGATGGCCACCGCGATGTCGTGAATCTCGGTGTTGGCAAACAGCCGGTCGCGCTCGACTTCCCACACGTTGAGCACCTTGCCGCGCAGCGGCAGCACCGCCTGAAACTCCTTGTCGCGGCCCATTTTGGCGCTGCCGCCGGCGCTGTCGCCCTCGACCAGAAACAGCTCGGTGCGCGCGGGGTCGCGGCTTTCGCAGTCGGTCAGCTTGCCCGGCAGCACTGCCACGCCCGAGCCTTTTTTCTTTTCCACCTTCTGCGCTGCGCGCAGCCGGCTCTGCGCCTGGCGGATCACCAGTTCGGCGAGCTTCTTGCCCTGCTCGACATGATGGTTGAGCCACAGCTCGAACGCCGGGCGCACGCAATTGCTCACCAGCCGCAGCGCGTCGCGGCTGTTGAGCTTTTCCTTGATCTGCCCCTGGAACTGCGGGTCGAGCACCCGCGCCGACAGCACGAACGATGCGCGTGCGAACACATCGTCGGGCAGCAGCTTGACCCCTTTGGGCAGCAAGCCGTGCAGTTCGACAAAGCCCTTGACCGCCTGGAACAGCCCGTCGCGCAGCCCGGCTTCGTGCGTGCCGCCGGCGGGCGTCGGGATGAGGTTGACGTAGGACTCGCGCAGCGGCGCACCGTCCTCGGTGAACGCCACGCACCACGCTGCGCCTTCGCCCTCGGCGGCGCCATCGTCGCCGGCGGCGGCGTAGTGCTCACCTTCGAACAGGTCGATGAATGGCTCGGCGGCCAGCGCGCCGAGCAGGTAGTCGCGCAGCCCCTGCGCGTAGCGCCAGCGCTGCGTGTCGCCGGTTTTTTCCTGGGTGAGCGACACCTCGACTCCCGGCAGCAGCACCGCCTTGCTGCGCAGCAGGTGCACCAGCTCGGCCTGTGGCAGATGCGGTGAGTCGAAGTACTGCGCATCGGGCCACACCCGCACCCGGGTGCCGTGTTTTTTGTCGTCGCGCGTGGCCTTGCGCAGCGCCAGCGCCTGCGTCACCTCGCCGTCGGCAAAGGCGATGGTCGCCACCTGGCCGTCGCGCCACACCGTGACTTCCAGCCGGCGCGACAGCGCGTTGGTCACCGACACGCCTACCCCGTGCAGCCCGCCGGAGAAGCTGTAGGCGCCGCCGGCGAGCTTGTCGAACTTGCCGCCGGCGTGCAGCCGGGTGAACACTAGCTCGACCACTGGGGCGTTTTCCTCCGGGTGCAGCCCGAACGGGATGCCGCGGCCATCGTCTTCGATGCTGACGCTGCCGTCGGTGTGCAGGGTCAGGTCGATGTGCTGGCAGTGCCCGGCCAGCGCCTCGTCGGCGCTGTTGTCGATGACCTCCTGCACGATGTGCAGCGGGTTGTCGGTGCGGGTGTACATGCCCGGGCGCTGGCGCACCGGCTCCAGCCCTTTGAGCACGCGGATCGACGATTCGGAATAAGCAGCGGGACGGCGAGAGGCCATGAGCGAGAGGTTGGGCGCGGCGGCATCCAGAGGCTGTCCACAGCCCATTCCACAGGCCGGCCGCCGCGGCGACTTATCCCCACCGGATGGGGACAAAATTGGCGGCGCCGAGCCGCAAGCCCTGATTTCATGCGGGTTGATCGGGTTGCCCAAAAATTGGGCAGAGGCAGGCGGCGCAACGGGCCATGACCATGGCCCCTTGTGCGCCTCAGCAAAGCACCGGATTGTAGAAAACGCGGGTGGCCATGCACGGCCAGCGGCGCTCGGCCGGCCGGGCGCTGCCACCCGGGCTCGCGTGAACTGGATTGAGTTACTGCATTTCCAGATCGCCCTGCACCGCGGCCAGCCCGGCGGCGGCGCATTCCTCGTCGGTCTTGCCATCGGGCGCGCCGGACACGCCGACCGCGCCGTAGATCTTGCCGCCGGCCTCGATCGGCACCGACCCGGCCATGAACGCCAGCCCTTCGCCGAGCGCAGCCAGCGGCGAACCGGCGAGCGCCCCCATCTGCGTGCCCTTGAGGTTGAACATCACCGCGGTGTAGGCCTTTTTGCGGCTGATCGGCACCGACACCGGCGGCGCCAGGGTGTCGCGCAGGGTCACCTGCGGGTCGCCGCTGCGGTCGACCACGGTGGCGCTGACCTGCAGCCCTTTGGCGCGGCAGGCCTTGATCGCCGCGTCGGCAATGCGCTGCGCGGTGTCCAGGGTCAGCCGCGGCACGGTGACCGACAGCGGCTCGGCCGCTTGCGCGGGGCCGGCGGCCAGCAACCCGGCAGCGGCCAGTGGGACGAGGAAGGCAACGGAACGGGACATGGTCTCCTCCTGAAAAAAGCGGGTAGGGGGAGTGTGCCTGAGCTTTGCGGTTTCGGCAGGCCCTGGGCGCGGACACATCGCCGCCCGAAGCACGCCAAAGGGTCGCTGCCCCAGCTGTAGCTGCGGGTCGCCGCACCGGGAGTTACCCAGCGGGTCGTCGCCCGCTTCAGCCGGGTTGGAGCGTTGATCGGGACGACGGTTCCTACGGCCGTGGTTCAGCGAGCATTGCCTCGAGTGTCGGCGCGATGGCCTGAGCGATGCGCTCCATGCCCTGCGCGTCCGGGTGCAGCAGCACCGTAGCCTTGGGGTCGTGGCCTTCCAAGTAGAACTGCGGATCGGGCTGGCCGTTGCGGCCCAGCAGCACGTCGCCGGCGTTGAAAAATCTCACCACGGGGTCGCCCGCATAGCGCTGCGCCAGCGCGGCGTTGATCCTGGCCGTCTGTTCGCTGATCCACGCTGATCGTCTGCTCGGCAAAATGCCCAGCAGCAGCACCCGGCTGTGCGGCAGCAGTTGCCGCAGCTTGTTCACCACCGCCTCGATGCCGGGCACGGTGAGTTCGGCACCCCAGTGCGGGCGGCCGAGGTTGTTGGCGCCGATCAGCAGGATGACCACCTTGGGGTCGATGCCGGCGACCTGGCCGTGGTCAAGCCGCCACAGCACGCTGGCGGTGGTGTCGCCGATGAACCCCATGTTCAGCGCCCCGTAGCGCCCGTACTCGCGCTGCCAGATCGGCGCAAAGCGCGCCCAGGGCTGCGAGCCGTCGCGCTCCCAGTTCTGGGTGATGGAGTCGCCCAGCCAGACGACCTGCGGGTTCGCCCCCTTGAGCTGGGCGAGGCTGGCGGCAAAGCGCTTGCGCCACCACGGCAGATCCATGCGGCCGATCGGCACCGCGGCCAGATTGGTCGCGGCAACTGCCGGTGGCAGCGCCAGCGCGGGGACTGCCGCGAGCGCCAGCAGCCAGCGGCGGCGGGGAAGGTCGGGCAGCAGCGGGCGGAGACGTTTCATTGCAGAGAAGAGGACAGCGCGCCGGGGGCCGCACCGGGCGGTCGCCCACCCCACACCAGAACAGCGGCCAGGCACCGGGATTTGTGGCGCATCAAACGGGCTTGATCGGTATTCTTTCGCGTTTTTGGCTGGGGCGCTGAAAAAACCGTCAGCAGATGTGAAGGAGTTAACAGACGCCGCCCCATACCCCTCCGAGAATGCGGCCGAACTTCCCGTCCGAACATGACCGCTTTGCCTCGATCGCCATGAGACGTGCCCTTCCCGCCCTGTGCAGTCCTCCGCTCAGCCTGCACCCCGCAGTCCACGCCGGTTGCACCGCGTGCTGAACTGAGCCGCCGCCACCATGTCCGCCGTGCCTTCGCCCTTGCGTCCGCGCCGCGCCGCCACCCTGCTGTGGGCGGTGGGCACGGCTGCGGCTTACGCGCTGCTGGGCGCACTGGCGGCGGCGACGCGCACAGAAATCAATCTGCTATGGCCAGCGGCTGGCGTCGCAGTGTTCGCGCTGCTGGCGCGCGGGCCGTGGATGGTCGTGCCGGTGTGGTTCGCATCTTGGGCGGTCAATCACTGGCTGCTGGGCTGGAGTGCGCCGGCCAGCGCGGTGATTGCGGTGGGCAACGGGCTTGGGCCGCTTTTGTCTCTGTGGGCGCTGCGCCGCCGCGACCAGCCCTGGCAGGGGCTGCAGACCATGGCCGATGGGCTGTGGTTTGTGCTGGGCGCTGGGGTGGTCAGCGCAACGGTGGCCGCGGCTGCCGGGGCGATTGCGCTCGGCCTGGGCAGCACGACGCTGCCGGAGCCGAAGGCGCTGGCCGATTTCACCGCGAACTGGTGGCTGGCTGACTTCGTTGCCATCGTCACCCTGGTGCCGACGCTCGACGCCTGGTGGCGGCTGCGCATCAAGCGCGACAAACTACAGTCCGCGGACTGGATCGCGCCGCTGATCGGGCTGTTCGGCGCGCTGGTGATCTTCACCTGGCCGCCGGAGGACAGCGCGCTGCCGCTGGGACTGGCCAGCCTGCTGCTGATGCCGCTGATCTGGACCGCGCTGCGCAGCCCCTTCTGCATGGCGCTGACCACCGCCTCGGTCGAGGCGTGGATTGCCCTGGGCGCGACCCACGCCGGGCTCGGCCCGATGCAGAACCTGCCCGCGGGCGGGCGGCTGGCGGCCATCGAAATCATCGTCGCCACCATTTACACCACCGCGCTGTTCGCGGCGCTGCTGGCGCGCGAGCGGGCGCAGGCGCTGAACATGCTGTGGGAAGTGAACTCCACGCTGGAAAAGCGGGTGGAGCGGCGCACCGCGGCGCTGCGCATCAGCCAGACCACGACCCTGGCGCAGCTGCGTTTCCAGGAGTCGCTGCTCAACGCCCTGCCCAACCCGGTGGCGTTCAGCGACGCGCAGGGGCATTTCACCCGGGTCAACCTCGCGTTCAGCCTGCTCGCCGGCAAGGGCGGGCCGGAGATCCACGGTCGCACCGGCACCCAGGTGCTGGGCCCGACGCTGGGCCGGGTGTGGGAGGAAATGGACGCGCAACTGATGGCCGGCGCGCGCGAGCTCAGCCGCGAAGCGGTGTGGACCAGCCCCGACCACGAGCCGACGGTGTGGATTCTGAACAAGGCGCTGGTGCGCGACGCGGTGAGCCGGCAGGTGGTCGGCGTGGTCACCAGCATGCAGGACATCACCGCGCTCAAGCAGTTGCAGCAGCGTCTGGCCGAGGACGAGCAGCGTTTTCGCTTTCTCGCCGAGGAATCGCCGGTGCCGCTGCTCATCGCCCGCGCCAGCGACGAGGCGGTGCTGTTCTCCAACCGCGCCGCCGACGCGCTGTTCCGCGGCGACTCGGGCGAGGCCATGCGCCGCACCTTGCGCAGCCTTTGGGTCGACGCGGTGCAGCGCGACCAGCTCTTGCTGCGGCTGCAGCGCGACGGCGCCGCACGCGGCATCGAGGCGCGCTTTTATCGCTACGACGGCAGCGAAGTGTGGCTGCTGCTGTCGGCCACGCGCGGGCGGTACCGCGACACCGACGCCCTCATCCTCGCGTTCAAGGACATCACCGAAGCCAAGGAGCGCGAAACCGAACTGCGCACCCTGGCCTACACCGATGTGCTCACCGGCATTCCCAACCGCCGCTATTTCCTCGCCCGCGCCGCGCTGGAACTGCGCAAGGCGCAGCGCAACGGCAGCCCGCTGGCGGTGATGGTGCTGGACATCGACGACTTCAAGCACATCAACGACACCTACGGCCACCTGGTCGGCGACGGGGTGATCCGCTGCTTCGCCAGCACCTGCACCGCGCAGCTGCGCGGCGAGGACATCTGCGGCCGGCTGGGCGGCGATGAATTCGCGATCCTGCTGCCGCAGACCACGCGGCAGGTCGCGTTCGACGTGGCGCAGCGGCTGCGGCTGGCGGTGCAGGAGGCCGGCTGCGTCGCTTCGGCCCGGCCCGGCGAACCGCCGATGACCACCAGCATCGGCATTGCCGAATACCTGCCGACGCAGGGCGACGGCGACATCGACACCCTGCTCGACCACGCCGACCAGGCGCTCTACCGCGCCAAGCAGGCCGGGCGCAATCGGGTCGAAATCTGGAGCAGCGCCAGCGACCAACTGGTTTGACGGTGGTGTTGCCGGCGCCGCCCAAGTGTCAGGGTTATCAACCGTTTTTCTGCGCCAGCAGCCAGCGATACAGCGCGTCGCGCGAGGCGCCGCTCAGGTCGGCCACGACCGCAGCGGCGCGCGAGGCCGGTAACTCCTGCGCCAGCCGCGACAGCAGCGAGAGCGTAGGTGCGTCGAGCGCGTCTTTGTCGCGCGGCAGCGGATCGACGATGAGCACGAACTCGCCCTGCTCGCGCCTTGGGTCGGCCGCCAGCCACTCCAGCAGCGTTTGCGCGGTGCCGGGGACGATGGCCTCGAACTGCTTGCTCAGCTCCTTGGCCAGCACCAGCCGTGCCTGCGGTGCCAGTTGCAGCAGCGTCTGCAGGGTCGCGGCGATGCGGTGCGGGGCCTCGAACAGCACCGTCGGGCGATCGGCCTGCAGCGCCGTCTGCAGACAGGCCTGTAGCGCATTGTCCTGGCTGGGCGCAAACCCGGCGAAGACATAGCCGGCATCGAGCGGCAAGCCGCTGGCGCTCAGCGCCGCGGTGACTGCGCTCGCCCCCGGAATCGGCACCACCCGCAGCCCGGCCTGCTGCACCGCCAGTGCCAGCCGTGCGCCGGGGTCGCTGATCGCCGGGGTGCCGGCGTCGCTGACAAACGCCACGCGCTCGCCCGCGGCCACCGCGGCGCACACCTGCTCCGCGGCGGCGGCTTCGCGGTGGCGGTCGCAGCGCAGCAGCGGTTTATGCAGATCGAAGGCCTGCAGCAGACGCTGCGCGACTCGCGTGTCCTCGGCGGCGACGCGGTCGGCGGCGGCCAGCACCGCCAGCGCGCGCAGCCCGATGTCGGCCAGGTTGCCGATCGGCGTGGCCACCAGATACAGCGCCGGCGGAAAATCCTGTTGCGCGCAGAAAGCCTGCGCGCAGGCGACGGGAGAGGGCAGGGTGGACATCGGCAGTCTGTGGCGAAGGCGGCGCGCGCTGGCGGCGGGAGTGGCGGCGGAGGACCGCGCCTGCGCCCATCTGCAGGCCGCGGGGCTGCGGCTGCTGGCGCGCAATTATCGGGTGCGCGGCGGCGAGATCGACCTGGTGATGCGCACCCCCGAGGGCACGCTGGTGTTCGTCGAGGTGCGCGCGCGGCGCAGCGCCAGCCACGGTGGCGCTGCGGCCAGCGTCGGTGCGGCCAAGCAGGCGCGCATCGTGCTCGCGGCGCGGCACTATCTGGCGCGGCTGGGGGGCGAGCCGCGCTGCCGTTTCGACGTGGTTGCGCTCGACGGCGAGCAGCTGCAGTGGATCGTCGCGGCGTTCGACGCTGGCTGAGCGGCGCGGCCAGTCGGCGCTGCACCCTGCTGCACCGCCCTGCCTAGAATGCCCGTTGCTCGTCTTGCCGTCGCATCATGCTCGTTCAACGCATCCAGCAGCAGTTTTTCGATAGCGCCGACCTGAAGTCGCAGGCGGCGGAAATGCTCGCGCCGGTGATTGCGCGAGCGGTGGACGTGCTGGCGGGGGCGATTGCCAACGGAAACAAAATCCTGATCTGCGGCAACGGCGGTTCGGCCGCCGACAGTCAGCATCTGGCCGCCGAGCTGGTCGGCCGTTTCGAGCGCGAGCGCCCCGAACTGGCCGCGCTGGCGCTGACCACCGACACCTCCATCCTCACCGCGGTGAGCAACGACTACGGCTTCGACCAGGTGTTTGCCAAGCAGGTGCGGGCGCTGGGGCTGCCGGGCGATGTGCTGGTGGTGTTCAGCACCAGCGGCAATTCGGCCAGCATCGTCGAGGCGGTGGCTGCGGCACAGGCGCGCGACCTCACCGTGGTCGCGCTCACCGGGCGCAGCGGCGGCCGCGTGGCCAAGCTGCTGCGCGAGCAGGACGTGCACATCGCAGTGCCGCACGACCGCACCGCGCGCATCCAGGAGGTGCATCTGCTGACGGTGCACTGTCTCTGTGATGGCATAGACTGGAACTTGATGGGTGAGCCCGACGACTCGCCCGACTGAATTCCGGTCTCAACGGGAGCCTCTGATGCCTGAACTCTTTTCCACTCTTTCGCGGCGCCGGGCGGCGCGGCTGCTGGCCGCGCTGGCGCTGGCCGCCGGCGTGACCCAGTTGCAGGGCTGCTTTGTGCTGGGCGTCGGCGCAGTCGCGACCACTGCGTATGTCGCAACCGACCGCCGCACCGCCGGGTCCATCGTCGAAGACAACACCATCGAGCTCAAGGCCAACAACCAGCTGGGTTCCGCGCTCGGCCCGCAGGCCAACGCCCGCGCGGTGAGCTACAACCAGCAGGTGCTGCTGGTCGGCGAAGTGCCGACCGAGGCCGACAAGGCGCGTGCCGAGCAGATCGTCAAAGGCATTCCCAATGTGCGCGCGGTGCTCAACGAGCTGACGGTCGGCCCCGCAGCGACGCTCGATCAGAAGGCCAACGACACCCTGATCACCGCCAAGGTGCGCGCCGGGCTGATCGACGCCAACGACATTTTCGGCAACGCATTCAAGGTCACGACCTCGCAGGGGGTGGTGTACCTGATGGGCATCGTCACCCAGCGCGAGGCCGATCGCGCGGTGCAGATCGCGCAGAACACTTCGGGCGTGGTCAAGGTCGTGACCATGTTCAACATCATCAGCGAACAGCAGTTGCAGCAGATGCGCAACCCGCAGACCACCAACGCGCCGCCCAACGAGCCGCGCGGCAACAATCCGATGTAAACCGGCTGGCGCCGGCCGCGTGACGCTGGCGCCGTTTCGTCTTTCTCTACTTTCAAGGAATCCCCGATGAGTGTGCTCGCCGTTTCCGCAGGCAAGGCCGTTCCCGAAGACGTCAATGTGGTGATCGAAATTCCGGCGCTGGCCGCGCCGGTGAAATACGAGGTCGAAAAAGCGACCGGCGCGCTGTTCGTCGACCGCTTTCTGTCCACCTCGATGCACTATCCGGCCAACTATGGCTATGTGCCGGCGACGCTGTCCGAAGACGGCGACCCGGTGGACATGCTGGTCGTCACCCCGGTGCCGCTGGTGCATGGCTGCGTGGTGCGTTGCCGGCCGGTGGGTCTGCTGCAAATGGAAGACGAAGCGGGCCCGGACGCCAAGCTGATCGGCGTGCCGGTCACCAAACTCTGGCCGGGCGGGGCGCACATCGCCAAGCCCGAAGACTTCGGCCAGCATCTGCTGCAGCAGATCGAACATTTTTTCCAGCAGTACAAGGCGCTGGAAAAAGGCAAGTGGGTCAAGACCAATGGCTGGCTGGGCGCGCAGGCCGCGTTCGACGAAATCAACGCCAGCGTCAAGCGCTACGTCGAGGCCAGCAAGGCCTGAATGGCGTCTGAGTTGCGCTGAATCTCGCTTCGACGACGCGCCGCGGCCGACGCTGCGGCGCGATTGACGGGCAGGGCCGCGGCTTCAGCGGCGCAGCCGGGTGATCAGCGAGGACGTGTCCCAGCGGCCGTGGCCCGCGGCCTGCACGTCGGCGTAGAACTGATCGACCAGCGCCACCACCGGCAGCGACGAACCGTTGCGCCGCGCTTCGTTCAGGCATAGCGCAAAGTCCTTGCGCATCAGGTCGACCGCGAAGCCGAAGTCGAAGCGGCCTTCGATCATCGTCGGACCGCGGTTTTCCATCTGCCAGCTCTGCGCCGCGCCCTGGCCGATCGCGGCCAGCACCTTGCGCATGTCCAGTCCGGCTTTTTCGCCGAAGGCAATTGCCTCGGAAAGCGACTGGATCAGCCCGGCGATGGTGATCTGGTTGACCATTTTGGCGAGCTGGCCGCTGCCGGCCGGGCCGAAGTGCGTGATCGCTTTGGCATAGGCGGCAATCACCGGCTGCACGCGGGCGAAGTCATCGGCTTCGCCGCCGCAAAGAATGGTGAGCTGCCCGTTCTGCGCACCGGCCTGACCGCCCGACACCGGCGCATCGACAAAGCCCAGACCGAGCTCTCGCGCGGTGGCGGCCAGCTCGCGCGCAACGTCGGCCGACACCGTGGAGTGATCGACCAGCACACTGCCGGGCTTCATGCCGGCCAGTGCGCCGTTCGGGCCGAGCACCACCGCGCGCAGATCGTCGTCGTTGCCGACGCAGGTGCACACCACGTCGGCTCCGCCCGCGGCCAGTGCCGCCTCGCGCGGGCTGGTCGCCGCGGACTGTCCCGGGTGCTCGCGCAGCCACGCTTCGGCCTTGGCCGCGGTGCGGTTGAACACCGTCACGCGGTGGCCGGCGCGGGCCAGATGTCCGGCCATCGGCGCGCCCATCACGCCCAGACCGATGAAGGCGACGCTGTGGGAAATGGGAGTGGATGCAGACATGGCGCAGGACGATGAGACCGTGAAGTTCGATCGAGGACAAAGCCGAAGGACTTGGCGCGGCGCAAGCCGTCAACCCTTCGCTTCCAGGGCGGCAGCGCACGTTATTTCTAGGCCAGCATAACCCAGCGATGCGAGTCCTGCTGCCGTCCCGCGGGGTTTTCGCCGCGGCAACCCAACGTCTGCGAAGGCCGCCAGCGGGGCGGCACGCGCTGTCGGCCTTGGCCGCTGCCGCGCGTGGCCTTGAGGGGCTGTGCTAGGGTTTGCGCTCGCTGGCCGTCCCGGTTGAGGGCAAGGTCACCGGTCTTCTGTCATCAGCGTCATGCTCCTGCTCTGGATCGTTCTGCTGCCCTTCATCGCCGCCCCGCTGGCCGAACTCGTTTCGCGCCAGCGACGCACCGCGTCGGCCTGGGTGTCGGGCGCGGCCACCGCGCTGGTGCTGGCCTTGCTGCTGTCGCTCACACCGGCGGTGCTGGGGGGCGCGGTGATCGCCGCGCAATGGCCTTGGCTGCCGCAGTGGGGGCTGAACCTGTCGCTGCGTCTGGACGGGCTGAGCCTGCTGTTCGCGCTGCTGATCCTGGGCATCGGCTTGCTGGTCGTGCTCTACGCCCGCTACTACCTGTCGCCGCGCGATGCGATGGGGCGCTTTTACGCCTATCTGCTGCTGTTCATGGGGGCGATGCTGGGGGTGGTGCTGTCCGGGCAGATCGTGCAGATGATGGTGTTCTGGGAGGCGACCAGCCTGTCGTCGTTTCTGCTCATCGGCTACTGGTCGGCGCGGCAGGAGGCGCGGGCCGGCGCGCGCATGGCGCTGGCGGTCACCGGAGCAGGAGGCTTTGCGCTGCTCGCCGGGGTGCTGCTGCTCGGTCATGTGGTGGGCAGCTATGAGCTCGGCGCGGTGCTCGCCGCCGGCGATACGGTGCGCGCGAGTCCCGTGTATCTGCCGATACTGCTGCTGGTACTGTTCGGTGCGCTGACCAAGTCGGCGCAGTTTCCGTTTCACTTCTGGCTGCCGCGGGCGATGGCCGCGCCCACGCCGGTGTCGGCCTATCTGCATTCGGCGACTATGGTCAACGCCGGGCTGTTCGTGCTGGCGCGGCTGTGGCCGGTGCTGGCGGGAACGCCGCAGTGGTTTGCGATTGTCGGCGGGCTGGGGCTGGCCACGCTGGTCATCGGCGCGGCCATCGCCTTGTTCAAGCACGACCTGAAGGGACTGCTGGCATATTCCACCGTCAGCCATCTCGGGCTGATCGCGCTGCTGCTGGGCATGAACACGCGGCTGGCGCTGGTTGCCGCGTTGTTTCACCTGATCAACCACGCGATATTCAAAGCCTCGCTGTTCATGGCTGCGGGCATCATCGACCACGAAACCGGCACGCGCGATATGCGGCGGCTGCAGGGCCTGTGGCGGGCGATGCCGATCACGGGGCTGCTGGCGATCGTGTCTTCGGCGGCGATGGCGGGGGTGCCGCTGTTCAACGGTTTTCTGTCCAAGGAAATGTTCTTTGCTGAGGCCGCGACCCTGGGCCCGGAGGCGGGTTGGTGGATTCCGGCGCTGGCCACCGCGGCGGGGGCGTTTGCGGTGGCGTACTCGATACGCTTTGTCCACGACGTGTTTTTCAACGGCCCGCTGCCCAGCGATCTGCCGCACACCCCGCATGAACCGCCGCGCTTCATGCGCGTGCCGGTGGAACTGCTGGCGGTGCTGTGTGTGGCGATTGGCATCGCCCCGAACTGGACGGTGCAGCCGTTTCTGCAGGCCGCTTCCGCCGCGGCGCTGGCCGGCCCGGTGCCCGCGTACAGCCTGGCGATCTGGCACGGGTTCAACGCCGCGCTGCTGATGAGTGCGATCGCGCTGGCCGGCGGCGCCATCGTCTATGCGCTGCGCCGCCCGTTGTTTGCGCATGTCGGCCCGCTGATCGAGCGGCTGGACGCGCGCATCGCGTTCGACGCTTTGCTGCGCGCGGTGTTTGCCGCGGGCGAATGGTCGGTGCGCGCGCTCGACCCGGCGCGGCTGCAGCCGCAGGCGGCGATTCTGGTGGCGGCGGCGCTGCTGGCCGCGGCGGCGCCGTGGTGGGGCGCAGGCGTGTCGCTGGCTGGGCCGCTGGCCGGACCAGCGGCCGACCCGGTCAGCATTGTTCTGGCTGCAGCGCTGGCAACAGAGGCGCTACCGCGTGCTGCTGCCGCTGGGGGTGGTCGGGCTGATCGTCGCGCTGGTGTTCGTCAAGTTTTCCGCGCCCGATCTGGCGTTGACGCAACTGATGGTCGAGCTGGTCAGTGTGCTGCTGCTGTTGCTCGCGCTGTATTTCCTGCCGCAGCGCAGCCGGCCCGAGCCCAGCGGCGCGCGGCGGCTGCGCGACGCGGCGCTGGCCGTGCTGGCCGGCGCGGCGGTGGCGGCGCTCACCTACGCGGTGCTCACCCGGCCTTACGACACCACGCTGATGCGCGAGCTGCTGGCGCTGAGTGTGCCCGGCGGAGGTGGCCACAACGTGGTCAACGTCATCCTGGTCGACTTCCGCGGCTACGACACTCTGGGTGAGATCACCGTGCTGGCGATCGCCGCGCTGGCGGTGTTCGCGCTGCTGCAGGGGCTGCGGCTGCCGGCGGCGCGATCCGGGCCGTGGGATGCCGATGCCCACCCCGCGATCCTCGCCACACTGATGCGTCTGCTGCTGCCGCTGATGCTGCTGGTGGCGCTGTTCATTCTGCTGCGCGGGCACAACGCGCCGGGCGGCGGGTTCATCGCCGGGCTGATCGTGGCGATCGCGCTGGTCGCGCAATACCTGGCCAACGGCCACGCCTGGATGGACGCGCGGCTGCGCCCCGACACCCGCGGGTGGATCGCCCTCGGACTTGCGCTGGCGCTGGTGACGGGGCTGGCCGCGTTCGCGTTCGCACGGCCTTTCCTCACCTCGGCGTTCGGGCATTTCCACTTGCCGCTGCTGGGCGAGGTCGAGCTCGCCTCAGCGATGGCGTTTGACCTCGGGGTGTTCGCGGTGGTGGTCGGCGCGACGCTGCTGATGCTCGTCGGCCTAGGCCGTGTGCATCGGCGCGAGCCGGCGCGTCGCGGCGGCAAGGGAGCGGCAGCATGAACGCGCTGCTGGCGCTGTGCATCGGCGCGCTGACCGCGGGCGGGGTCTACCTGCTGCTGCGCATGCAGACCTTTGCCGTGGTGCTGGGGCTGACGCTGCTGTCGTATGCCGTCAACCTGTTTTTGTTTGCGATGGGCCGGCTGGTGATCGGCGCGCCGCCGCTGGTCGGCAAGACGCCGCCGGCTCTCAGCGCCGACCCGCTGCCGCAGGCGCTGGTGCTCACCGCGATCGTCATCAGTTTTGCGATGACGGTGTTCGTGATCGTGCTGGCGCTGCGCGCCCGCGCCGAGCTTGGTAACGACCATGTCGACGGTCTGCATGTCGAAGACGGTGAGTCGGAGGCGCGGCGATGAGCGCGCTGCTTGCCGCGCAACTGCCGGCGCTGCCGGTGCTGCTGCCGCTGGCTGCGGGCATTGTGCTGCTCGCGCTTCGCGGCGCGCCGCTGTCGCTGCAGCGGGCGCTGTCGCTCGCGGCGGTGGTGGCGCTGCTGGTGGTCGATGTCGCGCTGTGGCAGCAGGTGCAGCCTGCGCCCTCGGTGTATCGCCTGGGCGACTGGGCGCCGCCGGTGGGCATCGTGCTGGTGGCCGACCCGCTGGCGGCGTGGATGCTGATCGTCACGGCGCTGGTGGCGGTGCTGGCCTTGCTCGCCGCGGTGCGCGGCGAGGACGCGGAAGGGCCGAACTTTCACGTGCTGTGGCAATGGCAGTTGTGCGGCCTGAACGGCGCGTTTCTCACCGGCGACCTGTTCAACCTGTTCGTGTTTTTCGAGGTGCTGCTGCTCGCGTCCTACGGCCTGCTGCTGCACGGCGGCGGCCGGCTGCGCACCCGCGCCGGGCTGCATTACGTGGTGCTCAACCTGGTCGGCTCAACGCTGTTTCTGTTCGCCGCCGGGGTGATCTATGGTCTGGCCGGCAGCCTGAACCTGGCTGACCTGACGCTGCGGCTGCACGCCGCGCCGGCCAGCGACGTGCCGCTGCTGCAGGGTGCGGTGCTGCTGCTGGCGGTGGTGTTTGCGCTCAAGGCAGCGGTGCTGCCGCTGTCGCTGTGGCTGCCGCAGGCATATGCGCAGACCGGCGCGGCGGTGGCGGCGCTGTTTGCGATCATGACCAAGGTCGGGCTGTACGCGATTCTTCGCGTGGACGTGATGCTGCTCGGGCCGGCGCTGTTCGGTGCCGGGCTGCAGCCTTTGCTGGTCGTCGCCGCGCTGGCGACCCTGGCCGCCGGCGCGCTGGGGCTGCTGGGCAGCGCATCGCTGCGGCAGATGGCGGCGTTTGCCACCATTTTGTCGGTCGGCACGCTGCTGCTCGGGCTGGCGCTGGGCACGGCAGGGACGATTTCTGCCGCGCTGTATTACCTGCCGCACAGTGTGTTCACCGGCGCGGCGCTGTTCCTGCTCGCGGGGCTGGTGGCGGCCGCGCGCGGGCAGGCCGGTGACCGTCTCGACGTGGCCGCGGCGATGGCGCGGCGCGGCTGGCTGGCCGGGCTGTTTTTCGTGCTGGCGATGGCGTCGATCGGCCTGCCGCCGCTGGCCGGGTTCTGGGCCAAGGTGATGCTGTTGCAGGCCGCGCAATCGACGCCCTATGCGGCCTGGGCCTGGGCCGTGCTGCTGCTCGCCGGCCTTGCGGCACTGCTGGTGTATGCCCGCGCCGGAACGCGGGTGTTCATGCGCGAGGCGCCGGATGCCGTACCCGGCTTGGCGCCGCGCGCGGCCGACCTTGCGCCGGTGGCCGGGCTGATCGCGTTGGGCGTGGCGCTGGTGGTGTTTGCCGCGCCGATCAGCGCCGCGGCGGAGCGCATCGCGCAGCAGGTGCTGCAACCGGCGGGGTATGTGCAGGCGGTGATGGGCGATGCGGGCGTGGGCAGCGCAGCCGCGGGCGCCGCGGAGGGCGGGCGATGAACGGCTGGCGTCGCTGGTTGCCGCACCCGCTGCTCGTGGTGGTGCTGGCGGTGGTGTGGGTGCTGCTGGTCGGCTCGGTCGAGCCGGGGGCGTGGATTGCCGGCGCGGTGTTTGGCTGGGCAATTGCGCTGGCCACGCGCCGCTTCTGGCCCGATGCGGTGCGCATCGCGCGGCCGCTGGTGCTGCTGCGTTTCATCGCGCTGGTGCTGGCCGACATCGTCGTTGCCGCGCTGGTGCTCGCGGTGCTGCTGCTGTCGCCGCTGCGCCGGCTGCGGCCGGCGTTCATGGAAATTCCGCTGGATCTGCGCAGCGATCTGGCGATCAGCCTGCTCGCCAACACCATTTCCCTCACCCCCGGCACCGTGTCGTGCTGGCTGTCGCCCGACCGCCGCAGCCTGCTGGTGCACACCCTGCATACCGCGGACCCTGCAGCCGAGGTGGCGAAAATCAAATCGCGTTACGAGGCGCCGCTCAAGGCGGTGTTCGAAGCATGATGCTGTCGCTGGCCATCCCCATCGGTTTTGCCCTGCTCACTCTGGCGTTCGTCGCCGCGCTGGCGCGGCTGGTCATCGGCCCGTCGGCGCCCGACCGCGTGCTCGCGCTCGACACCCTTTACGTGACCACGGTCGCGCTGCTGGTGCTGCTGGGCGTGCATCTGGACAACCCGGTGTACTTCGAGGCGGCGCTGCTGATTGCGCTGCTGGGGTTTGTGTCCACCGTCGCGCTGGCGAAGTTCCTGCTGCGCGGAGACATTCTGGAGTGAGGTGGGCATGACCGAGGCGATCGTTTCGCTGCTCATCGTCGTCGGCAGCGCGTTTGCGCTGATCGGGGCGATCGGGCTGTTGCGCATGCCGGACTTTTTCATGCGGCTGCACGGGCCGACCAAAATCACCACCGTCGGGCTGGGCGCGCTGCTGGCGGCGTCGGTGGTGTTTTTCGCCAGCCGCGGCCGCTTCGGTCTGCACGAGGTGCTGGTGACGCTGTTCCTGTTCATCACCGCGCCGGTCAGCGCGCATCTGCTGGCCAAGGCCGCGCTGCACCTGCGGCTGCACAGCCGCGCCCCGCTGCCCGAGACGTTCGCCGCGCCGGCGGCCGAGGCCCAGGACGCGGAAGACGGCACCTGACCCGCGCGGCGCGGCCGTGCTGCGGCTTCAGCCCGCCGCGCCGGGGTCTGCCGCCGGTTTGCGTGCCGATTGGCGAAAGTTCACCACATCCGGGCCGTTGGCACCGCCGGTGACGGTGAAGGTCATGGCCTGCTCCATCGTCCAGGTGGTCTGCACCACATCGCGCATCGGCACGATTTCGATATAGCCCGAGGTCGGGTTCGGCGCCGTGGGCACGTAAACCACCGCGAGTTCCTCGCCGGTGTCGGCGTCGTGCAGGATTTTGGTCAGCAGCCCGACGGCTTTCATTTCCGGCGTTGGAAACGGAATCAGCACCACCCGCTGCCCACCCGGCGACGGCGCCTGCAAGGTCTGCAGAAAGCGCTTGGCGCCTCCGTACACTTTCTGCACCAGCGGAATGCGGTCGAGCACCGCTTCGAGCAGGCCGAGCAGCCGCCGGCCGATGACCTGCGAGGCGAGCACGCCGATGCCATAGAGCAACAGCAGGGTCAGCAGCACCGCGACCACCTTCTGCAACAAGGTGTCGGCCAGCCAGTGCGCCAGGGTCGGCGAAAGCGGCCGAACCCCATGCGCCAGCGCCAGTAGCAAAGGCGTGCCGGCGCGCGCCAGCAGCCCGAGCAGAAAGTCGAACACCAGCCAGGTCACCCACAGCGGGGCGATGGTGAAAAAGCCGATGATCAGCGCCTGGACGATGGGATGGCGGCGGGGTTTTTCAGTCATGGCAGGGCGACGCGGGAACGGCGTTGAGCCGGAACGATCAGCCCGGATTGTCCCGGTTTGTGTTTCGGTCAGGCTCGCGCGGCGGCAGCGGTGTTTTCGCCGGCGCCGGCGTATCAAGCCAGCGCTGGATGCGCGGCCAAAGCAGGGGTTGCAGCAACAGCACCGCCAGCGCCGCCGCGAGGTTGAACAGGGTGTGCACCGCCGCGACCTGCTGCGCCGCAGGCAGCGCGCTGCGCAGCACGGCGTCGATCAGCGGCTGCAACACGGTGGCGAACAACAACACGCCCAGCGCATTGAATGCGGTATTGAGCAAGGCCAGTCGGCGGGCGACGTGGCTCATGGTGCCCGCGGCAATCAGCGCGGTAGACGTCGTGCCCAGGTTGGCGCCGGCGATCAGCCACACCGCAACCGGCGCGGCGACCACGCCCTCGAGCACCGAAACCACCGCCAGCCCGCTGACCACCGACGACGATTGCACCAGCGCCGTCAGCACCGCACCGAACACCAGCGCCGCTGTCGGGCTGTCGACCAGGCTGCGCCACTGCGGTTGCTGCGCGGTGTGCGCCAGCGGCGCCAGCCCCTGCGCAATCCAGTCCAGCGCCAGGAAAATCAGCCCGAAATAGAACAGCGCCTTGCCCCAGGGCCGCAGGCTGCGCGGCGCCAGCAGCGACCACAGCCCGCCCAGGGTGACGAAAATCGGCCCGAGGCCGCCAACCTTGAGCGCGACCAGCCAGGCCGTCGCGGTGGTTCCCACGTTGGCGCCGATCATCACCGCGAATGCCCCGCGCGGGGTCAGCGCCCGGCGGTTGGCCAGGCCGACGGCCATGCTGCTGACCGCCGAGGAGGACTGCACCACCGCGGTGACGGCCGCGCCGATCAGGCTGCCGCGCCAGTCCGGCTGGGTCAGCCGCTGCAGCAGCCGCCGCAGCCGCGCCCCGCCCAGCCGCGTGACCTCCTCGGTGAAGGCGCTCAGCCCGTGCAGAAACAGCAGCACGGCGGCCAGCACCGAGACGATGAGGGTGAACAGTCCGGGCATGATCTTGTGGGAAGGGCAGGCGCATTGAATTGTCGCCGTCACGCGTCGCGGGATCATGCCGTCCCCCGACACTTTTAGGGCGGTTCGGCACACGGCGGGCGCTCGGATTCAACGTGCGCATGCAGCACAATAGTCCGAAGAAGCGAAACCGAGTCGAGGTGCGAACGTGAGCGGAAATCCGATGCCCAGGTGGTTGCGGCGGTTGCGCTGGCTGGTGATCGTGCCGGTCGCTCTGTTTCTGCTTTACCTCGCCCTCGGCTACTGGGCCGTCGGCCCGCTGCTGCGCTGGCAGATCCCGAAGATTGCCCAGTCGCAGCTCGACAGCCGTGCCAGCATCGGCGACGTGCGGTTCGACCCGCTGCATCTGCGCCTTACCGCCGACGACTTTGCGCTGCGCAACCCGCAGGGGCAGTTGCTGGCGGCGTTCAAGCGGCTGACCGTCGAGTTTTCGCTGCGCAGCCTGAGCAACTGGGCGTGGACGTTTCCGCTGATCCGGCTGGAGCAGCCGCAGGGCGAGGTGGACATTGCCCGCGGCGGAGCGATGAACTGGGACGCGCTGCTGCACAAGCTGCAGCAGCAGCCGCAGCCGGCCAAGCCGTCGGACACCATCCCGCGGCTGCTGGTCGATCAGCTGCGCATCGTCGGCGGCCAGTTCCGCTACGCCGACGTCAACCGCGCCACGCCCTACACCACACGCATCGGCCCGCTCGACCTGGCGGTGGACAAACTCTCGACCCTGCCGAGAGACCGCGGCGACTACACCTTGAGCCTCGCCCTGCCCGAGCAGCACGCCACCCTGCGCTGGAAAGGCTACATCGGGCTGAATCCGCTGGTGTCGGGCGGGCAGGCGCAGCTGCAGGGGCTGGCGCTGGCGCAGGCCGCACGCGCGGTGCCCGGGCTGCAGCAGCAGGTGCAGATCAGCGGCGGCCGGCTCGACGCCGAACTGGCCTACAGCGCCGCGCAGGGGCCGCAGGGCTGGAACTGGGGGCTCAACGCGGTGCAGCTCAAGGTCGACGACCTCGCGGCCAAGACCGCAGCGGCGGCGCTTCAGGCCAAATCGCTGCGGCTGCGCGACGCCGCGGTGGACGGCAACGCCGCTACGGCCAGGTTTGGCAGCCTGGAAGCGCAGGGCGTGGATGCGCAGACCGCCGCCGGCGCGTTCAAACTCGCCCAGATGCAGCTCGGCCCCAGCCGAGCCGACGGGCAGGCGAAGAAGGCCAGCGTCGGCATGCTGAAGCTTTCTGGCCTCAGCGCCGACACTGCGCAGGCCGACGCGCGTATCGACTCGGCCAGCCTCGCGTCCAGCGAGGCGGACTGGGGCGCCGAGCAACTGCGCTTTGGCGCGTTGCAGCTGCAAGGCGCCAGCGGCCACGCGGGGCAGGCGCCGTGGCGGCTGCAGTCGCTTGCGCTGCGGCCCGGCAGCGGCAACTGGGGGCAAGGCCAGTGGCAGATCGGCGGCGCCACGTTGAGCACAATTCAACTGCGCGCGCCAGGAGCCAATGGCACGACCTGGCTGGAGCTGCCGCAGCTTGCGCTCGGCGGGGTGCAGGCCGATGTGCCGGGGCGCAAGCTGCAACTGGCTTCGCTGGACGCGCGGGTGCAGCGCGCCGCGCTGGCGCTGCTGGCCGATGGGCGCATCGACTGGCTGCAGGCCTTGGCTGCGCCCAGCCCAGGCGCGCCGGCGGCAAACAAAGAAAAGAGCCTGGAGGCAACACCCAAAGCCGTTGCGCAGGCCGGCGGCGGCTCCGGCGCGCAGACGCAGCCCTGGCAGCTGCAGATCGACCGCGCGCAGGCCGAGGTGGGCACGCTGCAGTTCACTGACCAGCAACCGGCGCAGCCGCTGCGCGCCGAGCTGCAGCGGCTGCGCGCCACGGCGCAGGTGCGGGCGCAGATCGGTGCGGCTACTGCCGTTCAGGTGCATCGCCTGACCGTTGCCGCCGGGCCGCTGCAGCTGCATAGCGGCAAAGACCCGCTGGCGAGCTGGCGGGGGCTGACCCTGGGCGACACCCGCGTCGAACTGCCCGCGGGCGGCGCACCCAAGGTGCAGGCCGGGGCGCTGGTGGTCGATGCGCCGCAGACCACGGTTGCGTTGACCCCGCAGGGGATGAACTGGTTGCGAGCGGTGCAGCCGGCGCGCCCTGCACCCGCTTCGCGTGCCGCGGCCAGGCCCGCGCCGTTGCCCGACGTGCAGTTGCGCCAGCTGCAGCTGCGTAACTTTGCGCTGCAACTGCGCGACACCACCGGCGCCGCGCCGATCGAATACGACGTGCAGCAGGGGCAGCTCACGGCCGGGCCGCTGTCCACCCGGCTGCAGCGTCCGGTGCCGCTGGCGCTGCAACTGCGGCTCAAGCAGGGCGGCAGCGTTGCGGTGCAGGGCAGCGCCACACCGGAGCCGCTGGCCGCCGATGTGAAGCTGCGCGCCGAAGGTTTGAGCCTGCTGCCGCTGGCGCCGCTGCTGCGGCCGTATGTGCGGCTGGAGCTAGGCGGCGGGACCGCTTCGGCCGATGGCCAGGTGCGGCTGGCGCCGTTCAAACCGGGCAGCGGCCTGCCCGATGTGCGCTACAGCGGCAGCGCCCGCATCGACGGTCTCGAACTCGACGACCCGACCGAGCGCAAACCCTTTTTCGGCTGGAAGTCGTTGGCGGCCACCGGGGTGAGCGCGCAGACCCGGCCGCTGCAGGTGCGCATCACCAACCTCGACGCGCAGGGCCCGTATGGGCGCGTGGTCATCAACCCCAACCGCACCCTCAATGTGCAGCAGATGCTGCAGACGCGCGAGCCGCTCAACGTGCCGCAGGCGCCGGCCAGCGCTGCCCAGCCGGCGCCGCCGAAGCCTGCGCCGCAGCCGCAGCAGGCGGCGGGAGCGACGATGCTGCGCATCGACCGCACGGCGATTCACGACGCCGACGTGGACTTCAGCGATCTGTCGATCAAGCCCGAATTCCGGGTGCGCATCCAGAAGCTCGGTGGCGTGGTCAACGGCCTGTCGGACGCGCCCGACAGCTCGGCGCAGGTCGAGCTCGACGGCCAGGTCAACCAATACGGGCAGGCCACGGTACGTGGCCACCTGCAGCCCTTCCGCGCGACCAGCGACACCAATCTCACGCTGGACTTCCGCAACCTCAACCTGGCCGATGCTTCGCCGTATTCGGGCAAGTTTGCCGGCCGCACCATCGAGTCGGGGCGGCTGGACGCCAAGCTGCGCTACGTCATCCGAAACGCGCAGCTGCAGGGCGAAAACCAGTTCGTCATCACCCGGCTCAAGCTCGGCCCGCATGTGGACAGCCCGGATGCGATCAACCTGCCGCTCGACCTGGCGATTGCCGTGCTCGAAGACAGCAACGGGGTGATCGACCTCGATCTGCCGGTGCATGGCGACCTCAACAACCCGCAGTTCAGCTACGGCGCGATCATCTGGAAAGCGATAGTGAACGTCATCACCAAGGTCGTCACCGCGCCGTTCCGCGCGCTGGGCGCGCTGTTCGGCGGCGGCAGCGAAGGCCCACCGCAGGCGGTGCATTTCGCTGCGGGCAGCGCGGTGCTGTCCCCGCCCGAGCGGGAGAAGCTCGACCAGCTCGCCGCCGCGTTGCTCAAGCGGCCGCGGCTCGATCTCACGGTGACGCCGACCTTGGCCGAGGCCGCCGACGTGGCCGCATTGCGCGACGCCGAGGTGCGGCGAGAAGTGCTCAAGCGCCTGGGGGTGAACGTCCAACCTGACGTCGCGCCAGGGCCGCTGGATCTGGGCAGCGCGCGCACCCGCAACGCGGTGCGCGCGCTCTACCTCGACCACTTCCCGACCAGCGCTGCCGACAAGCTGCGCGCCAGCCTGCCCAAGGATGCCGACGAGCGCGCCTTCGAGCGGGCGATGCTGCAGGCCGTCGCCCAGACCGTGACCCTCGCCCCGGCCACCCTCGATTCGCTGGCGCGCACCCGGGCGCAGGCCGTGGTTGCGGCGCTGACCGCGGGCAAGACCCCGTTGCCGGCGCAGCGGGTGAGCATCGCCAGCGGCATCGACCGTGCCGGCAAGACCGAGTCCGGCAGCGGCCCTCATCCCGATGTGCTGCTGCCGCTTTCGCTCAAGGCCGCACCGGGTGCAGCCGCGGTGCCGGCCACCTCGGGCAGCGCGCCGGCTGCAGCGGGCGTGGGCGGTTGACTGTGGGGCGTCCGTGAGCGGGTAGGCTTTGCGGCCTGCGCCGCGCCGATCGCGGGGCTAGACTGGCTTTGCAACCACCTCGCCCCCGCCGACTGGAATCGTTTTGATGAACGCTACCGACTCCGCCGAATCCGCAGCCGCGCTGGCCGCGGTCGACGCCGCGATCACCTCCCGCCGCAGCATCCGCCGCTTTCTCCCCACCCCGGTGCCGCGGCAGGCGGTGGAAGGCATTCTGCGCGTGGCCGCGCGCGCGCCTTCGGGCACCAATACCCAGCCGTGGCAGGTGCATGTGTTCACCGGCGCGGCACTCGACCGCCTGCGCGGCAAGCTCGCCGCTGCCTACGATGACCCGCAGCACGCCGAGCAATATCAGGAGGAGTACGACTATTACCCGCGGCAATGGGTGTCGCCTTACATCGACCGCCGGCGCAAGGTCGGCTGGGATCTGTATGGGCTGCTGGGCATCGCCAAAGGCGACAAGGCCGGCATGCACGCCCAGCATCGCCGCAACTATCTGTTTTTCGACGCCCCGGTCGGGCTGATGTTTTTCATCGACCGCGTGCTCGGGCAGGGCAGCTGGCTGGACTACGGCATGTTTCTGCAGAACGTGATGGTCGCCGCGCGCGGCCGCGGGCTGGATACCTGCCCGCAGGCGGCGTTCAATGTGTTCCACCGGCTGATCGCCGCCGAACTCGGCGTGGACGAGACGCAGAAGCAGCTCGTCTGCGGCATGTCGCTGGGCTGGGCCGACCCGCTGGCGGTCGAAAACACCCTGGTCACCGAGCGCGCCGCGGTGGCGGAATTCACCAGCTTTCACGCCGACTGAGGTCGCCCGATGCACGCACTGGCCTGGATCGGCGAAAACCGCATCGCGGAGGCGGTGCGCGAAGGCAAGTTCGACCACCTGCCCGGCGCCGGGCAGCCGCTGGACCTCGCCGTGCGCGACGCCGCGCTCGATGCCCAGCTGCGGCTGGGGCTGGAACTGCTCGAGCGCGCGCAGCGGCTGCAGGGCGATGCAGAGGCCGTGCGGCGCGAGCGCGCGGCGATGCGGCTGCTGTGGGCCAAGGTGGTCGTGCGGCGAAGGGTCGACCCCGCTGCCGCGTCCGATCCGACCGGCAGCGGGAACCCGCCGGCAGAGGAGGGCGCATGACCGAGCCCATCATCACCTCGCTTCTCGACACCGATCTGTACAAGTTCACGATGATGCAGGTGGTGCTGCATCACTTTCCGGGCGCCGAGGTTGAGTACCGCTTTCGCTGCCGTACTCCGGGAGTGGAGCTGGCGCCGCTGCTGCCGAGAATCGACGCCGAGCTCGACGCGCTGTGCAGCCTGTCCTTCCGCGCCGATGAACTCGCCTACCTGCGCGGGCTGCGGTTCATCAAGTCGGACTTCGTCGACTTTCTGGAACTCTTCCGCCTGAGGCGCGACCGCATCCAGGCAAAGCCTGCCGCCGACCCTGCGGCGCGAGCGCGCGGCGAAATCGACCTGACCATCCGCGGCCCGTGGCTGCACACCATTCTGTTCGAGGTGCCGGTGCTGGCCATCGTCGGCGAGGTGTACGCGCGGCATGCTCACGCCGACGCCGATCTGCACGCCGGGCTGCGGCGGGTGGACGACAAAATTGCCCGCCTGCAGACCGATGAACTGCGCGATTGCCGCATCGCCGACTACGGCACCCGCCGCCGCTACTCCCGCCGCTGGCAGGCGCAGGTGCTCGGCCGGCTGCGCGCCGGTCTGGGGCCGCAGCTGGCCGGCACCAGCAATGTGCTGCTGGCCAAGGACATGGGGCTGACCCCGCTGGGCACGATGGCGCACGAGTATCTGCAGGCCTGCCAGGCGCTGGGGCCGCGGCTGCGCGACACCCAGGTGTTCGCGTTCGAGATGTGGGCCAAGGAGTACCGCGGCGACCTCGGCATCGCGCTGGCCGACGTATACGGCCTGCAGGCCTTTCTGCGCGACTTCGATCTGTATTTCTGCAAGCTGTTCGACGGCGCCCGCCACGACTCGGGCGACCCGTTCGCCTGGGGCGAGGCGATGATCGCGCACTACCAGAAAAACCGCGTCGATCCGCGCAGCAAGACCCTGGTGTTTTCCGACGCGCTGACCATCGACAAGGTCATTGCCCTGTACCGCCAGTTCCACCAGCGCGCCGGTCTGGCCTTTGGCATCGGCACCCACCTGATGCACGACCTCGGCTACGAAGCGCCGCAGATGGTGATCAAGATGACCCGTTGCAACGGCCAGCCCGTCGCCAAGGTCAGCGACGCGCCGGGCAAGAACATGTGCGACGACCCCAAATACCTCGCCTACCTGCGCGAGGTGTTCCAGATCCCCGACACCCAGCTGGTCGAGCACGACGCCGAGGACGGCTGAGACACGGCCGTTTGAATGACCGGCAAGCCCTTGGGGTGGCGGGCGGGATTGGCGCATACGCGACAGGGTTGCGGGACAATCTCGGTTGATTTTTCAAAGTCCGAGTGAATCCATGTCCGCGCGTCTGCGCCGCCTCATCCCCACCCGCGAGCAGCTCGAGGGCAGCCGCTGGCTGCGCTGGCTGGCGCCGTGGTTCGGCCAGCCGGCGCTGTGGCGCTGGTCGCGCCACGGGGTCGCGCTCGGCGTTGCGCTCGGGGTGTTCTTCGGGGTGCTGATTCCGCTGGCGCAGATTCCGCTGTCGGCTGCCGCCGCGGTGGTGCTGCGCGCCAATCTGCCGGCGGCTGCCGCCAGCACCCTGGTCAGCAACCCGATCACTTTCGCGCCGATCTACATCGCCGCGTACAAGCTCGGTTCGGCGCTGACCGGCGAGGAGGCGGCCCCGCCGAAGCGGCCAGCCGCCGAGGCCCACCCATCGTGGACGCAGCGCATCCTCAACCTCGGCAAGCCGCTGCTGCTCGGGCTGGGGCTGATGGCCGTGGCGGCCGGGCTGGCGAGCTACGCCGCGGTCAGTCTGGTCTGGCTGGCCGTGTGTGCGCTGCGACGGCGTCGGCATCGCACGCAAGGCGGGCGACCGGCGACCAGCGGCTGACCCGGCCCCCCGAGGCATCGCGGCGCCTCGGGCGACGGGCGGCGCCGATCGTGCCTAACATCGCGGCATGAACTCACCAGACGCCCGCACCGCCATCCTCGCGTCAATCCGAGGGTGAAGCGACGCGCTTCAACGGTCAGTTGGTCAATCGAGAGCTCGTATGCCCGTCGCAAAAATCGAAGTTTGTCGCCACCACCCTGCCGAGGTCGTGCGCGCGATGATTGAGGCTGTTCATCAGGCGCAGATCGAGGCGTTCAGAGTGCCGGAAGACGACAAGCAAATCCGCTATATCGGACACAAACCAGAGCACTGCCCCATCCCGCCTGGCAAGACAGAAAATTTCACGCTGATCGAATTTCTTATCTTTCCTGGCCGGTCTCTCGACGCGAAACGCGCGCTGTATCAGGGCATCGTCCATCGCCTGGGAGGGTTGGGCATCCAGGCGTCCGACGTCTTGATTGTTCTGATCGAACCGCCGCTTGAAAACTGGGGCTTGCGCGGTGCACCGGCGTCCGAAGTTGATCTGGGTTTCAGACTGGACGTTTGACTGGATGCTGAGAAAACCAGAACGGGTGATTTTCAACACAACGAGCTGATGGACACGACTTCCGCCCGCACCGCCATCCTCGCGCAGATCCGCGCCCGACTGAGCCACCCCGCCGTGCCGCCCGAACTGGCGCGCGCCGACGTCGAGGCCGACATCGCCCGCCATGTGCGCGGCCCCGGGCCCGAGCTGGGGGGCGACCTCGCCGCGGCCTTCATCGCCCAGGCGGAGTCGCTGCAGACCACGGTCGCGCGCGTGCCGGCGCCGGTCGATGTGCCGCAGGCGGTCGCCGCCTATCTGCACGAAAATGCCTTGCCGCAGCAGGGCGTGGCCTGGGACACGCTGCGTGAGCTGGCCTGGAGCGAGGCGGGCCTGACGCTGGAATTCCGCCCGCCGCGCGACGAAGATCGGCTGGGACTGACCGGCTGCTTCTGCGCGGTGGCCGAGACGGGTTCGCTGCTGCTGACCAGTTCCCCAGCCACCCCGGCGTCGACCCACCTGCTGCCCGAAACCCATGTCGCGATCGTGCCGGCGGCGCGCATCGTCGCGACGCTGGAAGACGCTTACGCGCTGCTGAGGCAGGAGCTGGGCGAACTGCCGCGGGCGATCAACACCGTCTCCGGGCCGTCGCGTACCGGAGACATCGAGCAGACCATCGTGCTCGGCGCGCATGGGCCGTATCGCGTGCATGTGGTGCTGGTCGATGCGGGCTGAGGCGCTGCGCGTCGCGCTGGCCTTGGGGCTGGTCGCGCTGCCGGCAGCGGCGCAGGCCGGCGGTGGGGCTGCCGCGGTGGACGCCACCCAGCTGTCGCTGCTCTGGGGGCTGCCGTTTGCGGCGATGCTGCTGTCGATCGCGCTGCTGCCCTTGTTTGCCACGCGGCTGTGGCATCACCACCAGGGCAAGATCGCGGCGTTCTGGGCGGTGCTGTTCCTGCTGCCGTTCGCGCTGCGCTTCGGCGCGGCGACCACGCTGGACGCGGTGCTGCACACCCTGCTGCACGAATACCTGCCGTTTGTGATTCTGCTCACCGCGCTCTACACCGTCAGCGGCGGCATTGCGGTGCGCGGCAACCTGCACGGCAGCCCGGGGCAGAACACCGTGCTGCTGGCCATCGGCACCGTGCTCGCCAGCTTCATGGGCACCACTGGCGCGGCAATGCTGATGGTGCGCCCGGTGATCCGCGCCAACGACGCCCGTCGCCACGACGCGCATGTGCTGGTGTTTTTCATTTTTCTGGTCGCCAATGCGGGTGGCGCGCTCACCCCGTTGGGCGACCCGCCGCTGTTCCTCGGCTTTCTCAAGGGCGTGGACTTTTTCTGGACGCTCAAACATCTGCTCGCGCCAACCGCGCTGCTGTGCGCGCTGCTGCTGGCGCTGTTCTATGCCATCGACCGCCTGATGTGGCAGCGCGAGCCGGCGCGCCCGCTGCCCGACCCCACCCCCGACAGCCCGCTGGCGCTGCTGGGTGCGTGGAATCTGCTGTGGCTGCTGCTCATCGTCGCCGCGGTGCTGATGAGCGGGGTGTGGAAGCCTGGGGTCGAAGTCTCGGTGTTCGGCCAGCACCTGGAGCTGCAGAACCTTGTGCGTGAAGGCGTGCTGGTCGCGGTGGCGCTGCTGTCGCTGGCGACCACGCCATGGCAGGCGCGGCACGAAAACCAGTTTTCCTGGGGGCCGATGGTCGAAGTGGCCAAGCTGTTTGCCGGGATTTTTGTCACCATCATCCCGGTGATTGCGATACTGCGCGCCGGAGCCGACGGCGCGCTGGCGCCGCTGGTGCGGCTGACCTCGGACGCCGCCGGGCAGCCGATTCCCGCCGCCTACTTCTGGCTCACCGGGGCGCTGTCTTCGTTTCTCGACAACGCGCCGACCTATCTGGTGTTTTTCAACCTCGCCGGCGGCGAAGCGGCCACGCTGACGCGCGAGGCGACGACGCTGATGGCCATTTCCGCCGGCGCGGTGTTCATGGGCGCGATCACCTACATCGGCAATGCGCCGAACTTCATGGTCAAGGCGATTGCCGACAGTCGCGGCATCCGCATGCCCTCGTTTTTCGGCTACATGGCGTGGTCGTTCGCGGTGCTGCTGCCGGCGTTCGCGCTGCTCACCTGGGTGTTCTTCCGATGACCGATTCCGCTGCCCGTCCGCGCGTGCTCGTCGCCCGCGCCGCGTTTGCCGACATTCTTTCCAGGCTGGACGCCGTCGCCGACGTCACGCGCAATCCTGACGACCGCGTCTACACCCCATCCGAATTGCGCGCACTGCTGGCCGACAAGCACGGCGCGTTCATCACCGCCAGCGAGCGCATCGACCGCGAGCTGCTTGCGTCGTGCCCGCATCTGCGGGTGATCAGCACCATGACCGTGGGCTACGACCACATCGACGTCGCCGCCTGCCGCGAACGCGGCATCGTCGTCACCCACGCTCCGGACGTGCTGACCGAAACCACCGCCGACTTCGGCTTTGCGCTGCTGCTGGCTGCCGCGCGCCGCGTCACCGAGGCCGAGCGGCATCTGCGCGCCGGGCAGTGGACGCGCTGGAGCGTGGACTTTTTCGCCGGCGCCGACGTGCATGGAAGCACGTTGGGCATCGTCGGCATGGGGCGCATCGGCCAGGCCATCGCCCGCCGCGCCGCCGGCGGCTTTGCGATGCGCGTGCTCTACCACAACCGGCATCGCCTGCCCGCCGAGACCGAGCAGGCCGCTGGCGGCGCGCAATACCGCAACCTCGACGAGCTGCTGGCAGAGAGCGACCACGTGCTGCTGGCGCTGCCGTACAGCCCCGATGCGCGTCACCTGATCGGCGCGGCTGAACTCGCTCGCATGAAGCCCGGTGCGACGCTGGTCAACATTGGCCGCGGCGGGTTGATCGACGAGCCGGCGCTGGCGGCGGCGCTGCAGTCCGGGCACATCGGTGCCGCGGGGCTGGACGTGTTCGAGGGCGAGCCCACAGTGTGCGCCGAGCTGCTGGGCGCGCCACGCACCGTGCTGACGCCGCACATCGCCAGCGCCAGCATCCCGACGCGGCGGGCGATGGTGCAACTGGCGGTAGACAATCTGCTCGCTGTGCTGCAAGGCCGCCCGCCGCTGACCCCGGTGCCGGCTTGAGGCCGCCGCGCAGGGCCCGCCGGCGGCGCGCTGACGCCGCACCCCGAAACACACCCTGGAAACCCATGGAATGACCTCGATCGACACCCTGCTGCTGATCGTCGCGCTGGTGCTGCTGGCGCTGCTGCTGCTCGTTGGCCTGTTGCTGCTGGGGCGGCTGCGCGGCCTGGCCGAACTGCGGCGCGAACTCGCCGCCGATCTTGCGCCGCCGATCGAGCGCGTCGAGCGCGAGCTGCGCGGCGCGGTGCAATCGGCGGCGCAGGCGCAGCGCACCGAGCAGACCGCGCTGCTGGCGCAGATGCAGCAGACCCTGGTGACGCAGCAGGCCGAGGCCACGCGCACACAGAACGCCCAGCTCGACGCCGTCGCGCTGGCGGTGCAGGCGCTGCAGAAAAACGTCGGCGACACCCTGGTGCAGCAGGTCGGCCAGCTGAGCCAGCACAACACCCAGACCCTGCAGGCGCTGCAGGGCCAGCTGGTGCAGCGCCTGGACGCGCTGCGCCAGACCACGGATCAGCGCCTGAGTGAATCGCGGCAGAGCGCCGAGCAGGCGCAGACAGCGTTGCGTGAATCCACCGAGGCGCGGCTGGCCGAGCTGCGCCAGTCCAGCGACAAGAATCTGGCCGAGATGCGCGCCACCGTCGAGCAGCGGCTGCGCGAGCTGCAGGCCGACAACGAAAAAAAGCTGGAGCAGATGCGCGCCACCGTCGACGAAAAGCTGCACGCCACGCTGGAGCAGCGGCTAGGCGAGAGCTTCAAACAGGTGGCCGAGCGGCTGGAGCTGGTGCACCGTGGGCTGGGCGAAATGCAGGCGCTGGCGCAGGACGTGGGCGACCTGCAGCGGGTGCTCACCGGGGTCAAGACCCGCGGCATCGTCGGCGAAATCCAACTTGCCGCGCTGATCGACCAGGTGTTCACACCGGAGCAGTACGCGACGAATATCGAAACCGTGCCGGGCAGCGGCGCGCGGGTGGAATACGCCATCCGCCTGCCGGGCAAGGGCGATGGCCCGGTGTGGCTGCCGATCGACGCCAAGTTTCCGCGCGAGGACTACGAGCGGCTGCTCGACGCGCAGGACCGCGCCGACAAGCCCGCTGCCGACGCTGCGGCCAAGGCGCTGGAGCAGCGGCTGCGCGACGAGGCGCGCACCATCCAGAGCAAATACATCGCCGCGCCGCACACCGCCGACTTCGGAATTCTGTTTCTGCCCACCGAAGGGCTGTACGCCGAGGCGCTGCGCCGCCCGGGGCTGGTCGAGGCGCTGCAGCGCGAGCATCGGGTGATGCTGGCCGGGCCGACGACCCTGCTGGCGCTGCTCAGCAGCCTGCAGATGGGGTTTCGCACCCTGGCGCTGGAGCAGCGCTCGGCCGAGGTGTGGAAAGTGCTGGGCGCGGTCAAGACCGAGTTCGGCAAGTTCAGTGCCGTGTTGGCTAAGGCGCGCGAAAAGCTTGAACAAGCAGGGCGCACGATCGGCGACGCCGAAACCCGCACTCGGGTGATGGCGAAGCAGCTCAAGACCGTCGAGGCGCTGCCGGCCGATGACGCGCAAAGCCTGCTGGGTTTGAGCGAGGTCGAGGCCGACGACATCGATCCCGCGGTATAACCGCCCGGGCGGCTCGCGCGCCGTGCGCAGGCCGCGCGAATCTGGAACAATCGCGGCCCCCCGGCTGGCTGCTGCCGCCGTTCATCCGGGCGGCGATGCCCGAGCCCGCTGACCAGACACCCTGCTACGCGCCCCGCGCGGCGCCTAGGAAACACCATCATGGACCTGTCCACGCCCAAGGATTTCATGCAACCCCAGTCGATCAGCCTCGATGTGCTGCGCGAGAAATACGCCAAAGGCGAGGAATCCACCATTCTCGACGTGCAACGCCGTGTCGCGCGCGCGCTGGCTGCCGTCGAAGCCGATGTGCCGGCGCGCGAAGCGGAATTTCTGCAGGCGATGCAGGCCGGTTTCGTTCCGGCCGGGCGCATCATGTCCGCAGCCGGCACCGACATTGCCGCGACCCTGATCAACTGCTTTGTGCAACCGGTGGGCGATTCGGTGTCCGAGCAGCGCGATGGCAAACCCGGCATCTACAAGGCGCTGGCGCAGGCGGCCGAAACCATGCGCCGCGGCGGCGGCGTCGGCTACGACTTTTCGCGCATCCGCCCCGCCGGCGCGCATGTCGGCGGAACCCACAGCCGCGCCAGCGGCCCGCTGTCGTTCATGCGGGTGTTCGATGCCTCGTGCGAAACGGTGGAATCGGCCGGCAGCCGGCGCGGCGCGCAGATGGGGGTGCTGCGCATCGACCACCCGGACATCGAGGCCTTCATCCACGCCAAGGACGACGGTTCGTTCAAGAACTTCAACCTGTCGGTCGGGGTGAGCAATGCCTTCATGCAGGCGGTGGAGGGCGATGCGGCATGGGAACTGGTGCACAAGGCGCGGCCGAGCGAAGACCAGATTGCCGCCGGCGCGCACCAGCGTGGCGACGGACTGTGGGTGTACCGCACGGTGCGCGCGCGCGATCTGTGGGATCAGATCATGCTCAGCACTTACGACCACGCCGAGCCGGGCATTCTGTTTCTCGACACCGCCAACGCCGACAACAACCTCTGGTACTGCGAAACCTTCGAAGCGACCAACCCCTGCGCCGAAGAATTCCTGCCCGACTACGGCTGCTGCTGCCTGGGGTCGATCAACCTCACGCGCTTCGTGCAGGACGCCTTCAGCGAGCAGGCGCGGTTCGACACCGAGGCGTTCACCCGGGTGGTGCGCACCGCGGTGCGCATGCTCGACAACGTGCTCGACGTGACCTACTGGCCGCTGCCCGAGCAGCACGAGGAGGCGCAGAACAAGCGCCGCGTCGGCCTGGGTTTTCTCGGCCTGGGCGACGCCTGCGTGATGCTCGGTCTGCGCTATGACCAGCAAAGTGCGCGCGACTTCGCCGCCGAAGTCGCGCGCAACATGCGCGACGCGGCTTACGCCACCTCCGTCGAACTGGCGCAGGAAAAGGGCGGGTTTCCGCTGTTCGACGCCGACAAATATCTGGCCAGCGGCTTTGCCCGCCGGTTGCCGCAGCCGCTGCGCGAAGCCATCCGCGCCCACGGTATCCGCAACTCGCATCTGCTGGCGATCGCCCCGACCGGCACCATCAGCCTGGCGTTTGCCGACAACGCCAGCAACGGCATCGAGCCGGCCTTCTCCTGGGTCTACACCCGCAAAAAGCGCCAGGCCGACAACACCACGCAGGAATACGAGGTGGCCGACCATGCTTGGCGGCTGTACCGCCACCTGGGTGGGGACGTGCAGCAGTTGCCACCGGCGTTCGTCAGCGCGCTGGAAATGAAGGCGCTCGACCACATGCGCATGCTCCAGGCGGTGCAGCCGTTCATCGATACCAGCATCAGCAAGACCGTCAACGTCCCGGCCGACTATCCCTTCGACGACTTCAAGGATCTGTACTTCGAGGCGTGGAAGGCCGGGCTCAAGGGGCTGGCGACCTATCGCCCCAACGCCGTTCTCGGCGCGGTGCTGCAGACCACGGCCAGCGCTGCGGCTGCCGTGGCGCCGGCCGCCGCGCCCGCCGCCCCGCCGGACATCGACCCGCTGACCCGGCGCATCGAAGGCCGTCCCGCGGGCGACCTGCAGGCGGTGACCAGCAAGGTCAGCTACATGACGGCCGAGGGCAGCAAAACCGTGTATCTGTCGATTTCCTTTGCCGAGGTGGAAGGGCGCATCGGCGGGCAGACCGTGCGCATCGAGCGGCCGATCGAGTTTTTCATGCCTGCAGGCCAACGCGACGAGGGGCAGCAGTGGATTGCGTCGAACATGCGGCTGCTGTCGCTGGTGGCGCGCTCGGGCGGGTCGGTGGCCAAGAGCCTGCTCAATATGCGCGAGGTGGTGTGGGACAAGGGCCCGGTGCGCTGCGGCGAAGTGGTCAAGGGCGACGGCACGCGCGCGCCGCGCTTTCATCCATCGGAGGTCGCGGCAATCGCCTACGCACTGCAGGAAATGCTGCGCCGGCGCGGCTTCCTCGACGAACTCGGGCGCGAACGCCCGGTCGAGCAGCTCGCCCAGCGCCAACCCGCGGCGGAGGCGCTGCGCATCGACCTCGAAGCAACCACGCTGCCCGCGCCCGATCTGGTGCCGGGCGGGCGCATCTGCCCGGAGTGTGGCGGGCCGTATCTGCGCCGAGTGGACGGCTGCGACCGCTGCGACAACTGCGGGCACATTGGCAGTTGCGGGTAACAATAAGAGCTTTGTCGTTCAGGAGTCCGGCCCATGCTGCGCCCCGTGCTGAATTTGCGTATCCGTGTGATGCTTGGCGAGGAAATTGCCATCGGCCCCGGCAAGGTGGCCTTGCTCGAAGCCTTGCAGGAAACGCATTCGATTTCCGCTGCGGCGCGCTCGCTGGGTATGTCGTATCGCCGCGCCTGGCTGCTGATCGACACCCTGAACAACAGCCTGCGCGAACCGGCGGTGGTGTCGGCCACCGGCGGGCCGCACGGCGGCGGCAGCGAAGTCACCGAGATCGGACGCGAAGTGATCCGCCTGTACCGCGCGATCGAGGAACAGGCGCAGTCCGCCGGCAAGGACGACATCAACCGCCTGCTCGGGCTGCTGCGCCGCTCCTGAGCACCGCAAGGCGCTGCTCTGCGGAAGAACAATGAAAACGGCCACCCGAAGGTGGCCGTGATCGCAGTCGCGGCGTCTGCCGCGCGGAGTCAGGGGCAGAATCAGACCCGGCCCTTGTACTCCCCGGTGCGGGTGTCGATTTCGATCTTGTCGCCGGTGGCAACGAAAATCGGCACCTGCACTTCGTAGCCGGTGTTGAGCTTGGCCGGCTTGAGCACCTTGCCCGAAGTGTCACCTTTGACCGCGGGCTCGGTGTAGATGATTTCGCGCACCACGGTGGTGGGCATTTCGATCGAAATGGCCTTGCCGTCGTAGAACACCACCTCGACGGGCATGCCGTCTTCGAGGTAGTTCAGCGAATCACCCATATTGTCCTTTTCGACCTCGTACTGGTTGTACTCGGCGTCCATGAACACGTACATCGGGTCGGCGAAGTAGGAGTAGGTGCACTCCTTGCGTTCGAGCACGATGGGGTCGAGCTTGTCGTCGGCCTTGTAGACGACTTCGGTGCCGCCGCCGGACAGCAGGTTTTTCAGCTTCATTTTCACCGTGGCGGCGTTGCGGCCCCCGCGGCTGTATTCGGTCTTCTGCACGACCATCGGGTCTTTGCCGACCATGATGACATTGCCGGCACGGATTTCTTGAGCGAGCTTCATGAGAAAGGGGTTGGACGTAATCGGATGACCCGCCATTTTATCCGGCCGGCCCGGCCCAGGCGGGGCGGCCGGCGGCCAGGGTGTCCACCGCCGCGATGAGCTGGGTGGCCAGGTCGGTCTGCTGCTGCAGCTGTCGCGCCCAGCTCTGCGCATGGCGCCGCAGTTGCGGCAGCACTTCCATCCAGTCCTGCCACGCCGGGGCCATGTCCAGCCCGCGGTTCCACGCCGCCCAGGCGTGCACCACCACATCGCGCAGATCAGCATCCACGCCCTGCAGGTAGCGGTCGAGAAAGGCGTCGAGCTTGCGCGCGTGGGCGTTGTCGGTCTGCGGGTAGATGTGCCAGATGAACGGGCGCGCGGCCCATTGTGCGCGCACGAACGAGTCTTCCCCCCGCACGATGCACACATCCGCCGCCCACAGCAGTTCGTCGAATCGCTCCTGCGCCACATAGGGCAGGGCGTAGACCGTCAGGCTGCCACGGCTGGTGGCCTGCCCGGTGAGCAGATTCATCCCCAGCCAGGCGTTGATCGACGCCATCGCCGGCCCGGGGCAGACCCACAGTGCCACCGGCTGGTCGCTGCCGGCCAGGGTCTGCAGCCAGCTGTCCATGCGCGGCAGCGCGTAGCTGAACAGCAGAACGGTGAGGGCGTGCGCGGGTGGCGGCGGCAGCCCGAGGGTGCGCAGCGCAATGCGCCCGGCGGCGGGCTGCGCCTCCCAGGCGTCGCGCCGGCGCAGCAGATCGGCCTCGCGCAGCAGCCCGCCGGTGCTGGGGCTGAACCCCGGGAAAAAAAACGTTTTCTGCGCGCCGCTGGGCTGCGGCGAGGGGCGCAGGTGGTGCAGATCGACCCAGGACTCGGCGCTGAGGTGTTCCAGATTGATCCACACCGGCGGCCGCGCGGCCTGGGCGATGCGCTGGGTGTAGGCTTCCTGCAGATGGCAGCCGAACAGCTCGACCACCACCTCGGCCGGCTCGGCCTGCTGCTGTGCGGCCCAGGGCACGACGCGCACGCCCGCCACGGTCTGCTCGACCGCGCGTGGCTGCACCTGCGGCGCCAGATGCGCCAGCGCGCGAAAATCGTCCAGGAATAATCGCACCTGCTGGCCGTGCTCGCGTACCAGCTGCCTGGCCAGCCGCCAGCCGAAGCCGATGTCGCCGAGGTTGTCGACGACATGGCAGAACACATCCCACCGCTTTTCACTCGTCATGAATGCCCCACCCGCCGCCCCTGCGTGTTGTGATTGGTATGACGCGCATTGTCGCCGTTGCGCGCGGCTGGCCGAATTCTTGCACCGGGTGAAAGCGCAACACCCGGATTACGTCTGCCTGCCGGTGCCGCCGCTGGGGCCGCTGGACGCGCCGCTGCTGATCGCCGGTCTGGCGCCGGGGCTGCACGGCGCCAACGCCTCGGGCCGGCCGTTCACCGGCGACGGCGCCGGGCCGCTGCTGTATGGCACGCTGACCGAGCTCGGTCTGGCCAGCCGGCCGCAGCCGGTGCGCATTTCCGACCCGCCGGCCAGCATCCGCGCCGGCGACGGGCTGCAGCTGCACCGCTGCCGCATCAGCAACGCGGTCAAATGCTTGCCGCCGGACAACAAGCCGCTGCCGGCCGAGATCCGGCAATGCAACGCCTATCTGGCCGCCGAGTTGCGGGCGATGCCGGCGCTGCGGGTGATCGTCGCGCTGGGCAAGGTTGCGCACGACGCGGTGCTGCTGGCGCTGGGACAGAAGCTTTCGGCGGCGCGCTTCGCCCACGGCGCCGAACACGCGATCGCCGGCTACACGCTGATCGACAGCTATCACTGCAGCCGCTACAACCAGAACACCGGGCGGCTGACCCCGGCGATGTTCCGCGCGGTGTTCGAGCGCGCGCTGCAGTGCATCGGCCCGGCATGAGCCCGAACGACACCGACTCCGTCCCGGCCGATGGCGACGCCACCGCGGCCGACGCCGCCCGCGCCGCGCTGCTGGCGCAAGTGGCCGCGTTGCCGCATCTGCCCGGGGTGTATCGCTACTTCGCTGCCGACGGCACCTTGCTCTACGTCGGCAAGGCGCGCGATCTGCGCAAGCGGGTGTCGAGCTACTTTCAGAAAGACCATGGCGGCACCCGCATCGGGCTGATGGTGTCGCGCATCGCGCGCCTGGACACCACCATCACCCGCACCGAGGCCGAGGCGCTGCTGCTCGAAAACAACCTCATCAAGACCCAGCAGCCGCGCTACAACATCCTTTTCCGCGACGATAAGTCTTACCCCTATCTGCAGATCACCACCGCGCACCCGTTTCCCCGCGTGGCCTACTACCGCGGCGCGACCGACCGCAAGCAGCAGTATTTTGGCCCCTACCCCAGCGCCTGGGCGGTGAAGGAGAGCATCGCGCTGCTGCAGAAAGTGTTCCGGCTGCGCACCTGCGAGGACACGGTGTTCGCCAACCGCAGCCGGCCGTGTCTGCTGCATCAGATCCACCGCTGCACCGCGCCTTGCGTGGGCCGCATCAGCCGTGACGATTACGCACGCGACGTCGACCACGCGGTGCGCTTTCTGCGCGGCGACCACAGGCTGGTGCTCGACGCGCTGCAGGTGGAAATGCAGGCGTTGTCGGATGCACTGCGGTTCGAGGATGCCGCGGTGCTGCGCGACCAGATCGCGGCGCTGTCCGGGGTGCTGCAACAGCAGAGCATGGAAGTCGGCAGCGACCAGGACGTGGACATCCTGGCCGTGGCGGTGCAGGGCGGCCGTGCGTGCGTGAACCTCGCGATGGTGCGCGGCGGCCGGCATCTGGGCGACCGCGCCTACTTTCCCAGCCAGGTGCAGGGCGCGCTGGCGCTGGCGGGCGAGCCGGAGGCGCAGGCCGAAGCGCCTGCCGAGGCAACTACCGATACCGATGCGGCTGGGTCTGAAGGCACCGACAGTGCCGAGGCCGCGGTGCTGCAGGCCTTCGTCGCGCAGCATTACCTGGAGCTGCCGGCGCCGCCGGTGCTGGTGTGTGCGGTGCCGCTGCCGTCCGAACTGCTCGACGCGCTGGCCGAATACCGCGGCCGGCGCATGCAGCAGGTCACGGCGCCGCGCGGCCAGCGGCGCGACTGGATGGAGATGGCGCAAAAAGGCGCGCAGCTCGCGCTGGCACGGCTGCTGGCCGAGGAAGGCTCGCAGCGCGAACGCACCCTGGCACTGGTGCAGGCGCTGGGGCTGGAGGACGTCGGCGAGGACGGGCCGCGCATCGAGTGCTTCGACATCAGCCACACCGCCGGCGAGGCCACGCAGGCTTCATGCGTGGTGTTCGCGCAGCACAGAATGCAGCCCGCGCAATACCGACGCTACCGTATCGAGGGCATCACACCGGGCGACGACTACGCGGCGATGCGTCAGGTGCTGACCCGTCGCTACCGCCGCGTGGCCGAGGCGATGGAGCCGGCGCCTGAGGACGCCGGGCAAGCCGGCGAGGCTGCCAGCAGCGGCGAGCGCCGCCTGCCCGACCTGGTGCTGGTCGACGGCGGGCGCGGGCAGGTGGCGATGGCGCGCGAAGTGTTTGCTGAGCTGGGGCTGGACCTCGGCGTGATCGTCGGCGTCGAAAAAGGCGAGGGCCGCAAGGTCGGGCTGGAAGAACTGGTGTTCGCCGACGGCCGGCCCAAGCTGGCGCTGCCGCCCGACAGCGCGGCGCTGATGCTGGTCGCGCAGATCCGCGATGAGGCGCATCGGTTTGCCATCACCGGCATGCGCGCGCAGCGGGCAAAGGTTCGCACCGGCGGGTCGCGGCTGGAGGACATCCCGGGCATCGGCCCCAAGCGGCGCGCGCGGCTGCTCGCGCGCTTCGGCGGCATCAAAGGCGTGGAAGCGGCGAGCGAGGACGAGCTGATGAGCGTCGAAGGCATTTCGCGCGAACTCGCCCGCACGATCTACGCGGCGCTGCACTGACGAGTCCGAACGAGCCCGCCGGCCGCCGCATGGATTCATACCGTCCAGGCGGGGGCGGCGCGGCACCGCTGATCGCCCTCTCGCCAACCCCGCGCCGCGCACAAGCCGCGCCGGGCGGCTGGCCGCAGTGCGTCAGTGCCCCTTCGCCGGGTGCTTGAGCGACTGCTCGTACAGCCCCACCGCCTGCTTGAACTGCTCAGGGGTGAGCAGCGCGCGCATGTTGTCCACGCAGGTCGCGCGCATCGCCACCAGCGCGGCCTCCTGCTCGCCAATGTCTTTGATCATGGCCTGCCGCTCGGGGGCGTCGCCCATGCCCGAGAGCAGCGCCTGGCGCAGCTTCAGCCGGGTGTCGATCAGCTTGTCCTCGGCCGCCTTGCGCTTGGCCGGCGCGGTGGCGAGCCACTGCGCGAACTTTTCCTTCTGCTCGGCGTTGAGTTTCAGGTCGGCTTCGTGCGACTTGATGATCGGCACCAGCGCCACCACCGGGTCGGCCAGACGGTAGGCCGCCGTTTCGGCCTGCGCTGAAACGGGAAGCAGCGCGGCGCCGGCAAGCACGGCCGCGGCGAGCAGCTGACGCGGCAGACGCCCGGTGGACATCGAATGGATAGCAGTGAACATCGCAGACTCCCTGTTGATGGTTGATCGAACACAAACCGCGCCTAGCCCGCTGCATGTCCCTGCCGAGGCAGGCTCGCTGACGGGAGGGCGCGCAGCAGGCGCTGACGCAGCGCCGCGCAACCGTAGGCAAAGGCTTGGGCCGGCGTGTTGCGAGACCGCAAGAAAGCATCGGCATGCGACACCATGACGCACCCCGTGCGGACGTTTCGCGGGACACAACTGGTTACCAATCGTCTTGATCCATCGCAAACGCGTGTTTTGGCCCCGAGCCCGCTCGAGCCTCGTCGCTCCTAGGCTTTCGCCTCGTTCGCATCGCGGCGCAACGGTGCACGGCCGGGCCCGGCGCGACCGCATGCGGGAAATCCCAGCGGCAATTTGCCGTCTGGCTCCCAGCTAAATATCAGCGAATACTGATTTACCGATATTGCGGCGGGCGGGCTGACGCACCGCCCGACACTCGACTGGAAGGAGCATTCATGTCACCACTCATCGGCCTGTACCCGAGCTGGTACGTGCCCGACATTGGCACGGCCTGGGTCATGGGCATCATCGGCACGATTCACGTGCTGGCCTCGAACACCTCGGTGGGCGCGGCCATTCTGTTTGCGCTGCTCGAGACGCGGGCGGTGCGCGACAACAAGCCGGAGATCATGCAGTACATCAAAAAGTACGGCATGTTCCTGCTGGTGTTTTCGTACATCTGGGGTTCGGTCACCGGCCCCGGCATCTGGTACTCGATCACCGTGGCCAGCCCGCGCGGGGTGTCGGCGCTGATCCACAACTTCGTTCTGGCCTGGGCGTCGGAGTGGGTGTTTTTCACCGTCGAGGTCATCGGCGTTTACGCGCTGGTCTACACCATCGGCAAGATCGACCCCAAGACCCACCTCAAGATCACCTGGAGCTTTGCCATCAGCTCGGTGGCGACCATGGCCATCATCGTCGGCATTCTGTCGTTCATGATGTGGCCGGGCAGTGAGCGCTGGTATCTCACCGGCAATGTGTTCGACGCGTTCTACAACGTCAACATGTTCGCCCAGCTCACCGAGCGCATGTTCCTGATGCTCACCTCGGCGGCGGTGGTCGGGTCGATCATCGTCGCGGCGATTCCGAAAGGCGACCCGCTGCGGCGCGATGTGGGCCGCACCGTCGGGCAGCTGGGCATCGTCGGCCTGGTCGGCGGGGCGATTGCGTTCATGTGGTACGTGGCCACGCTGCCGCCCAATGCGCTGGTCATTCTCAACGATCGGCTGCCCGACTGGTTCGGCCATGTCGGACTGATCATCAAGACCAGCGAGCCGCTGCTGGTGTCGGCAATCCTGATCGGTGCCTATCTGCTGTGGGTGTGGTTCAAGCCGCAGCGGCTGAGCGTGACCTTCGCCTCGGTGATGGTGGTAGTACTGCTGATCGCCGGAATCTGGCCCGAGGAGCGCACCCGCGAAACCCTGCGCAAGCCCTGGGTGGCTGGGCAGTATGTGTATTCCAACCAGATCATCGGCCGCGACGTGCCCGGGCTGAACATCCAGAACCAGGTGCCGGTGATCGCCGAGCACGGTCTGCTCAAGACTGCGGTGTTCGCCCCGGCCGATCTGCGCACCATCACCCCGCAGAACCAGCTGCAGGTCGGCCACTGGCTGGCGGTGACCACCTGCGCCAACTGCCACTCGCTGGACAAGGACGGGGTGCTGCGGCCGATCCCCAAGCTGCTGCACGGCACCACCGATGTCGCGCTGATCGAGGGCTTCCTCGCCGGGCCGTTGGCGCATGGCACCGTGCCGTACATGCCCAAGATCGACCTGCCACCCGATGAGCGCAAGGCGCTGGCCGCCTTCCTCGCTGCGGTCAACCGCGGTGAGATCAACGGCAGCGGCCAGCTGCTGGCCACCGCCCGGCCCGCTGCGCACGTCGCGCAGGACGGCCACGCTCCCAACACCGCCGTGAAGGACTGAACGACATGGACAACGCAAGCGTTTCGGCGATGCTGCACGCACTGCAGGACCCCGCCGGCATTCCCGTCAACCCGTGGATTTTCCAGGTGCTGTTCGTCATCACCTGGGCCTCGCACATCGCCTTCGTCAACCTGTCGCTGGGCACCGCGCTGCTGGCGATCTGGGCCTTTTTCCGCCGCGCGCAGCCGCAGTGGGCGCGGCTGTCGGTGGCGATGACCGGGGTGGCCAAGGTGTCGGTGTCGATGGCCATCGTGCTCGGCGTAGCCCCGCTGCTGTTCTCGCAGACCATCTACGACCCGCAGTGGTACACCAGCAATGTGCTGTCGGCGTTCTGGGTGATCTTTTTCATTTTCAGCCTGGGTATCGCCTACACCCTGTGGTTCATTTTCTACTTCAAGAACCACGACGTCGAGCAGTCGCAAAGGGCGTCGGACTATGCCGTGTGGTGGGCCACCGCGGCGTTGGTGCTGCTGCTGTTCGACGGTTTCATCATGCACGTGCTGGCGTACCAGAGCCTGTTTCCGGGTAAGTGGATGCAGTGGTATGCGCCGCATGGCCTGCCCGACATGAGCGGCACCGGCATTCATGCCTTCGATCTGGCGCGTTACGGCTTTTTCATGGTCATGTCACTGACCATGACTGGGGTGTTCCTGGTCGGCTACGCCCGCTACTTCCGCGCCCGCCACGACTTTTCTTCCGACTACCTCGACCTCGCGCATCGTCTCGGCCAGAAATGGGCCATCGCCGGAGTCGCGCTGCAGCTTGTGCTCGGCGTGATCTGGGCCGCTGACCTGCCGGCGAACTGGGGCGTGTTCGGGCAACCGCTGTTCTGGCTGACCGCGGTGCTGCTGCTGGGCATTGCGGCCTACGCCTGGCGTCTGCCGGTGTCGGCCTCGGCGCCGCAGGCCTACTTCGCGATGGCGCTGTATGTGCTGCTGGCGCTGTTGGTGTCGGTCGACCGCGAGGTCATGCGCGTGGCCTACAACCATCCGTTCGGCTACGACGTGCACAACTACCCGGTGCATCCCGAGTGGTGGGCGTTCGTGTGGTTCGTCGCCACCGTGGTCGGTGTGGGTGGCGCGCTGGTGGCGTTCTACGCCACGCTGCTGTGGAAAGCCGGCAAGGTCAAGGGCGTCTACACCGCCGACCGCACGGTGTCCACCCTCGGCGATCTGGCGGTGTGGATCAACGCCGCGTGGCTGGTCACCTTCGTCGCCGTCGGCGTCTGGGCCTATGTGCGCAACGTCGTGAGCTGATTGCTGCGGCTGCCGCGGCGCTCGGCATCGCTCGGGCGTCGCGCGGCCTGCCGCTCATCATTCAATCATTGATAGAGGACTCTGAACATGAAGCAGACTCTTTTCATGCGCAGCGCGCTGCTCGCCGCCGCGTTGCTGGGCGGAGCAGCACTTGCCCCGGCGCAGGCGCAAGTCAACGTGCAGGCGCTGCAGGCCAAGTTCGGCGTGTGCTTTTCCTGCCACGGCGAAAACGGCAAATCCATCCTGCCCAGCTATCCCAATCTAGCCGGGCAGAACCGCGACTACCTGGTGCAAACGCTGAAGGAATTCCGCGACGGCACCCGTCCCAACCCGGTGATGGGGCCGATGGCCAAGCCGCTGTCCGATTCGGACATCACCCAGATCGCGACTTACTACGCCGGGCTGAAGTCCTGTGGCAAGTGAGTGTCATCGGGGCTTGATGCAGTGGCGGGCTGCAGCCCGCCGCCCAGGGCCTGGTAGAGCAGAGCGGTGTCGGCGAGTCGTGCGGCCTGTGCCGCCGTCACGCCGATGCGCGCCTGCTGCGCCTGTTGCTGGGCGATGAGCAGTTGCGTGGCGCTGGCGGTGCCCAGCGCGTACTGGCGCTCCACCAGACGCAGCGATCGCTGCGCGGAAGCGTCGGCGGCGGTCTGCGCCTGCAGCGCCTGCGCGTCGTGGTCGAGGGCGCGCAGTACGTCAGCCACCTGGCGCAGCCCCTGCAACACGGTGTCGCGGTAGTTCGCGGCGGCGGCGTCGAAGGCGGCTTCGGCGGCGCGGGCCTCTGCCTTCAGCCCCGGCCTGAACAGCGGCTGGGCGAGTTGCCCGGCCAGCCCCCACACCAGCGCGCCGCTGCTGAACAGGCTGGCTGCGGTCAGCGCCTGGCTGCCCAGGTTGGCGCTGAGGCTGAACCGCGGGTATTGCCGCGCCACGGTCACGCCGATCTGCGCGCTGGCGGCGTGCAGCAGGGCCTCGGCGGCGCGGATGTCGGGGCGCTGCCGCGCCAGCTCGGACGGCAGGGTGAGCGGCAGCGTGGTCGGCAAGTTGAAGTCGGCCAGGGTGAAGCGCGGGTTGGACGCGGCACCGGGCTCCTGGCCGCGCAGCACGGCCAGCAGATGCGCGGTCTGGTCGGCGCTGTTGCGCAGGGGTTCGAGGCTGGCGCGGGTCTGCTCCAGTTGCGTCTGCAGCGCGGCGACGTCGGCGGCGGCACCCACGCCCAGCCGCTCGCGCTCGCGGGCGATGCGCAATTGCTCCTGCTGCGTAGCGAGGATGTGCTCGGTGGAGTCGATCTGCGCGGCGAGCTGCGCCTGCTTCACCGCGGTGGCGACCACGGCCCCGGCCAAGGCGAGCCTTGCGGCATCGAGCTGATGGCGCCGCCACTCGGTCTGCGCCGCCAGGGCCTCGAGCGCGCGGCGGTTGCCGCCCGAGAGGTCGAGGTTGTAGCTCACGCTGGCCCCGGCGTTGAACAGGTCGTACCGTCGCGCGCCGCCGGGCAGGCCCATCGCCGCGCTGTTGTTCTGCAGGGTTTGCGCGCCCAGCGTGGCGTTGACCTGCGGGGCGAGCGTGGCGCCGCGCTCGGCCGCCTCGGTCTCGATCGCCTGCCGCACGGTGGCCAGCGTCGCGGCGACGGTCGGGCTGTGCTGCAGAGCCTCGCGCACCGCGTCGTCGAGCTTGGATGAGCCGAACTGCGTCCACCAGTCTGCGGCGACGGCTTGCTCGGGTGCGAAGCGTTGCGATGCGCCCAGGGCGCCTGGTGCCGAGGCGGTGTGTGTGGGCAAGGGCGCGGCGGTGTAGGAAGCGGTCTGCGGCGCGGCCGGAGCCTTGAAGTCGGGGCCGACGGCGCACGCGGCGAGGGCGCAGCATGCGCCCAACGCCACGCTCAGACGCAAAACGGGCCGCGTGGCTGAGCCGCAGACCCGGCGGGGCTGGAGCGACGGGCAGATCATGGTTGCGGCTCCGGGTTTGCCTGCGCCGCGTCGGGTGCCGCGTGAAACTCGACATAGAACCGCACCGGCCCCGTGGCACGAACCGCGTGGCGCATCGCCGGCTCGATGATGCCGGGGTGCTGCGGGGTCAGCACATGTTGCTCGGGCTCGGGTTCGACGATCTGGTACTCCAGCGCGCCTTCGAGCACATGGATCACCCCCCACACGCCCGGCTTGGTGCGGTGATCGCGCAGCAGCCCGTCGGGGATGGTCGACTCGGTGAACTCGGGGGTGCGCCGGTAGGGGCGAACAGTGGCAGGCAGGGTTTTCATCGTGGGGCACTCACTCAAAGGCGCGACCTTCGCCCGCTTCCTCGTGGGTCACGCCGTCGCGGATGTGATAGAGGCGCTTGAAGGTCGGGATGATTTTTTCGTCGTGCGTGACCACGATGACGGCGGTGTGGTAGCGCTGCGCCATGTCGGCGAGGATGCGGATGACGGCCAGTGCCCGGGCGCTGTCCAGCGGCGCCGTCGGCTCGTCGGCGAGGATGACCGGCGGCCGGTTGACCAGCCCGCGGGCGATGGACACGCGCTGCTGCTCGCCACCCGAGAGCTGCGCCGGCATGGCGCGGGCGCGGTGCTGCACATCCAGCGCCGAGAGCAGGTCGAGCGCGCGGGCGCGCGCTTCGGCGTTGGGGCGCCCGGCCAGCATGGGCAGCAGGGCGACGTTGTCGGTGACGTCGAGAAACGGAATGAGGTAGGGCGCCTGGAACACGAAGCCGATTTTGTCGCGGCGCAGCGCACGCAGGTCGCGCACCTTCCAGCCGTCGTCGTAGATCACCTCGTCGCCCAGGGTCATGCGGCCTGCGGTGGGCTCGATCACCGCGCCCAGGCACTTGAGCAGGGTGCTCTTGCCTGAGCCTGAGGGCCCGACCAGCCCGACCACTTCGCCCGGCGCAACCTGCATGTCCACGCCCTTGAGTGCGTCCACCGCGGTGTCGCCGCTGCCGTAGCGCTTTTTCAGCCCTTCGATGCGGATGCCGCCTTGCGTCATGTCAGCCTCCGATGGCCTCGGCCGGATCGACCTTGAGCGCGGCGCGGATGGCCAGCACGCTGGCCAGCGCGCAGATCACCACCACCGCGATCAGCCCCTTGAGCGAATCGCTCGGCAGCAGCAGCACATATTTGGGGAAGAACGGCGCCCAGAAGGTGGCGGCGATCTTGCCCACGGCAAAGCCGATCAGCCCCAGCCCCACGGCCTGCTGCAGGATCATGCTGGCGATGGTGCGGTTGCGCGTGCCGATGAGTTTGAGCACGGCGATTTCGCGGATCTTGCCTAGGGAAGGTCTGAACAACTCCGCCCGATTGCGCGACAATGCCTCACCGTGATCGGGG
>CAYMDM010000011.1:0-43134 GCA_964389235.1 uncultured Burkholderiaceae bacterium
TGCGACCTGCAGCGCCTGGACGCTGGTGCGGCTGGCACTGGCAGCCAACCAGCCCCGGCAAGCCGGGCAGTGGCTGCGCCGCGCCGTCGACTTCGCGCAGCCGGCCGCGCAACTGGCGCGCAGCACCAGCCCCGAGCAGCGCGAGCTGGCGTGGATGGTGCTGCTGGCCGACGGGGACCTTAAAACCGCGGTGCACCTGGCCGACGCCGCGCTGGCGGCCAGCCCGGGCAACCGCGGCTGGGCCGAGCGCCGCGCCCAAGTGCTGGAATGGAGCGGCCAGCCGGATGTCGCGATGCAGCAGTGGATCGCTCTGCTGCGCCAGCGCTACTCCGACCACGCGCTGGCCGAACTGCACCGTCTGGCGCTGGCGCTGTATTCCTCTGCGGGGCTGGATTTTTACTGGCAGCAGCGAGCCGCCCACACGGCGATGAGCGCCGACGACTGGCTGCAATACGCGCAGGCGCTGGAGATCCGCGGCCATCCCGAGCAGGCGGCGGCGATTCTGCGCGGCGCCGCCAAGGATCACCCCAAGGTGCTGTCGGCGCTGGGTTGGCTGCTCGGCAATATGGGCGAAGTCGAGGCGTCGCTGGCGGCGTATGCCCAGGCACTGCAACGCGGCACCCTCACCCTGCAGTCCAGCATCGACTACGCCACCACCCTGATCGGCATGGGCCGATTCGAAGACGCGCGGCAGGAACTGCTGGCCACGCAACATCTGCCGGGCACCGCCGCGCTGCAGGCGGCGCATCAGGGACTGCTCGGCGACTTATCGTGGGACATGGGGCAGGAGGGCAGCGCCTTCGCGGCCTACACCAGTCTGTGGGACGGCCGCGATCTGCGGCCGCTGATGCGTGAACACCAGATCCAGCGCCTGGTCGTGCTCACCCAGCGCAAACAGGGCGACGCCGCCGCGCTGCGGCTGCTGCCCGCGGCCTGGGCCGCCAACCCGGCGCCGGCGCTGGGGCTGCTGTGGCTGCAATCGCTGGTGCGCGAGCCCAGCGCGGACGGGCTGGCGCAATGGGAGCACGCCGTGCTCGGCAGCGCCGCCGGCAAAACGCTGCTGCAGCAGCCGCAGATGTATACGGCGCGCGCCCAGGTGTTCAAGGCGCTGGGCCGCACCAAGCAGGCGCTGGCCGATCTGCGCACCGCGCTCAGGCTGTCGCCCGGCGAGACCGACAACCAGATCGCGCTGCTGTGGATGGAAATCGACGCCGGCGATCTGGCTGCGCTGCGCGCCGACCTGCCGCGCTACGCCGCCAGTCTGCAGCACTTGCCCGACGGTCTGGACGTGCTGTCGGCCGCCGCGCAGACCCTGGGCGACACCCCGCAGGCGCTGCACTACGCGCAAAAGCTCTACCCCCGGCGCAAAGGCGACGCGCTGTGGCTGGTCAACTACGGCGACCTGCTGGCCCAGGGCGGAGACGAGCGCCGCGCGCGCGCCGCCTACGACCGCGCCTGGGCGCTGCTGCAGGCGCGTGCCCGCGCCGCGGCCAAAGTACCGAACCGCCAGGGCGACAAGAACCTCGACGAACTGCTGGCCCGGCTGCGGCTGGCGCATGGGCGACTCTCCGGCCCGGCGCAGCAGCGCCTGCTCGACGAACTGCGCGAGCGGCTGCGCAGCGGCCAGATGGGCGCGCAGCAAACCCTGCAAGCCAACGCGGCGATCGCCGACTGGCTGCTGCGCCTGGACACCGACAGCGCCGCGCGCTGGTGGCTGGCGCGCGCGGTACTGACCCCGGCGGCGCGACAGTCGATCGAGCTGCAGATGGCGCTGCGCGACGGCGACCGCGAAAAGGTCGCCACCCTGCTCGACCAGGGCGCGGCGCGTCACCTGCTGCCCCAGGACAAGCCCGAGGCCGAACGCATTGCCGGCCGGCCGATGCAGGCGCTGGCCCAGGCCGAGGCCGTGCTCGAGCGCGCCGCCGAGCGCGGGCAGGACAACCCAGCGCTGCAGGCGCTGGCGCAGCAGACCGCCGAGCAGGAGCTGGCACTGGCCAACCGCGCCACCGCCGCGTTCGACCACCGCGAAATCGATGCCGTCACCCGCCAGGGGCCGCGGTTGAAGCTCTCGCAGCAGATCGGCGGGCAATGGCGCCTGCAGGCCCAGGTCGAACGCCAGACCTTGCGCAGCAACAACCCGGCCGCGCTCACCGGACTGCCGCCGCACTGGACCGATGCCCGTGTCGGCGCCATCTGGCAAGGCGAAAACAGCGCGGCCAGTCTCGACGCGGTACACAACACCGCGGTCGGCTCGCTCACCGGTCTGGAAGCCGGCGCGCAGACCCGGCTTCCCGGCGCGGTCACCGCCCGCTTGCAGGCCGAGTATCACGGTGTGGCCGACGAGTCGGGGCCGCTGCAGGTCGCCGGCCGGCGCGACCGCCTGCAGCTGCAACTGAGCAAGGATTTCGGCCGGTTCTGGGTCAACCTTACGACCGCGGCCATGCGCTACGCCACCCGCAACGGCGACCCGCTGGGCGATGGCCGCAGCACCCAGTGGGAGGCCGGTTTGTGGCTGCGCCGCGGCGAGCCCGATCTGGCGGTCAAGCTGCTGGGCTACAGCACGGCGTTTTCCGCCAATGCCGGCCCGCCGCTGCCGGGCTACGCGCCGCTGGTGCCCGGTGACGCCGCCCCCGGCGCCAGCTTTTTCCTCCCCGCCGGCGATGATGCCTACGGCCTCGGGCTGGCGTTCAACATGGCCCACGCCGATACCTACTCGCGCCGCTGGTGGCCGTATGCCGAGGTGGATGTGCTGCAATCTCGCCGTCTGGGGCTGACCACCGGCCTCAACCTCGGGGTGCACGGGCCCGTGTTCGGCGGCGACCAGCTCAGCCTGAGCTACCAGCGCCAGCAAAACACCAGCGGGCTGAATCGGCAATGGAGCCTGCAATACCGCATTTGGTTCGGCCGCTGACGCCGAGCGCAACAACCCCAACGATGGAGAGTCCGATCATGAACCACCGCCGCACCGTTCTCGCCCTGCTCGCCGGCTCCGGCCTGCTGCTGGCTGGCTGCGCCGTCACCGCGCTGCCGACGCAAACCTTGGCCGTGCCCGCGCAGCAGCCGTTTGCGGTGCTGCCGTTTGCCAACACCACCGATGTGCCGCAGGTCGAGCGCCGCGCGCAGGCGATCACCGTGTCGCTGCTGCAGCAAAAAGGGCTGCGCGACGTGCAGGTCTACCCGCAGGCGCCCGACAACAACCCGCTCGAAGCCGCTGCCCCGGTCACTCCGGCGCAGGCGCTGGCTTGGGCGCGCAAAACCGGCGCGAGCTATGCGCTCACCGGCACCGTGACCGAGTGGCGCTACAAAACCGGGGTTGACGCCGAGCCGGCCGTGGGCATCACCCTCCAGGTCATCGACGTGGCCAGTGGCCAGACCGTGTGGAGCGCCAGCGGTGGCCGCTCCGGCTGGGGCTATCAGGCGCTGGCAGCGGTCGGCCAGTCGCAGATCGCCGATCTGCTCTCGGGTCTGCGGGTGATCGCCGCCGCCGCGCCCGCCGCCAGCGCCGCGCGCTAAACCCGCCCGCCCTGCTGCGAACCCCGGCCGATGAAACTGCAGAATCTCTCCACCCGCGTCACCCGCCGCCTCCGCACCGAGTCCGGACGGCGCGGCTGGCGCTGGCTGCGCTTCTGGCGCCCGCGTGCCGAAAGCACCCGCGCGGTGGCGATGTTCGAAGCGGTCGCGCTGCCGGTGGTGGTGCTGCTGCTCGGGCACTGGCTGCGGCCCAGCGACCCGCTGGGCGTCGCGGCCGGCTTTCCGTGGTCATGGTTCGGGCCGTGGCTGATCGCGGTGCGCTACGGCGCAGGCTACGGGCTGTTCGGCGTCGCGCTGTACGCCGCACTGTGGCAACTCGCACCGGGGCTGATGCATCCGGGGCGCCCAGCGGTGTTTCCGGCCGAGTTCTTTCTCGGCGGCATGCTGATGACCCTGGTGCTGGGCGAGTTCGGCGCCGCGTTCCGCAACCGCCAGGTGCTGCACCGCGAGGTGGTGAAGGATCTCACCGCGCGGCTGGATCGCACCAAGCGTCGGCTGTTCGTGGTCAAGGAGGCGCTGTCCACGCTGGAGCAGGAGCTCACCGACCGGCCGATGACCCTGCGCGACGCCCTGCTCGACCTGCGCCGCACCTTTGCCTTTGCCAGCGGGCGCGAACCTCTGCGCCTGCCCGAAGCGCAGGCGGGCACGGCGCCGCAGCGCCCGCTGCCCGACCCCCGCGCCTTTCTGCAATTGCTGAGCCAGTCGTGTCGGCTGGTCGAGGCCGGCATTTTCGTGCGCCAGTTCGACGGCCAGACTTCGCGCTGGCAGAGCGTGGCCGCGCTCGGCCGCAGCCTGCCGGCGCTCGACCCCGATGATCTGCTGATCGCGCGGGTGCTGGAAACCGAGCAGTCGCTGCACATCGCGCAGGAAGCCGCGGGCGACGGCACCCACCCCTGGGTGTTCGCCGCCCCGCTGCGGCTCGACGAGTTCGACGCGGTCGACGCGCTGCTGGCCGTGCACGACATGCCCTTCATGTCGTTCGAGGAAAACAATCTGCAGCGGCTGCAGGTGCTGTGCGCGTCGTATCTGGACTTCAGCCAGCTCGAACTCGGGGTCGAAGACGTGCGCTCGGCCTGGGTGCAGGCGCCCATCGGTCTGCAGCAGGAGTGGGCGCAGCTCAGCGAACTCGGCCGCAAATTCAAGCTGCACAGCTATTGCGCGATCTGGAGCGGCCAGGGCCGAGTGTCTGACGATGTGCTGGCCGAGTTCGCCGGGCTGCAGCCGGTCGACAGCTCGACCTGGACCCTGCCCGGCCGCGGCGGCAAGCCGGCGCTGGTGGTCTTGCTGCCGCTGCTGTCGGCCGCCGGGCTGGCCAACTATCGCCGCGACATGATCCAGACGCTGGGCAAGATTCTCGGCCGCAGCAACCAGCGCCCGGATCAGGCGTTCGACCTCGACTTTCTCGAAGTCTCGGGCGCGCAAGGCTTCGCCGAGCTGCGCCGGCTGCTGCAACCGGCTGCGTCGCCGCCCGCTGCCGCCACTGCCAGCAGCCCCCACCCCGAGCCCCGGCCATGACCGCTCTGTTCTACAAGCTCGGCTCGCTGGCGCTGCTGCTCGAACTCATCGCCGCGTGGCTGCTGCGCAGCCAGAGCGATGGGCACCTGCTGGCGTTCTGGGTCGTGCATGGCGCCGCTGCCGTGGTCACCGGGGTGTTGATCTGGACGCTGCTGCCGCCGCCGCTCAAGCGTCCGCGCCGGCTGTCACTGACCCTGCTGACCCTGCTGGCGCTGGTATTCCCGATCGTCGGCGTCATCGGCCTGCTGCTGGCCGCGTGGCTGGCGCGCTGGATGCCGCTGCGCCGGCCCGACACCGACCTGCTGCGCGCCGCGCCCGAGCTGGAAGTGTTCGCGGTGTCGCATATCGACGATGACGTGCGGCGCGATCTGCCCGCCGGACAGGTGGCGCAGATCGCGCGCGACCAGAGCCAGCCGCGCGAACAGCGCATCCGCGCGGTGCTGGCGCTGCGCGACATGAGCCCGCGCATGGCGCTGCCGGTGCTGCGCCGGCTGCTGGCCGACCCCGATGAGGAAATCCGCCTGCTCGCCTACGGCATCAGCAACACCTGGGAGCAGAAACTCACCGATGCGCTGCAGGCGGCGCAGCGCGAATTCGAAATCGCCCGCCACGGCGACACGCGGGGCGAACCGCTGGCGCGCGCGGCGCAGCGCGTGGCCGAGCTGCAGATGGAATTCATCTATCAAGGTCTGGCACAGGGCGATTTGCGCGACTTCGCCCTCGACCAGGCGCTGCAGCACTGCCGCATCGCCACCGAGGCTCTGCCGCACGACACCGGGCTGCAGATGCTGCTGCTGCGACTGGCACTCGCCCGCCGCGATACCGACACCGCCCGCGCCGTGCTCGACCAGCTCGCCACCGACGGCGCCAGCCCGACGCTGTGGCGACCGTATGCCGCCGAACTGGAATGGGTGCAGCGGCGCTACGGGCGCATCGCCGACATCCTGCAACCGCTGGGCGCACGTCAGGTTGCGCCGCGGTTGCGGCCGCTCGTGCGCATCTGGCAGCGCGGCCCGGCCGCGCCGGGCCGGCTCGCCGGCTACAGCGACCCGCGCCTTCGCTGAGCGATGCGCAGAGGAGAGAGCCACGCATGAGCGACGCGAACGACAAGCCGGACTTTTCCGACACCCTGCCGCAGCCCTACGCGCCGCAGCCGGAGGTGGACGTGATGCTGCTGCTCGAAGGCACCTACCCCTACGTGTCGGGCGGGGTGTCGAGCTGGGTGCACCAGATCGTCAGCGGTTTTCCCGATCTGCGCTTTCATCTGGTGTTCATCGGCTCGCGCGAGGAGGATTACGGAAAAGCGCGCTACCGGATGCCCGCCAATGTGGTCGGACTCACCCATCACTATCTGTTCAGTGAAGCGGTGCTGCCCGCGCCGGGCGAAACCAGTGGCGACCCCCAGACCGCACAGATCGTCGAAGACCTGCACCGCCTGATCCGCGAGGGGGACGACGCCGACAGCCGCGCCGAGGTGCTGCGTCAGGCGTTGCAGGCGATGGGCGAGCGCATGGATCTGCACTACTTCCTGCATTCACGCCAATCGTGGGCCTACCTTACCCGCGAGTACCAGCTGCGCTGCACCGACCCGTCGTTCGTCGATTACTTCTGGACCGTGCGCACCATGCACACTCCGCTGTGGACGCTGGCAGCGCTGGCACGCGAACTGCCGGCGGCGCGCGTCTACCACACCGTGTCCACCGGCTACGCCGGCTATCTCGGCGCGGTGCTGGCGCGGCTGAACGACCGCCCGCTCATCTTGTCCGAGCATGGCATCTACACCAAGGAGCGGCGCATCGACCTGTTCTCCGCCACCTGGATCAGCGACAACACACCCGTTCTGGAGCGCACCGCCGGCGAAGCCGGCTACTTTCGCGAGCTCTGGATCCGGCTGTTCGAGTCCCTCGGACGCATGTGCTATGACGCGGCCGACCCGGTGATCGCGCTGTACGAAACCAACCGCTTGCGCCAGATCAGCGACGGCGCGCGACCCGAAACCACCTGCTGCATCGCCAACGGCATCAACGTGCCTCCGTTTGCCGCCACCCGCGCGCAGCGGCCCGCCAGCACGCCGTTGGTGATGTGCCTGATCGGCCGGGTGGTGCCGATCAAGGACGTCAAGACCTTCATCCGCGCAGTACGCGTGGCCAGCAACCGGCTGCCGGGTTTGGAGGGCTGGATCGCCGGCCCCGAGGACGAAAACCCGGACTACGCACGCGAATGCCGCGAACTCGCGCAAAGCCTGCAACTGGGTGACACCCTCAAGTTCCTCGGCTTCCAGAAACTCACCGAACTGGTGCCGAAAATCGGCCTGGTCGTGCTGTCGTCGATCAGCGAGGCGTTGCCGCTGGTGATTCTCGAAGGCTATGCCGGCGGCGTGCCGGCGGTGACCACCGATGTCGGCTCCTGCCGCCAGCTGATCTACGGACTGGGTGAGGAAGACGAGGCGCTGGGCGCCTCCGGCGCCGTCGTCGGCATTGCCGACGCGCAGGAACTCGGCCAGGCCTGCGCCGACCTGCTCGGCGACCCGGCGCGCTGGCAGGCGGCCAGCCAGGCCGGCATCGCCCGCGTCGAGCGCTACTACACCCAGCCGATGATGTTCGAGCGCTACCGAGCGGTGTACGACGATGCGCTGAATCGCAGCCTGCGCCGCGCCACCGGCGAGCGCGAAACCGTCGGAGCCATCGCCACCTGGCTGCGCGGTGAGCCGCCGCTGGATGCCGAGTCCGCAGTGGCCGGCACGCCGGACACTGCCGAGCAGGAGTGAGCAGCGATGGCTGGCATCGGCTTCGAACTGCGCAAGCTGCTGCGTTCCGAGTCTTACCTCGGACTGCTGCGCGCCTATGCCTACGCCTCGATCATCAGTTCCGGGCCGTGGGTGTTTTCCATCATCGGGCTGATTGCCGTCGGCGTGATGTCGCTGGGCGTGGTCACGCCCGACACCCTGATCACCCAGTTCCAGGTGACGGTGACTTACCTGATCATGAGTTCGCTGATTCTCACCGGCGGGCTGCAACTGGGCTTCACCCGCTGGGTCGCCGACCGGCTGTTCGAGCACCGCAACGACGACATCGCCCCGGCCTTTTTCGGCGTGATGCTGGTCACCACGGCAGTCAGCGGCGCACTCGCCTGGGGGATCGCACTGCTGGGTTTTCACGGCGTGAGCAACCTCTACCGGGTGCTGGTCGTCGTGGGTCTGGCCCTGCTGTCCAACCTGTGGATCACCACGGTGTTCCTCTCCGGTCTCAAGCAGTACCGCGCCATCGTCGCGCTGTACGCCTTCGGCTACGCGCTGTCGGTGCTGCTGTCGTATCTGGCGCGGCCGTGGGGGCTGGACGGGCTGTTGCTGGGCTTTCTCGGCGGGCAGTTCTGCATGTGGGTGCTGATGCTGTGGCTGGTGCTGCGCAACTTTCCCCTGCAGAGGCCGCTCAGTCTCGACCCCTTCCGCAAGGGCCGCATGTATGCAGCGCTGCTGGTCGGCGGGGTGCTCTACAACCTGGGTGTGTGGGCCGACAAGCTGACCTTCTGGTTCACTGGCGACACGTCCACCGCGGTCATCGGCCCGCTGCGCGCCTCGGTCATCTATGACCTGCCGGTGTTTCTCGCCTATCTGTGCGTGATTCCCGGCATGGGCATTTTTCTGGTCAAGTTCGAGACCGACTTCGTCGAGTGGTACGACAAGTTCTACAACGCGGTGCGCGAGGGCGGCACCCTGCAGGACATCGCCCGCTACCACGACGGCATGCAGGGCGTCGTGCGCGAGGGCCTCTACCAGATTCTCAAGGTGCAGGCGCTGACCCTGCTGGCGGTCTACACCTTCGTTCCATCGCTGTTTGCGTGGATCGGCATCAGCAGCCTCTACATCCCGCTCTTTCTGGTGCAGGCGGTGGCGGCGAGCTTTCAGGTGATGCTTCTGGCCGTGCTCAACGTGTTTTATTACCTCGACCGGCGGCGCGAAGTCGTGGCCATCACTGCGCTGCTGGTCGTGGCCAACTTCGGCTTGAGCCGCTGGTCCATCCACCTCGGGCCGGACTTTTTCGGCTACGGCTTCGGGGTGTCGCTGCTGTTGGCGCTACTGCTCGGGCTGGTGCTGCTGCAACGGCTGTTTCGCCGGCTGGAATACCAAACCTTCATGCTGCAGTAAGCCGGCCGTCAGCCCGGCGCGCCGCCCCGGCGCCCGCCTCGCTCCGCTCAAGTCCCGCCCGCGCGTGCCGTAAGCACTGCCAGGAACACGCTGTTCCCGCTGCCGGCGCCCGCCACCCGATCCTCGTGTGAGCCCGCCGTCGCGGCGGGCCCACCCTTGCGAGGCTCACCTTGAAATTCCTGGTTGTTGACGACTTTCCCACCATGCGCCGCATCGTGCGCGGGCTGCTGCTGCAGACCGGCTACGTGACCGGCACCATCGACGAAGCGGAAAACGGCGAGGAAGCCTGGCGGCGGCTGCAGGCCGGGGGCATCGAATTCGTCGTGACCGACTGGAACATGCCGCAGATGCAGGGCATCGACCTGCTCAAGCTAATCCGCGCCAGCGACAACCCGGCGATCCGCGCTCTGCCGGTGCTGATGGTCACCGCCGAGGCCAAGAAAGAGAACATCATCGCCGCCGCGCAGGCCGGGGTGAACGGCTACATCGTCAAGCCGTTCACCGCGCAGACGCTGAAGGAAAAGCTCGACGCCATCATGGCGCGGCTGGGCCAGTCCACCCACACCGGAGCCGCCGCATGAGCGCCACTGCGACCGAAGCCACGCCGCCCGCTGCGCCGGCGGCCGAACTGGCCGGCAACGCGCTGCGCAGCCTGACCGAGGCCGACGCCCTGCTGCAGGCCGGGCTGCGCCGCATCATGGCGGCCTCCAGCGACCTGCCCGAAGCCAGCCACCCGCTGGAAGAAGCGTTGCAGATGACTGAAACCCAGGCGATGGCCACGCTGGCCGCGGTCGAGGAAGGTTTTGCCGAAGTCGCCGCGATCCGCGCCACCCACGCCGGGTTCATCGACGCGCGGCTCGACCGCCTCGACGCGCTGCTGCACACCATCCTCGCCTCGCAGCAGGGGCAGGATCTGGCCGGGCAGCGGCTGCGCAAAACCATCCACCTGCTGCGCGCGGTCGAGCAGCGCATCCAGGCCGCGGTCGAGCAACTGGGGCCGCATCTGCCAGCCGACTCCCCCGGCGACGACGCGCCCGTCGCCCCGCTCAACGGCGTGCCGAACTACGCCGGCCCGAGCTTCGCGCAGGACGACGTCGATGCCCTCCTCGCCGAGCTCGGCATCTGAACTGGCCCCGCCTTCGCAGCCCACCATCATGGACAACGACATCCTGCAGGAATTCCTCGCCGAGTCGCGCGAGCTGCTGGCGCAGGCGCAAGACCAGTTGCTGCAGCTCGAATCCCGCCCCGACGACCCGGCAGTGCTCGGCGGCATTTTTCGCGCCTTCCACACCCTCAAGGGCGGCGCCGGGTTTCTCGAGGCGCAGAACATGGTCGACTGGTGCCACCACCTCGAAGACCTGCTCGACAAAATGCGCGCGGGCCAGGTGCGCGCCAGCGCGCCGATGATCGACACCATTCTTCGCGCCAGCGACGTGATTGCCGCGATGCTCGACGCGATGGCCCAGGGCGAAAACCCGCCGCCCGGCCCGGCCGAACTCGGCGCCGAGGTGCAGGCTTATGCCCGCGGCGAGGCGCCGACCGCAGCAACCACCGCAGCCGCGCCATCCGCTCCGGCTACCGCACCCGCCGGCAGTGCCGGTCTGTGGGTGACGCAGCAGCCGCGCGCCGCGGGGCTGACCGCGCCGCATGCCGAGCGCATCCCGGCCGCGCCGGTGGCCACCATTGCCGGCGCGGACGAAGACATCACCCAGGACGAATTCGAGCGGGTGCTCGACCAGCTGCATGGCCCGGGTGGCGCGCCCGGAACCGGCGCGCCACGCGCCCCCGCCACGCTGCCGAGCGACGACATGACCCAGGAAGAGTTCGAGCGGGTTCTTGATCAGCTCTACGGCGCAGGGCAAGCCCCCGGCGCTCGGCCGAACGGCAGTCCGGCGAACGTCGCCGCACCGGCGGCGCCTCCCTCCGCATCGGCCCCGGGAGCCGCTACCGCGCATACGGCGCCGAACAAAGCGACGGGCGCGGCACCGATGCACCCGGAGGAGACCTCGATCCGCGTCGACTCCACCCGACTCGACCAGGCGATGAACCAGGTCGGTGAACTGGTGCTGCTGCGCAACCGCCTGAGCGCGGCGGTGGCGCGCATGGCGCAGGAGGACGAGGCGCTGACCCGGCTGGCGCGCGAAACCGATCTGGCCGTCAACGACCTGCAAAACACCGTGATGCGGTTGCGCATGCAGCCGTGCAAGCGGCTGTTCCAGAGCCTGCCGCGGGTGGTGCGCGATGCCTCGCGCAGTCTAAGCAAGCAGGTGCGGCTGGAACTCGAAGGCGAGGACGTCGAAATCGACAAAACGGTGATCGACGCACTCAACGCCCCGCTGATCCACCTGGTGCGCAATGCGCTCGATCATGGCATCGAGGAGCCCGATGTGCGGCGCGCCGCGGGCAAGCCGGCCGAGGCGGTGCTGCGCGTGGCCGCCCGCCATCTGGGCGACAAGGTGCAAATCGTCGTCGGCGACGACGGTCGCGGCATGAACCCGCAGAAAATCCTGCTGACGGCGCTGAACAAAGGCGTGATCGCCCCGGCTGAGGCGGCGCGCTTGTCCGAGCGGGAGATGCTCGAACTCATTTTCCTGCCCGGGTTTTCGACCAAGGAGCAGGTCAGCGAGCTGTCGGGCCGCGGCGTGGGCATGGACGTGGTGCGCGCGACCGTGCAATCGCTGCGCGGGCGCATCGACATCGATACCACACAGGGCAAGGGCAGCACCCTGACCCTGGAGCTGCCCCTGACCCTGGCGGTGCTGCCGGTGCTGTATTTCCGGCTGCGGCGCGAAACCTATGCGCTGCCGGTGGCGGCAATCGAAAACCTCGTGGCGATCGACCCCGAGCGGGTGCATTCGATCAGCGGCCGGCTGATGGCACAGGTCGGCGATGACCGCGTCGTGCCTTATATCGACCTCGGTACGCTGCTTCAGAACCGTCCGATCGACCTGCAGCGCGATCCGAACGAAGGCATTCTGATCGAACAGGGGCTGCTGGTCGTATCCGAGGCGATGGGCACCGAGGATTCGGTGGTCAAGCCGCTGGACATCGCCACCCAGGACGCGCTCTATCAGGGCGCCACCATCTCCGGTAAGGGCGAGGTGGTGCTGATCGTCGACGGCGCGGCGCTGGCCCGTGCCCAACGCAAAGCCTGACCATCATGGATCAACGCTCCATCGACCAATTGCGCGCAGACTTCATCGCCGTGGCCGACGCCACCTTTGCCTTCCAGGGCGCGCTCAAAAAGCGGCTGCGCGAAATCGACCGCAAGGCGCTCAATGCCCAGGTCCTGGTCAAGCGCCACGGCAAAGACCTCGCCGGCTACGGCGTGGTCGCGCAGGCTTTCCGCGAAGGCGCGCAGGCCATGCAGCAGGCCGCCGAGCAGGTGCAGCAGCTCATCAACCCGCTGATGCTGCATTTCATGGAAACCCTGCGCGACGCGCAGCAACTCCGTTCGCTGCAGCACGTGCGCGACCTCACCGCCGAACATTGCCCGGCACTCGCACGCAAGCTGCGCAGCCAAAGCGAACTGCAGGATCGCCACGCCGCCAGCGGACGGCGTGCCGGGCTGGCGCTGGGCGCGGCACTCGACCGCTTTCAGGCGGTGCTGTCGGAACTGGATTACGTCGTGGTCAACGGCCGCATCGAAGCCGCCCTCAAAGGGGCGGTGAATGCGCCGTTGTCTCAGGTATCGCTGGAAATGGATCGCTCGGTCAGCGGGGTGCAGCAACTGTTGCGCGACTACCGGGAGAAAATCGAAAGGATCATTGCATGAAGGCGCTCAAGTTCTTCAGCCTGGGCAATCACCACTGGCACATCCTCTACGACCAGACTGAGCGCAAGGTCATCGACTCCAACGTCTACGCGCTCAGCGTCGACGGTCAGACCCTGCTGCTCGACCCGGGCGGGTTCGAGATCTTTCCGCAGGTGTTCAGCGCGCTGGTCGAGGTCGCCGCGCCCAGTTCGATCGAGGCCGCCTTTGTCAGCCATCAAGACCCGGACATCGCCTCCAGCCTGCCGCTGTGGAGCGCGTGCAACCCGGACATCGCCTGGCACGTGCCCAAGCTGTGGGCCGGTTTCATCCGCCACTATGGCGCCCTGGACGCCGATCTGCGCGAAATTCCCGACGAGGGCGGCGAGATGACCCTGGGCAGCGCGCGGCTGCAGTTCGTGCCGGCACATTACCTGCATTCCTCGGCCAATTTCCACGTCTACGACCCGCTGGCCAAGGTGCTGTTTTCAGGCGACGTGGGCGCTGCGCTGCTGCCGCCCGGGCATGCGCCGTTCGTCGATCGCCGCAACATCGAAAGCGGCGCGGCATTCGACGAGCACATCAAGTCCGCCGAGTACTTCCACAAGCGCTGGATGCCGTCGATGGCGGCCAAGCGCGACTGGGTGGCTCGCGTGTCCAAGTTGGACATCGACTTTCTCTGCCCGCAGCACGGCGCGATCTACACCGGGCAGAACGTGCGGCGCTTTCTCGACTGGTTCGACGACCTCAAGGTCGGCACCGCGATCAACGATTGACCTCGCGCCCACGATCATGGACTCCACTGCCCTGCACTATCTGCAACAGGCGCTCGACCCGCTGGAAACCCTCGAAATGCTGGCGGAGGCCGACGCGGACATGAACAACCGCGTCTTCTACATGAACCGCACCGCGCTGCACACCATGGAACGGTTTCACGCCGCGCTCAACGGCGCGCTCGGCGGGGCCGATGTGCGCAACGCGCTGCATCACTCCATCCACCAATTCCACAAAGACCCGGAGCGCATCCGCGCCATCCTGCGCCAGCTCGCCGACGGCAGCCTGCCCCGTCATGTGCAGCAGATGCAGATCGGCCCGGTGACGTTTTCGCTGCTGTTCACCGCGGTGCGCGACCCGCGCGGTCAGGTCATCGCCTTTCACGCCAGTTGGCGCGACGTGACCGCCGAAGTCGAAACCCATGCCGTGGGTGACCGACTCAAGTCGGTCGTCACGACGCTGAACGGCTCGGCCGCGGACATCGGCGCGTCGATGCGCTCGGTCGAAACCGCGGTGGCCAATATCGGTGCCGCGGTAGGCAGCAACAGCGGCGCCGCCGCCGATCTGATCGGCCAGGTCGAGCGCATCAGCGCCGTGGTGCAGACGATTCGCGAAATCTCCTACCAGACCAATCTGCTGGCCCTCAACGCCGCGATCGAAGCGGCCCGCGCTGGCGAGCATGGTCGCGGCTTTGCCGTGGTCGCCGATGAGGTGCGCAACCTCGCGCGCCGGGTGCAGACGGCCACCGCCGATGTCGAATCCAGCACCCAGGCGATCAGCAACCACGCACAGGACATCTCCGACAGCAGCACCCACTCAGCAAAGGAACTCGATCTGGTGCACGCCGTGGTCGGCCGCCTCTCCAGCCAGGTGCGCAATATGCAGACCACTGCGACACGCATGCTGCTCGAATCGGCGAAGGACGATCACAAGGACTTCGTCAAGACCGTGTTGCGCGAAGCTGACCAGGGCGCGCAGGCGCGCGCGCCCGAGACGCTTTCCGACCACCACAACTGCCGTCTGGGCAAGTGGTACGACGGCCTTGGCCGCGCGGCGTTCGGTGGCCTCAGCGCGTTCCGCGCGCTGGAGGCTCCGCACGCGCAGATACACGCCACGGCGCGCGAAGTGCTCGCCGCAGCCCGCGCCGGAGACGAGGCCAGGATCGCTCGGCTGGCCGCCTCGCTGGTCGATCAGCAGCAGCTCGTGATCGCTCGGCTCGAATCGCTAGGGCAATCGATCGACCCAGCCGACGCCCCGGCCGCGGCCTGACCCCCTCGGAGACGCAGATGGACACCGCCACCCTGGACGCCGAAGCAGACCGCATCGAAAACACCGGCGGCCCGGCCGCCGCTGCCCCGGCCATTCCCGCCGGCGGGCTGCTCGACCGCGTGCGTGAAGACCGCGAGCGCGTGCTGCAGGCCGCGCTGGACGTGGTCACCGGCAAGGGCGACGCCGCGCTGCTGGCGATCGACCTGATCGACGGCCCGGCGTGGGCGCAGCGTCTGGCCGCGGTGCGCCAGCAGCTCATCGGCACCGTCGACACCCTGCGGCTGAGCACTCAGTCGCTGGCGTTTGCCGAAAGCCGCACCGCCGGGTTCGACACCGAAATTCACACCCTGTCGCAACGCGTAGGCGACATGGCGGCGCGGCTGGAAAGCGCCTCGCTGCACACCCACGCGGCGCAGGCCCAGCTCGACGAACTGCGCGCACGGGTGGACGAAACCAGCCAGTCGGTGCGCGCCAGCGAGGACGCGATCGCCGCCACCCTCGAGGAAGTTGCCGATGTGTCGGGGTTCATCGCCAACACCGAGGCCAAGCTCACCGGCTTTGTCGATGCGGTGCGCTCGGTCGAAACCCTGACTGGGGGCATCAGCGAAATCGCCTCGCAGACCAATCTGCTCGCGCTCAATGCTGCAATCGAAGCGGCCCGCGCTGGCGAGCACGGCCGCGGCTTTGCGGTGGTCGCCGACGAAGTGCGCAACCTCGCGCGCAAAACCGCACGCATCACCCACGAAATCGAAAACCTCACCCACAACCTGCGCGATCAGTCGGCCGATGTCGGCACCGACATGAGCCGCTCGGTGCAGCGGGTGCAGCGCGTCGGCGCCTTGGTCACCAACACCGGCGAGACGCTGGGCAAGGTCGGCGCGATGCTGGAGCAGGTGCGCTCGGTCACCAGCGAGCAGACCGGGCTGATGCGCCAGCTCGTCGGCGATGCCGACCGTCAGCGCGGCGACGCGCAGCGCGCCGCCCAACTGCTGACGCAACTGGCCGACCGCTTCGAGGGCATGATGCAGCTCACCCGCACCGCGCGCGAGCGGCTCAAAACAGGCGTCACCGCGGTTTCGTCCTGGCCCGACATGGCCGTGACCCTGCGCGTTTCGCTGGCGATGCATTACCAGTGGATCGGCGCGTTGCTCACCGCGGCGCAGACCGGGCAGAAGGTGGACATGGACGTGTCCAACTTCCACGGCTGCTATTTCGGCAAGTGGTATTTCGGCGCCGGCGCGGCGTATTTCGGCAGCAATGCCGGATTCGCCGCGATCGACCCGGTGCATCAGGACGTGCACACCACCGGCCAGGCGCTGGTCGAGGCGCTGCGCGACGGCGATGGCGCGCGCATCGACGAACTCGCCGCCCGGCTCGAAGCGCTGAGCGAACGCATCACCGAACGGGTCGAGGCGCTGATGCAGCAGATCGGCTGATCACGCCCCCACATCTTTTTTCGGAGACATCCCATGTCCAGTGTGCTGCAAGAAGTCGACGAGCGCTCCAACCTCGCCGGCACCAACAAGTTCGAACTCCTGCTGTTCCGCCTCGGCGAAGAAGCCGCCAGCGGCAAGCGCGAGCTGTTCGGCATCAATGTGTTCAAGGTGCGCGAGGCGCTGGTGATGCCGCAGATCACCGCAATGCCCGGCGCGCCGCGGCATGTGCTGGGCGTGGCCAATATCCGCGGGCAGATCATCCCGGTGATCGACCTGCCCGGCGTGGTCGGCTGCAAGCCCAGGAGCGGCCTGAACATCCTGGTGGTCACCGAATACGAGCGCTCGGTGCAGGGTTTCGCCGTCGAAGAGGTCGAGGAAATCGTGCGGCTGGAGTGGAGCAAGGTGCTGTCGGCCGAAGCCAACGCGGTCGGCGGCATGGTCACCAGCATCGCCCGGTTGGAGAGCGAGGACGCGACCCGATTGGCGCTGGTACTGGACGTGGAAAAAGTGCTGCGCGACGTGCTGCCCTCACGGGTGCACGAAGTACGCGACACCCGTAGCCTTGGCCCGGGTCTGGCGCTGCCTGCTGGGGCCGTGATCTTGACCGCCGATGATTCCTTCGTCGCCCGCAGCCAGATCGAAAAGGCGCTGCAGGGGCTGGACGCGCCGTTCGTCAGCACCAAGACCGGCAAGGAAGCCTGGGATCGGCTGCAGACTCTCGCCGCCGAGGCGCAGGCCGAAGGCCGCGCGGTGGAAGACAAAGTCCCGCTGGTGCTGACCGATCTGGAAATGCCGGAGATGGACGGCTTCACCCTGACGCGCAAAATCAAGGAAGACCCGCGGCTGCGCCGCATTCCGGTGGTCATCCACTCCTCGCTTTCGGGCTCGGCCAACGAGGATCATGCGCGCAGCGTCGGCGCCGATGCGTATGTGGCCAAGTTCGTTGCCGACGAATTGGCCCAGACCATCCGCAAGGTGCTGAAGTCCAGCGGCTGAGTGCGGTCCCGCCCGCGCCGCTTTTTTACACGGACCCTCATCATGAACGCCCTCGCCTCCGCCCTTTCGCAACCGCCCACCAGCAGCAGCGAACCCGCAAACCCACCGTCGCCCGAAGCCCAGCATCTCGCGCGGCTGCTGGCCAGCCGGCCGGTCGATCTGCGCCAGCCGCCGCCGGCAGGTTCCTGCCCGCCGCTGGCCGATTTTCAGTCGCTGGTCACCGATCTGGTGGACAAGTCCACGCAGAACGCCACCGACGTGGCCTACGGCATCGCCCGCATCAGCTTTGAAGCGCGCACCGCCAACCAGCAGGCGCAGCAATTCGCCCGCGCGCAGACCGAGCGCATCGCCGCGATGGGCGATGCGCTCAACGCCTTCATCCGCGGCATTGCCGAGGTGCAGGGCGACGCCGAAACCCTGCGCGCCGACTCCGAGCGCATCAATGCCGTCAGCGACCGCGGCGCGCAGGAAGCGGCGCAGGCCACCGCGGTGTTCGAGCATCTGGGCGAGGCCAGCCGCGGCAGCCGCGCCGAAATCGCCGCACTGGAAAAAAGCTTTTCGCAGATCACCGCGGTGACCCAGGTGATCAAGGACATTGCGCAGAAAACCGGGCTGCTTGCGCTCAACGCGGCGATCGAGGCGGCGCGGGTCGGCGAGGCCGGGCGCGGCTTCGCGGTGGTCGCCGACGAGGTGCGCAAGCTCGCGCACAGCACCCAGCAGTCGGTGGCCAGCATCGAAAGCTTTTCGGCCGAAGTGTTGCGTGGGCTGGGCACGGTCACCCGCAGCACCGCCGAGCTCGACACCCGCATGGGCGAAGGCAAGGCGCTGGCGCAGAACATGGCGCAGAACTTCCGCGACATTGCCGCCGGGGTGGACGACATGGCCGCAGGCATCGGCCGCATGGGCGCCAATATCGAAAGCGAGGTGCAGGCGCTGCGAGCCGTGAGCGGCGAGTTCGATCAGCTCGCCCGCACCGTGCGCGAGGGTGCGGCGCAGACCGTGCAGACCACCGAGCGCATTGCCACCGCCGTGCAGCATTCGCTCGATGCCAGCCAGAGCCTGTTCGAGGCCGCCACGGTGTTCGCTACTGGCTCGCGCACCAGCCAGGTGATGCGCGATCTGGAAGCGGCCGTCGGCGAAATCGAAGCCGAGCTGGCGCAGGCCCTGAGAGACGGGCGTATCAGCGAGGCCGATCTGTTTGACGAGCAATACGTGCCGATCGCCGGTACCGAGCCGCAGAAATACCGCACCCGCTTCACCGATTTCATCAAGCAACGCATTCAGCCGATCGAAGACCGATGGCTGGGCAAGAGCGGCGATTACCGCTACGTGCTGCTGGTCGATCGCAATGGCTACGCCGCCGCGCACAACTCGGCGTTCGACCAGCCGCTGACCGGCGACCCCGCGCGCGACCTGGTGGGCAACCGCTCGATGCGCATCTTCAACGACCCGGTCGGCCTCGCCTCCGCGCGCAACACCAATCCGTTTCTGCTGCAGGTCTACGCCCGCGACACCGGCGAGATCATGCGCGAGCTGGCGCGCCCGGTGCAGGTGGGCGGCCGGCACTGGGGCGCGGTGCGGCTGGCGTTTGCCTGAGCACGGCCGTTCCGTGCAGCCGGCCGTGGCATGCCGGCTGGGCTCGATGAACTGATTTAATCCGACTCCATCGTATCCGCCCGAAGCCGTGGAACTGCGCCAACGTCTCGATGCTGACCGCCGCCGCCTGCTGAGGCTGGTGCTGGGCGCCAATCTGCTGCTGCTGGCGGTGTTGCTGGGCGTGCTGTGGGCGAGCTGGGAACGCAACCGTGCCGGGGTCAACCAGGTGTTGCAGACCCAGGCCGCGTTCTGGGCCGAGGCGATCCAGGGGCGCTACGACCTGCTCCAGGCCACCTGCGACGCTGCGCAGTCCGATGTCGAAGACGATCCGGCGCTGCTGCGCGGCGGCGGCTCGACCGAGCGCTGGCTGTCTCTGCTGCGTGAGCGCCTGAGCTTTGTCGACACCGTGCATCTGATCGGCGTCAACGGGCAGGTGATCGCCGGTGCCGGCCCGCATGCAGCCAAGCCCGGCGCGCTGCGCCATGTACACGATCGCGAAGACTTTCGCCGCGCGCAGGACATGGGCGGCGATCTGCTCATCGGCCGGCCCGCGCTCGATGCCAACCTGCCGGGCCAAACCGTCAGCCCGGTGCGCTGCTTCCTGCACGCCGGCTCCGACGATCAAGCCATGCTGGTTCTGAGCATCCCCACGGGGCGGTTGCTGGGTGCGCTGCGCCAGGGGCTGCAGGCGGCCCAGGAAGGCGAATTGGCCCGCTGGGTGCCGGCCGTCGGCCTGCTGCGCAACGATGGCTATCTGCTCGGCCGACTACCCGCGCCGAATCCCGAACAACTGGCGGCGCTGGTGAAAAAACCAGCGCGCGGCGCGCTGGCGCGCGAACTCGCGGCTCGCCCCGACCAGCCCCGCGGACTGTTCGACGGCGCGGTGCAGGCCGTCGGCGGCCAGCGCCTGATCGGCGCCTGGCAACGGCTGCAGCGCCATCCGGTAACGGCCTTCGTCAGCCTGCCGCACGACGTACTGCTTGGGTTGTTTCTACGGCAAATGTGGCCACTGGTCGTCGGCTGGGTGCTGCTGGTGCTCACGCAGCTGGTCGCCGGCTGGTGGATCGCCCGCATGATCCGCCATCAACATTACGCTGCGCGGCTGAACGCCCTCCTCGCCGCGACCAGTCAGGCCGCGGGCCAGGCCACCAGCGAGGCCGAACTGTTCCGCGCCATCTGCGATGGTGCCGTCGCTCGCGGACGGGTCGCGCTGGCCTGGGTCGCCCGCCCGCGCGAAAACGGCCCGCCGCAGGTTTTCGCACAGGCCGCGCGCGAGCCTCGCTTTGACGTGCTCGGCGCCGCGCCGGAGGCGTGCGCCGCCGAACTGCTGCAGTTGCTCTGCGCCGAGGGATGCCCAGGGTATGTGAGCTGGCCGCCGCGGCAGCCGCCCTCCGAACGCGCGGCTGCGCGGCTGCATGCGCTGGGGCTGCGGTCTGCCGCGGCGCTGCCGCTGCACCGTGCCGGCCACGCCGACGCGCGGCTGGTGCTGCACTGGCACAACAGCCACCGCTGGCCGCCCGAGCTCAAGGCGTTGTTGCGGCAGGTGGCCGACAGCGTCAGCCGTGGCCTCGAACGCCTGGATTTGATCGAAGACCAGCGGCTGGAGCAGGAAGAGCGCCAACGACAGCAGGAACTGCTGCGATCGGTGCTCAATCAGATCGACACGCTGATTGCCGCACGCAGCAGCGGCGAGGTGCTTGAAAGCGTGTGCGGGCGGCTGCTCGAAACCGGGTTGTTTGCCGCGGTCTGGGTGGCAGGAGACGATGGCCGCGGGCAAGCGCAGGTGCTGGCTGCCGGGGGGGACGGCGCAGCGACACTGGCCGCGCACCCGCCGCTGCAAATGGCTGCGCCCGCCGATCACGCGCTGGCGCGCGCCTGGCGCAGCGAGATGGAGGCGATGGACACCGTGGTCAGCTCGCCGCTGATTTCGCCCTGGAAGGACTACGCGATCCCCGGCTGGACCCAAGGCGCGCTGGCGCTGCCGCTGCGTCGCGACGACAAGCGGTGGGCCGTGCTGGTGCTGGTGCTGCAGAACCGCGACGATCTGCACGGCGAGCTGCATGCGCTGGTGCAGCGCGTGGCGGTGCTGGTCGAGCGCGCGCTGGCCGAAATCGACCTCAAGGCCGCACTCGAGGCTGAGCAGGAACGCCAGCGTCATCTGGCCCGTCACGACGCGCTGACCGGACTGCCCAACCGCCTCGCGCTGGAGCAGCATCTGCCGCTGGCAATGGCGCGCACGCGCCGCGCGGGCGATGTGCTGGCGGTGGGCGTGCTCGATCTGGACGACTTCAAACCGGTCAACGACACGCATGGCCACGCCGCCGGCGACCGGCTGTTGCAGCAGCTCGCGCTGCGGCTGCGCGACGCGGTGCGCGAAACCGATCTGGTCGCCCGCCTGGGCGGGGACGAATTCGTCATCGTGCTCGAAGGGCTGAACGACGCCCGGCATCTGCCGGCCGTGCTCGACCGCCTGCACACCGCAGTCGAAGTGCCATTCGACCTGGGCGAGGGCGCAATCGCCAAGGTCGGCATGAGCCTGGGGCTTACCTTGTACCCGCAGGACGATGGCGACGCCGACCTGCTGCTGCGCCACGCCGACGCCGCGCTGTACGCCAGCAAGCTCAACAAGGCCGAGCGCACCAACTGGTGGCAGCTGTGGGGCGAAGGGCTGGGTCAGACCGGCGCCGACGCCTTCGCCGCCGCCCCGCGCGACATCGATCCCTACGGCGCCGAGGCGCAGCGCCTGCTGGCGCTTTCGGGAGAAATGCTGCAACGCTACGTGCGCGACTACGTGCAGCGGTTTTTCGACGAACTGCGCGTCGACCCGGCCACCGCCGCGCTGGTGTCGGCGCTGTCGGTAGAGGAGTACGCCCGGCTGCGCCACGCGCAGGAGGTTCACCTGCTGCAGGTGCTCGGGTCGCAGTGCGGCGCTGACGAGCATGCCCAGCTCGCCCAGCGCGTCGGCGAGGTACACGCACTGGTCGGAGTCGACCCGGGCGCGCTGGTCACGCAGACCGGCTGGCTGCTGCGCGGGGTGCAGCAAGTGGGCGACCACGCCCCGCTGCGCCGGCCCGACCGCGCGGCGCTGACTTTTGTGCTCACCGCCCGGCTGCAGCGCGAGCTGCAATGGCAGAGCCTGGGTGCCGAGCGGGTGCGCGAGCGCTACCAGAGCATGCACTACGCGCTGGAGCAGATGCTGCCTGACTTGACCCAATGGGCTGACCTGGCCCGCACCGTGCTCGACGCCATCGCCACCCTGCCGGGCATGGCCGCCACGGTGGTCTACAAGCCTGACGCCGACGGGCGTTTTGTCCCCGAGTTCAGCGCCGGCCGCTTCGAGAGCTATCTGGATGAGATCGAGCAGCGGCAGATCGCGCCGCTGCTGCTCGGCAACGATGGCCCGTTCAGCGCGACGCCGCACGCGCGCTGCTGGCGCAGCGAACAAATCGAAACCAATGCCAGCTACGTCAGCGACGCGCGCATGGCTCCATGGCGGCAAGCGGCGCATGCCGCGGGCATCCGCAGTTCGGCTGCCATACCGCTGAAAGACGCCAAGGGCCGCATGTTTGCCGTCATCGGGCTGTACGGTGATTACCCGGCGATGTTCGAGTCGCGGCCGATGCACAGCTTCCTGCGCGCGATCGAGCAGGTGTTCGAACGCGGGGTGCAGACCCTGCAGAGCGGACGCGTCGCCGCCCTCACCCCGGCGCAGGATCGCCGGCTGTGGCGCCAACAACTGTTCAGCGGCGGGCTGGAGCTGCATTACCAGCCGGTGGTCGACCTGCGCAGCGGCCGCCCGGCAGTGATGGAGGCCCTGGCGCGGCTGCGCCTGCCCGACGGCACGTTGATCTCCCCCGGCCGCTTTCTGCCCAGCTTCGGTGTGGCCGAGCTCACCCGGCTGTTCACCCTCGGGCTGGAAAAGGCGCTCGATCAGATGCTGCTGTGGGACAGCGTCGGGCAGAGCCTGGATGTCGCGCTGAACCTGCCCACCGAAGTGCTGGTCATGCCCGACTGCCCGGCCTGGGTGCGCGACGCGCTGGCCCGGCGTCGCATCGACCCCGCCCGGCTGCGGCTGGAACTGCTCGAAGACGCCGACGTACAAAGCGACGCCCAGCGCGACGCCGCAGTGCGGGCGCTGGCCGCCACCGGCGTCAAGCTCGCGATGGACGATCTGGGCAGCGGCTATTCCAGCTTGTTGCGGCTGCGCACCCTGCCGTTTCACACCGTCAAGATTGACCAGGGTCTGGTGCGCGAACTGCCGCAGGACGACAACCCGCGGGTGCTGGACTTCATCGGCGCACTGGTCAGCATGACCCAGACCCTGGGCATGGTGGTCGTGGTCGAAGGGCTGGAAACCGAGGCGCTGGTCGAAGTCGCCGCGGTGCTCGGCGCCGATGCCGGCCAGGGCTACGCGCTGGCGCGGCCGATGCCTTCCGCCGAGGTATTGCCGTGGCTGCGCGGCTTCACCCTCACCGTCCAGCCCGGCAAACCTCGCACGGCGCTGGGCCGCGAAGCCCAGCAACGCCGCCGCCCCCGCGCCGCCGCAGCGGCGTGAACAACGGAGCGAGGCTGGATCCTCACCTCACCCCGTGCGCGACGAGCCACAGCACCCCGACGAACACCGGCTGGTGCAGCATGTAGATGGTCAGCGGCCAGCGGCCGAGAAAGGCCAGCGGCCGCAGCACCGGCAGGTGGCGCAGCGGCGCGAAGCGGCTGGGTGCGAGCAGCCAGCCGACGCCGGCGCCGATCCACAGCACCCCGATCCACGGCAGCAGCGGCACGTAGTCTTCGGTGATGGGCTTCTGGGTGATCAGCCCAGTCCAGTTCCACAGCGGCGGGTTGAAAAACGGATGTCCCCATAGCGCGGGGGCAGCGATCGCCACCGGCGCCAGCAGCAGCACCCAGGCACGCAGATGGCGAAACACAAAGCGATGCAGCAGCAGCATCGCGGCGATGCCTTGCAGGATGCCGAAATAGATGAAGCTGTGCGGAAAAGCGGCGTAGCTGCCTACGGTCACCAGCAGCGAGCAGCCGAAAATCTGCGCCCAGCGCGTCCAGAAATGCCGGGCGTCACGGCCGCGCACATCGGTGAAAGTCTGGGTCAGCCCGGCGGTGAACAGAAACAGGCTGACGATGCACACCCGCTGCCACATCCAGACCGGGTTGGTATAGAAGTCGGTGTGGATGAAGCCGAACCAGTTCAGGTCGAAGCTGAAGTGGAACGCCATCATCCAGACGATGGCCAGGCCGCGCAAGGTATCGACCCCGCAATAGCGCGAGGCCGCTGCCGGCGCGGCACCGGGCGATGGCGCCGTGGTGGCAGAGAGGGCGCTGCCGCTCATCGTTGGCTCACAAGCAGACCACCGCGCGCTGACATCAGCCGCACCACACCCGGGCGTTGCGGAACATGCGCATCCACGGGCTGTCGGCTTCGATCGGCGCATCGGTCCAGCTCATCTGCGCGTTGCGGAACACCCGCTCGGGGTGCGGCATCAGCGCGGTGAAGCGCCCGTCGGGCGTGGTCACCGCAGTGATGCCCTGCGGGCTGCCGTTGGGGTTGGCCGGGTATTGCTCGGTGACTCGGCCGTAGTGGTCGACGAAGCGCATCGCCACCTGCAGCTGGGTGATATCGCCCTGCTGCGAAAAATCGGCGCGGCCTTCGCCATGCGACACGACGATGGGCGCACGGCTGCCCGCCATTCCGCTGAAAAAAATCGACGGCGACGCTTCCACCTGCACCAGCGACAGCCGCCCTTCGAACTGCTCGGAGCGGTTGCGCACAAAGCGCGGCCAGGCCTGCGCGCCGGGAATCATTGCCGCCAGCGCGGCCAGCATCTGGCAGCCGTTGCACACCCCCAGCGCGAAGGTGTCGGAGCGCTGGAAAAACGCCGCGAACTGCCCGGCCAGCCGCGGGTTGTGCAGGATGGACCGCGCCCAGCCTTCGCCCGCACCGAGCACGTCGCCATAGCTGAATCCGCCACAGGCGACGAAGCCGCGCATGTCGTCGAGCCGCACCCGCCCGGCCATCAGATCGCTCATGTGCACGTCGATGGCGTCGAACCCGGCGCGGTGCATCGCGTAAGCCATTTCCACCTGCGAGTTCACACCCTGCTCGCGCAGGATCGCCACCTTGGGCCGCGCGCCGCTGGCGATGAACGGCGCGGCCACGTCCTGCCTCGGGTCGAAGCTCAGGTGCAGATGCAATCCGGGGTCGGCTGCATCGAGCTGGGCGATGTGTTCCTGCTGCGCGCACTCGGGGTTGTCGCGCAGCAGCGCGATGCGGTGCGACACCTGATCCCACGCCGCCTGCAGCTCGATGCGCGGGCGCGACAGAATGCACTCAGCGTCGCGCCACAGCTCGATCACATCGCGGTCGTTGCTGTGACCGATGGCGTTGCTGTGCGCGCCCAGGCCTTGGCCGCGCAGGGTCTGCAGCACCGCATCGCGTGCGTCGGCCGGCACCTGCAGCACCACCCCCGGTTCCTCAGCGAACAGCGCGCGCAAGGTCTGCACATGCCGGCGCGGCGCGACCTGCTGCGCCCAGTTCTTGGCGTCGCCCCAGTCGTCGGATTCGTCGCCTTCGAGCAGCAGCAGATCGAGGTTGAGGCTGACCCCGCAATGCCCGGCGAAGGCCATTTCGCACACACAGGCCCACAGCCCGCCGTCGGACACGTCGTGATACGCCCACAGCCGGCCGTGCTCGCGCAACTCGCGCAGCGCAGCGGCCAGGCGCTTGAGAACATCGGGGTCGTCGAGATCGGCAGGGCGGTCACCGATCTGGCTCAGGGTCTGCGCGAGGATGCTCGCGCCCAGGCGCTTTTTGCCCCCACTCAGATCGACGTAGATCAGCGCATCCCCACCGCAGCGCAACTGCGGCGTCAGGGTGCCGCGGATGTCGTCCAGGGTCGCGAACGCCGACACCACCAGCGACACCGGCGCGGTGACGCTTTTGCTCTGCCCCTCGTCGTCCCAGCGGGTGTGCATCGACAACGAATCCTTGCCCACCGGCACGCTGATGCCCAGCGCCGGGCACAGCTCCATGCCGACGGTGCGCACGGCGTCATACAGCGCCGCGTCCTGCCCCGGCTGGCCGGCAGCGGCCATCCAGTTGCACGACAGCTTGATGCGCGACAGCTCGGCCACCGGTGCGGCCAGCAGGTTGAGCACGGCTTCGGACACCGCCAGCCGCGCCGATGCCGCGGCATCGAGCACCGCCACCGGCGCGCGCTCGGCCACGCTCATCGCCTCGCCGCGCAGGCTGGCGAAGTCCGCCAGGGTCACGGCGCAGTCGGCCACCGGCACCTGCCAGGGGCCGACCATTGGGTCGCGGTGCGACAGTCCGCCCACCGTGCGATCGCAGATGGTGATCAGAAAGCGCTTGCTCGCCACTGTGGGGTGCCGCAGCGCCTCCTCGCAGGCCCGCGCGAGCTCGACCGCGGCCAGATCCAGCAGCTGGCCGCGCGGCTGCAGCCGCTGCACGTCGCGGTGCAGCCGCGGCGGCTTGCCCAGCAGCACCTCCAGCGGCAGATCGACCGGGCGATCGCCGTGCAGCCGGTCAGTCACCACCAGCTCCGGCTGCTCGGTGGCCACGCCGATCACCGCCCACGGGCAGCGCTCGCGCGCGCAGATCGCGGCAAACACCTCGCGCTGCTGCGGCGCAATCGCCAGCGCATAACGCTCCTGGCTTTCGTTGCTCCAGATTTCGCGCGGGCTCATGCCGCTTTCTTCCAGCGGTATGTCGCGCAGCTCAAAGCGCCCGCCGCGCCCCGGGCCTTCGACCAGTTCGGGAAAGGCGTTGGACAGACCGCCGGCGCCGACGTCGTGGATCGCCAGAATCGGGTTGGCCTCGCCCAGCGCACAGCAGGCGTTGATAACTTCCTGCGCGCGCCGCTGCATTTCGGGGTTGCCGCGCTGCACCGAGTCGAAGTCCAGATGCGCGGCGTTGCTGCCCGCGGCCAGGCTGGACGCCGCCCCGCCACCCAGGCCGATGCGCATGCCAGGCCCGCCGAGTTGTACCAGCAGCGTGCCGGCTGCAAACGCCTGCTTGCGCACCAGCGCCGGGTCGATCTGCCCCAGCCCGCCGGCGAGCATGATGGGCTTGTGGTAGCCCCACACCCGGCCGGCGGCCTCCTGCTCGAACACGCGGAAATAACCGGCGAGGTTGGGCCGGCCGAACTCGTTGTTGAACGCCGCGCCGCCAATCGGCCCTTCGAGCATGATCTGCAACGCACTGGCGATGTGCGGCGGCTTGCCCAGATGCGCGGTATCGATTTCCCACGGCTCGCCGGCATCCGGCAGCCGCAGGTTAGACACCGAAAACCCGGTCAGCCCGGCCTTAGGGCGCGAGCCGCGGCCGGTGGCGCCCTCGTCGCGGATTTCGCCGCCAGCGCCAGTGGCCGCTCCGGGGAACGGAGAAATCGCTGTCGGGTGGTTGTGGGTCTCCACCTTCATCAGCACGTGGCGCACGCTATTGCTTGCCGCATAGCGGCCGCTGGCCGAATCGGGCTGCCACACCTGCACCGGCCCGCCTTCCATCACCGCGGCGTTGTCGCTGTAGGCGACCACCGTGCCCTGCGGCGCCAGCGCATGGGTGTTGCGGATCATCTGAAACAGCGAGTGCGCCTGCTCCTGCCCGTCTATCGTGAAACGGGCGTTGAAAATCTTGTGCCGGCAATGTTCGCTGTTGGCCTGCGCGAACATCATCAGCTCGGCGTCGCTGGGGTTGCGGCCCAGCCGGCGATAGGCTTCCAGCAGATAGTCGATTTCGTCGTCCGACAGTGCCAGCCCCTGCTCGGCGTTGGCGCGCGCCAGCGCGGCGCGGCCTGCGGCGGCGTCGCCGCTGAGCACGTCCACCCGCTGCAGCGGCTGCGCCGGCAGTTCGGCGAACAGCGCGTCCAGCGCCTCACGGTCGAACGCGACCGATTCGGTCATGCGGTCGTGCAGCAGCGCGGCCACAATCTGCAGCTCTTCGTCGCTGGGCGGCCGCGCCGGGCGCAGCAGGCTGGATTGCAGTTCCAGCCGGTATTCGATGGCGCGCTCGACCCGGTGCACCTGCACGCCGCACAGCCGCACGATGTCGGTGGCTTTGGACGCCCAAGGCGAAATCGTCCCCAGCCGCGGCATCACCAGCAGCGTCGGCCCGGTGCTCACGCCGGAGTAAGGCTCGCCATAGCGCAGCAACGCGGCCAGCTTGTCGTGCAGTTCGGGAGACGGGCTCTCGGTGACGGCGACCGCGTGCAGATAGCGCGCGTGGATGGCCTTGAGCCGAGGGGTCAGCGCCGGGATGTGCTCGGCGATGCGACGCAGCAACGCCTGCTGGCGAAAGGCGGACAAGGCGTTGCCGCCTTCGAGAACGAGGATATGCATGCGGGAGCGCTTTCGGCGCGAGAGAGGCGGGCTCGGGGCCACAGGGCCGGCAAATTATAGAAAGCCGTCGCCCGCCAAAAGCCTGCGCGGCGGCGCGCGCGGCGCCGCGGTGGGATAATCCGCAGCCATGAGCATCAGCATCAAAACCCCCGAAGAAGCGCAGAAAATGCGCGTGGCCGGCCGGCTGGCGTCCGAATTGCTCGACTACCTCACGCCGCATGTGCAGGCCGGGGTGACGACCAAGGCGCTCGACACCCTCGCCTACGACTACATCACCCAGGTGCAGCAGGCGATTCCCGCGCCGCTGAACTACGCGCCGCCGGGGTACACGCCTTACCCGGCGTCGATCTGCACCTCGGTCAACAATGTCATCTGCCACGGCATCCCGAATGACAAGCCGCTGAAAAACGGCGACATCGTCAACATCGATGTCACCGTGATCAAGGATGGCTACCACGGCGACTGCAGCCGCATGTTCTGCATCGGCACCGTGCCCAAGCACGTGCAGCGGCTGGTGGACATCACCTTCGAGGCGATGTGGCGCGGCATCGCCCTGGTGCGCCCGGGGGCGCGGCTGGGCGACATCGGCCATGTGATCCAGACCTTTGCCGAAAACGCCGGCTACAGCGTGGTGCGCGAGTTCTGCGGCCATGGCATCGGCCGCAAGTTTCACGAAGACCCGCAGGTGCTGCACTATGGCAAGCCCGGCACCGGCGAGGTGCTGCGCGAAGGCATGACCTTCACCATCGAGCCGATGATCAACGCCGGGCGGCGAGAAATCCGCGAGCTCGGCGACGGCTGGACCATCGTCACCAAGGACCGATCGCTGTCGGCGCAGTGGGAACACACGGTGCTGGTCACCGCCGACGGCTACGAGGTGCTGACCACCTCGGCTGGCTGCCCGCCGCCGCCGGCGTCGATCAAGCCGGCGCTGCCGGCAGCCGCGTAAGCCTTCGCGCGATGCCGGGCTGACTCCGGGCTGCATCTGTCCGCCTCGGCGCGATTGCCCCGTTCCGCCTGCCGATGAGCGCCGTCGCCCCCGCTTCCACCGACGCCCAGGCCAGCGACAGCCTGGGCGCGATCCGCGAGCGCTGGCGCAGCGGCCGGCTTGATCTGATCACATCTTTCGACGCCCACCCGCTGCAGGTGCGGTCGCTGCTGCACGGCTTGTGCCGGCTGGCCGACGAGGTGCTGGCCGCGCTGTGGCGGCGCGCGGGTCTGCCGCCGGAAGCGGCGCTGCTGGCGGTCGGCGGTTTCGGCCGCGGCGAGTTGTTCCCGCATTCGGACATCGACCTGCTGGTGCTGCTGCCCGACGACCCGCAGCAGGCCGCCGCATGCGAACTGGCCGCGGCCGATTTCGTCACCAGCTGCTGGGACTGCGGGCTGGAAATCGGCGCCAGCGTTCGCGGCGTGGCCTCCTGTCTCGACGAGGCGGACAAGGACGTCACGGTCCAGACCGCGCTGCTGGAATCGCGCTGGATCTGCGGCGACCGCGCGCTGGCGCAGCAGCTGCGCGCCGCGTTTGCCGCGCACCTGGACGCGCGCGCCTTTTTCCGCGCCAAGCTGCGCGAAATGCAGCAGCGCCACGCCAGGTACGAAGACACCCCCTATTCGCTCGAACCCAACTGCAAGGAAAGCCCGGGCGGGCTGCGCGATCTGCATGTGCTGCTGTGGATGGGCGCCGCTGCGGGGCTGGGGCACAGCTGGGCGCAACTGGCCGAAAGCGGGGTCATCACCGCGCATACCGCACACCGCATCGGCCAGCACGAGGCGACGATCAAGCGCATCCGCGCGCATCTGCATCTGCAGGCCGGGCGGCGCGAAGACCGGCTGGTGTTCGACCTGCAGACCGCGGTGGCCGCCCGTTTGGGGCTCGAGGGCACGGCAACCCGCCGCGCCGGCGAGGTGCTGATGCGCCGTTACTACTGGGCGGCCAAGGCGATCGAGCAGATCAACCAGATCGTGGTGCTCGACATCGAGGCGCGGCTATGGCCGGAAAACGTCGCCCAGGCGCAGCCGATCACCGGCGTCGACGGCGTGGCCGACGGCCGCTACGTGTCGCGCGACGGCATGATCGAGCCGGCCGACCCCGAGCTGTTCGAGCGCGAGCCATGGGCGATTCTGGAAATGTTTGCGGTGTTCCAGCGCGCGCCCGGCATCCGCGGCCTGTCGGCCACCGCGTTGCGCGCGCTCTACCACGCGCGCGACCGCATGGATGGCGCGTTCCGCCACGACCCGCGCAGCCGTGCGCAGTTCCTGCGCATCCTGCAGGCGCCGCAAGGCATCGTGCACGCGCTGCGGTTGATGAACCGCACCAGCGTGCTCGGCCGCTATCTCTGGCCGTTCCGGCGCATCGTCGGGCAGATGCAGCACGACCTGTTCCACGTCTACACCGTCGATCAGCACATTCTGATGGTGGTGCGCAACGTACGGCGGTTTTTCATGCCCGAACACGGGCATGAATACCCGCTGTGCTCGCAGCTCGCAGCCAATTTCGACCCACCCTGGGTGCTGATCCTCGCCGCGCTGTTTCACGACATCGCCAAGGGCCGCGGCGGCGACCATTCGGTGCTGGGTGAAGCCGAGGTGCGGCGGTTCTGCAAGGCGCACGGCATCACCGCCGAACACGCCGATCTCGCCGCGTTTCTGGTGCGCGAGCACCTGACCATGTCCCGCGTCGCGCAAAAGGAAGACCTCGGCGACCCGGAGGTCATCGACCGGTTCGCCCGCGTGGTCGGCGACGAGCGGCATCTGGTCGCGCTGTATCTGCTGACGGTGGCCGACATCCGCGGCACCAGCCCCAAGGTGTGGAATGCGTGGAAGGGCAAGTTGCTCGAAGACCTGTTCTACGCCACCCGTCGCGCGCTCGGCAGCGCTCACGGCCAGGCGCCGGCGGAGAGCGAACTGCAGTTCCGCCAGGCCGAGGCGCAGCGCATTCTGCAGCTCTACGCCTTGCCCGAACACGCGCAGGACGCGCTGTGGAACACCCTGGACATGCGCTACTTTCTGCGCAACGACGCTGCGGCAATCGCTTGGCAGACGCGCAAGCTCTACGCGCGGGTCGACGCGCCCGAGCCGGTGGTGTGCGCGCGGCTGGCGCCGCAGGGCGAGGGGCTGGACGTGCTGGTCTACACCCGCGACCAGCCCGATCTGTTCGCCCGCATCTGCGGCTACTTCGACCAGCACGGCTACAACATTCTCGACGCCAAGGTTCACACCACCGGCAGCGGCTGGGCGCTCGACAGCTTTGTCGTGGTCTCGCCGCACGCGCGGGTGCACGACCGCTCGATGCTGTCGGTGGTCGAAAGCGAACTGCTGGCGACGCTCAAGGCTGGCGGGCCGCTGCCGCCGCCGCAGGCGGGCCGGGTGTCGCGCCGGGTGCGCAGCTTCCCGGTCAGCCCACGGGTCAATCTGCGCTCGGACGAACGCGGGCGCAACTGGATTCTGAGCATCACCGCGCACGACCGCGCCGGTCTGCTCTATGGCATCGCGCTGGTGCTGGCGCGCCATCACATCGACGTGCAGCTGGCCAAGATCAGCACCCTGGGCGAGCGCGTCGAAGATACCTTCCTGGTCAGCGGCCCCGGGCTGGGCGACGACCGCGTGCGCAACCAGCTCGAAGCCGAGCTGCAGGACGCGATTTCCTCCTGATCGCGCGAAACGCGCAAACAAAAAGCCGCCCGACGGGCGGCGCGCAACAGCAGTCTGACAAGGAGCGGCGCGCCTGGCACGCGCCGCCCCGCGCGATCAGGCCGCCTGTTTATCGAAAAACTGTTCGTCCTCGGTCGAGCCCTTGAGCGCGGCGGTCGAGGCTTCGCTTTCGATGGTCGTGGTCACAGCGTCGAAGTAGCCGGTGCCCACTTCGCGCTGGTGCTTGACCGCGGTGAAGCCCTTGTCGGCGGCGGCGAATTCTTTCTCCTGCAGTTCGACGAAAGCGCTCATCTGCTTGCGCGCGTAGCCGTGTGCCAGCTCGAACATCGAGTAGTTCAGCGCGTGAAACCCGGCCAGGGTGATGAACTGGAACTTGTAGCCCATCGCGCCCAGCTCTTTCTGGAATTTGGCAATGGTCGCGTCGTCGAGGTTCTTTTTCCAGTTGAACGACGGCGAGCAGTTGTAGGCCAGCATCTTGCCCGGAAACTTGGCGTGAATGGCTTCGGCAAACGCCTTGGCGTAGGCCAGGTCGGGCTTGCCGGTTTCGCACCACACCAGGTCGGCATAGGGCGCGTAGGCCAGACCGCGCGAGACCGCCTGCTGCAGCCCCGGCTTGGTGCGGTAGAAACCCTCGACCGTACGCTCGCCGGTGCAGAACGGCTTGTCGTTCGCGTCCACGTCGGCCGTCAGCAGGTCGGCCGCCTCGGCGTCGGTGCGCGCCACCAGAATCGTCGGCACGCCCATCACATCGGCGGCCAGCCGCGCGGCGATCAGCTTGGCCACGGCTTCGCGCGTCGGCACCAGCACCTTGCCGCCCATGTGGCCACACTTTTTCACCGATGCGAGCTGGTCTTCGAAGTGCACCCCGGCAGCCCCCGCTTCGATCATCGCCTTCATCAGTTCGAAGGCGTTGAGCACCCCGCCGAAGCCGGCTTCGGCGTCAGCGACGATGGGCGCGAAGTAGTCGATGAAGCCTTCGTCGCCGGGGCGCTTGCCTTCCATCCACTGAATCTGATCGGCGCGGGTCAGGGTGTTGTTGATGCGCTTGACCACGCTGGGCACCGAGTTGGCCGGGTACAGCGACTGGTCGGGGTACATCTCGCCGGCGAGGTTGGCATCCCCCGCAACCTGCCAGCCGGAGAGATAGATGGCCTTGAGGCCGGCCTTGACCTGCTGCATCGCCTGGTTGCCGGTCAGCGCCCCGAGGGCGTTGACGAAGGGCATGTCGTGCATCTGCTCCCACAGCCGCTGCGCCCCGCGCGCGGCCAGCGTATGCTCGACCATGACCGAGCCGCGCAGACGTACCACCTCGTCCGCGCCGTAGCCGCGCTTGATGCCTTTCCAGCGCGGGTTTTCCGCCCAGTCTTTTTCCAGTGCTTTGACTTGCTGCTCGTAAGTGGCCATCTGAATCTCCGATGAAGTGTGGCAAAACGACGGTGTCAGCTTACCCGCTTATTGCACCGCAGCACAGTCTTGTGTCTTATACAAGACATAAAATTATTCCTTTTATTTTCAATGGCATATACGTTCGTTCCTGCAATGTGGAAAAAATAACCAGGGTGTGAAAGCAGGCGATGGCGCGCCGCAATACCCCCGTTTCGCCATCCGCAGTCACTTTTTCACCATACGAAAAACCGACCGGGAACCCGGCCGGCGACGCCACGCTTCAACGCCGATTCAACATGACCGCCCCTGCCCCGCCACCCGCCCGGCCTGATGTGCTCGACCCGAACGCCGGCGACGAGCCACTCGCCCATCCACAGAGCCTGCTCGACCTGTTCCGGGTGTTCAACCACCTCACCCTGCTCGGCTTCGGCGGGGTGCTGCCGTTTGCGCAGCGCATCCTGGTCGAAGAAAAGCGCTGGCTGAGCAACCGCGAATTCGTCGATCTACTGTCGCTCGGCCAGGTGCTGCCCGGGCCGAACCTGATCAACCTCGCATTGATGGTCGGGCAGCGCGACTTTGGCTGGCGCGGCGCGCTGGCCGCGCTGGCGGGCATGCTGGCCGCGCCGCTGGCCATCATCGCCGCGGTCGCGGTGGTCTACGGCCACGCCGCGCACAACCCCTGGGTCGCCGGCGCGCTGCACGGTATGTCGGCGGTGGCTGCCGGCCTGGTCATCGGTATGGTGGTCAAGCTGCTGCCCACGCTGCGTCAGCAACGCGGCGCCTGGGCGTGGGCGCTGGCAGCGTTCGCCGGCGTCGGGCTGCTGCGCTGGAACTTGCTGTGGGTGCTGCTGGCGCTGGGGCCGCCGGCAGTCGCGCTGGCCTGGGTCGCCAGCCGGCGCGCCGCCGCGCAGGGAGGGCGGTGATGGCTTGGAGCGAATTGCCCGCGCTGTTCGGGCATTTTCTGCTGTGGTCGCTGTTGTCGGTTGGCGGGGCGATCGGCCTGCTGCCGGACATGCACCGCTTCCTGGTCAACGAACGCCACTGGCTGACCGACGCGCAGTTCACCGCGGCGTTCGCCCTCGGCCAGGCCTCGCCCGGGCCGAACATGATTCTGTTCTCGGCGCTGGTGGGCTGGCAGGTGCTGGGCGCGTTGGGCGCCGCCTCAGCAGCGATTGGCCTGCTGCTGCCGTCCAGCCTGATCACCCTGGCTTATTACCGCTACAGCCTGCGCCACACCGACCGCCATTGGGTGCGGGCGATGCGCATGGGCATGGCGCCGATCACCCTGGGGCTGCTGCTGGCCTCGGGCTGGCTGCTCGCGCGCAATGAGCCGCGCGGGGTCGGCAGCGGATTGCTGATCGCCGCAACCGCATTTCTCACCGTGCGCACCCGTCTGAACCCGATCTGGCTGCTCGCCGCGGGCGCACTGCTCGGTATGCTGGGCTGGGTCTGACCCCCTCTTCGCAATGATCGAACGCCTGCTCCCCGACCGCACCCGTGCGCTGCCGCCGCTGGCAGCACTGCGCGCCGTCGAGCAACGCTACACCAACGCCCGGAAGCCGCTGCTGATGGCCCGCGCCGGCGAAAGCATCGCCCGACTGGCCCGCGCGCTGTGGCCGCACGCCGGCAGCGCCGTGATGTGGGCCGGCGCGGGCAACAACGGTGGCGATGGCCTGATCGCCGCGACGCATCTGCAAGCCGCCGGCTGGTCAGTGCAGGTGCTGGCCTGCGGTGGCAGCCGACTGACGGAATGGGAGAGCAGCCTGCCGCCGGACGCGCGCTGGGCGCTCGCGCACCTGCGCCGGTGTGGGCTGACGCCGCAGCATTGGACGGCTGGTGCCGCCGTGCCCTCTGGCGACGCGCAGGTCGACGCGCTGCTGGGCATCGGGCTGCGCGACGCGCCGCGGGCTGATATCGCCGCAGCCATTGAGGCGATGAACGCCCAGCGCGCGCCGGTGCTGGCGGTCGACGCGCCGTCGGGGCTGGACGCGATGCGCGGCACCGCGGCCGGCGCCGTGGTTCGCGCCGACGCCACGCTCACCCTGCTCGCGCCCAAGCCAGGGCTGTTCACTGGTGACGCCGCGGCGCATTGCGGCGAACTCTGGCTCGACGATCTGGGCACGGCGCCCGATCTGGCCGCGCTCCCGGTAGGTACCGAGCCCCCGCTGCTGCTCGGCGCCGACTTGGTGCGACCGCTGTTGCCCGACCTCGCCGCCGCCGCACACAAAGGCCGCCGCGGCGATGTGCTGGTGATCGGCGGGGCCGACGGCATGGTCGGCGCCGCGCTGCTGGCCGGGCGCAGCGCGCAGGCGTTGGGTGCCGGGCGGGTGTACGTCGGGCTGCTCTGCGCGTCGCCACCGGCGCTGGATACATCTCACCCGGCGCTGATGCTCCGCCCCGCGGCCGAACTGCTCGCCCGAGCCGAGGCCGCTGCCGACGCGCGCACCGTGGCAGTGTTCGGCCCCGGTGCCGGCGACGGCGATTTCGCCGCACAGGCACTACGCCGACTGCTGGCCGCGCCGGTGCCGCTGCTGCTCGATGCCGATGGCCTCAACCTGCTGGCGCGGGAATTGCGCGACGGTTGGACGCCCCCGGCCCGCCCCGCTCCGCTGCTGCTCACCCCGCATCCCCTCGAAGCCGCGCGACTGCTCGGCACATCAGCGCAGCAGGTGCAGGCCGACCGCCTGACCGCCGCGCGCGAACTGGCCGCGCGTCTGTCCGCCTGGGTGGTGCTCAAAGGCCGCGGGACGGTGATCGCCAACCCGTCGCAATCCCTGTGGATCAACCCGACCGGCAACGGCCTGCTGGCCACGGCGGGCAGCGGCGATGTGCTCAGCGGCGCAGCCGGTGCCCTGCTGGCGGCAAGCGGCAACGTTCTCAGCGTGCTCGCTGCCGTGTGGCTGCACGGCGCCGCAGCCGACGCGGCCCTGGCCGAGGACGGCCCGGCCGGATTCAGCGCCGAGGCATTGCCGGCGGCGATGGCCGCGGCGTGGTCTGATCTGTTGCGCTGAGCGGTCGCGCTCGGACTGTCGCCCATTCACCTCTCGCGGAACACGCCCGCCGAAGGATCAAACCCGCTCCAGTTCGCGGCGCCCCTGCAGCAGCCGCGCGGAAAGATACACCGCAAAACTGAGGCCGGCGATCCAGGTGCTCGCCGGATAGCCGATTACGTAGGCCGCGGCCAGCCCGACCCAGGTGATCGCCAAAGCCAGCAACATCGCCAGCGCGATGCCCGCGCCGATGCTGCGGGTGAGCGCCTGCGCGGCGGCTGGCGGGCCGATCAGAAAGGCGAAGATCAGCAGCGCGCCGATGATCGGCACGGCCAGCGCCACAGCGACAGCCACCAGCAGCAGAAACAGCACATCCAGCCGCCGCACCGCAATGCCACGTGCAGCCGCGCCTTCGGCGTCGAGACTGGCCAGCGCGAGCGGCCGATTCATCACCGCCAGCGCCAGCAAGCCGGCGACGGCCAGCAGCAGCGACAACCCCGCCTGCTCCGCGCTGATGCCGACGATGCTGCCAAACAGAATGCTCATCGCCGCCTGCGCGTTGCGGGTGTAGAGATTGAGGAACAGCACCCCCAGGCCGAGCGCGAACATCAGCACCATGCCGATGCCCACATCGCGCTGGCGCACCCGGTGGCCGAGCAGCGCCAGCGCCAGCCCGGTCGCCAGGGTGAAGCCGAACAGTCCGAGCAGCGGCGACACGCCCAGCAGAATTGCCCCCGCCGCGCCGGTGAAACCGACGTGCGACAGCGCATGCGCAGCGAAGGCCTGCCGCCGCAGAATCACAAAATAGCCGACCGCTGCGCTGAGCACGGCGATGCTGCCGCCAGCCAGATACGCGTGGCGCATGAAGCCGTAGTCCAGGCCGAACGTCGTCATGCCGCACCCTCAGCGTGGGCTTCGTGACCGCAGCAATGCCCGCTTTCGCCGACAAAGCCGCCGACCGGGTGGATGAACACATAGCCGCCGTCGCGCGCCACCGCCATCGGCAGTCCATACAGCGCACTCAGCGCCTGCGCGTTGACCACCTGCTCGACCGTGCCCAGCCGGCCGTGACCATTGGCCAGATACAGCACTTCGTCCATGAACGGCAGCAGCGCGTTGATGTCGTGCGCAGTCATCAGCACCGTCAACCCGCGTTGCTCGCACAGCGTGCGCACCACTTGCAGAATGCGCTGCTGCGCCTGCGGGTCGAGGTTGGACAGCGGCTCGTCGAGCAGCAACATCTCCACCGGGTTGACCAGCGCCTGCGCGATGCGTGCGCGCTGGCGTTGCCCGCCCGAGAGCGCGCCAATCGGGCGGTCCGCCAGCTCGTCCAGATCCAGCGCCTGCAACGCCTGCGCCACCGCCGCATCGCGCTGCCGACGCCGCCCCCAGCCAAGGCCCCAGCGCTCGGCCTGCCACGCCGCCGCAACCACGCTGCGAACGCTCAGGGTCGCGTCGGCGCCGAGCGGGTCTCGCTGCGCCACATACCCCACGCGTGGCCGAGCCGCATGACCCGGTTCGCCCAGCAGCGCAAACTCGCCGCCCTGCAACGGCACCAGCCCGAGCAAGGCGCGCAGCAAGGTCGTCTTGCCGGCGCCGTTGGCACCGAACACGCCGACAAAGCGGCCGCGCGCAACGTCAAGGTCGAGTCCGTCGAACACCACTGCGCCGCCCAGCGCGCAACGCAGGCCCCGCGCACGCAGTGCGGGCGATGTCTCGGCGGAACTCGACCCCATGCGTCAAGGCTTGCGCCCGAGCGCGCGCTCGACCGCATCCAGCGTCTGGTTCTGCCAGGCGATGTAGTCCAGCCCGGGCGGAACGAATTCAGCCACGCCCACCGTCGGCACTCCGGCCTTGGCCGCAATTGCCCGCATGCGCTGGGTGATGACCTCGCTGACCTGCTGGTTGTAGATCAGCAGCCGCACCTGCCGCTTGCGCAATTCGTCCTCGAATTTCGCCACCTCCGATGGCGAAGGCTCGGCATCGTTCATCACCGCCACCTGGAACTTGTTGTTCAGACTTTTCCAACCCAGGTCGCGCAGCATATAGCCATACACCGGCTCGGTCGCCGTCACCCTCAACCCCGGGAACGCCTTGGCCAGCGCCGCAACGCGCTGCTGGAAGCGGTCGATGTCCGCGCGAAACGCCGACAGATTGCGCTCGAACAGCGTCTTGTGCGTGGGGTCGGCGGCCGACAGCACCGCAGCGATGCGAGTCGCCACCGCCAGCATCGCTTGCGGGTCGTAGAACAGATGCGGATTGCGGTCAGCCATCACCCGCTGCGGCGCCACCTTGGCCGCAACGATCACCTGCCGATCCTTGCTCGGGCTGGCCGCAAGCAGATGGTCCATCCACGCGTCGTACCCCAGCCCGTTCATCACCACCAGCTTCGCCCCGGCGACCTCCCTCGCCACCTGCGGCGAGGCCTCGAAACTGTGCGGGTCGACATTGGGATTCTCGATGATGCTGCGCACGGCCACCTGATCGCCACCGATGGCCTTCACCACCACTCCATACGTGCTCTCGGCAGCCACCACCGGCACCGCGGCCTGTGCCGCCTGCAACCCCACCAGCCAAAGCCACAACCCCAGCACCACCGCACCAACCTGCGCCACACTCCTGCGCCAACGCATGAACATCCTCCGGAAAGTCTGTGAAACCGCCTGAGCAATAATGTTACTTTATAACTAAATCGCACGATCCTCTCGGAACATCGACCCGGCACCCGGATTGCAAACCGGTCCGGAACAACAGCTCGGGCGATGATCGGCCCGCAGGCGGGCGAAAAGCCGGCTGCCCAACTGGCCGAGAAGCGGATCGAGCAAGGGCATGCAAGGCCGGCGCCTTGTCGATCGCGTTGAGTTGACCCACCCCCGCGCCGCTCGCCATGCCGCCGCAATTGGTGGCGTACCACCCGTGCGACCGCCGCTCGCGCATCTATGCCTGCGCTAAGACGCCCTTCCTAGAGTTCACCCCGCGCCATTCCGGCGCTGTGTTCAACCGCTTTCAGGGAGTTTCATCATGTCTGTACGCAAATCCACCCTCGTTCTCGCCACCCTCGCGCTGGCTTCGGCTGCGGCCGGGGTCAGCGTCTACGCCGCCGGGCAGCACGAAAACGATGCCCGCGTCATCTCCGGCGCCAAGGTCAGCCTGGCGCAGGCCGTCACCGCCGCGGAGCAGCACATCGGCGGCACCGCGTCCAAGGCCGAAGTCGAAGCGCACAACGGCAAGCTGGTGTACGACGTCGAGGTGGTCAAAGGCCCGCAGGTGTTCGACGTCAAGGTCAGCCCCGACCAAGGCACGGTGATCGCCTCGGCGCAGGACAAGGCCGATCGCGACGATCACGACCATCAGGACTGAGCGTCCGCCCTGCCCGCCCTCGCCGCGGCCGCAGCGGTCGCGGCGCGGGCATACTCTCCTTGGCTGACATCTCCTCTCGCTCCTGACCCATGCGCATCCTGCTCGTCGAAGATGACCACATGCTCGGCAGCGCCACCCGCCAGGCGCTGCGCGACGCCGCTCACGCTGTCGATTGGGTGCTCGACGGCGCCTCGGCGCTTACTGCGGCGCAGGGGGGCGAGTACGAGTTGATGCTGCTCGACCTCGGCCTGCCCAAGCGCGACGGCTTGTCGGTGCTGCAGGCCTTGCGCCAGGGCGGCAGCCGCCTGCCCATCCTCATCCTCACCGCGCGCGACGCGCTGGAAGACCGCGTGCGCGGGCTGGACCTCGGCGCTGACGACTATCTGGTCAAACCGTTCGAGAGCGCCGAACTGCTGGCGCGCATCCGCGCCGTCGCCCGCCGCCAGGGCGGGCAGGCCGCGCCAGTGCTGAGCAACGGCGTGCTCGAACTCGACCCGGTGACGCGCGAAGTGCGCTACCAGGGCCAGACGCAGCGGCTGACCGCGCGCGAATACGCGCTGCTGCACGCCCTGCTTCTGCGCCCCGGGGCGATTCTGTCGCGCAGCGAACTCGAAGACCGCATCTACGGTTGGAACGAGGAAGTCGAGAGCAACGCCGTGGAATTCCTCATCCACAGCCTGCGCAAAAAGCTCGCGCCCGAGGTCATCAAAAACGTGCGCGGCGTGGGCTGGCTGGTGCCGCGGGTCGAGCCGGGCGACCAGCCCCATCCGCGATGAAACCCGTCGCCGCGCTGCGCCACTGGGCCGCGCAGTCGCTGCTGCGGCGGCTGTGGCTGTGGATGACGGTCAGCGTGGTCGTGGTTGGCCTCGGCACCGCGGCGCTGTCCTACTTTTTCGCCTACGAGGAAGCCTACGAATTGCAGGACGCGCAGCTGCGGCAGGTTGCCAGCCTGGTGCACCGCTGGGGCGAAGTGCCGGGCAACGCCTTGACACCCGCTGGCGCCGACGTGGACAAGGACGCGCGCATCGTCGTGCAGCGCCTGGGCGCACCGCCCGGCCCGCAGGGGCTGAACCTGCCAACCGACCTGCCCGACGGCATGCAGGTGGTGCGCGCCGATGGCCACGACTGGCGGGTATTCGTGCGACCGGGTCCGAGCGGGCGCATCGCTGTGGCCCAGCGTACCGACCTGCGCAGCGACGCCGCAATCGACAGCGCGCAACGTACCCTGTTCCCGCTGCTCGGGCTGGTGCCGGTGCTGGCGTTGCTCGCCGCCGTGGTCGTGCAGCGGGCGTTGCGGCCGTTGCGCCGCCTCGCACAGGGCGTCGATGCGCGCAGCCCCGACGATCTGCATCCGCTGCCCGAGGCTGACGTTCCGCATGAGGTGCTGCCCTTTGTGCGTTCGATCAACCGTCTGCTCGAACGCCTGGCCGGGGCGATGGAGCAGCAGCGCCGCTTCGTCGCTGACGCTGCGCACGAACTCCGCACACCGATGGCAGTGCTGGGCATGCAGGTCGACAACCTGCAGCCCCTGGTGCAGGCGCCGCAGGCGCGAGAGCGCTTTGACGCGCTCAAGCAGGGTTTGCGTCGCGCCCGCGCGGTGATCGAGCAGTTGCTGACTCTGGCGCGCTCGCAAGGCGCGCAGGCCGTGCACTGGCAGTCGGTCGATGCCGTGGCCGTGGTGCGCGACGTGATCGCCGACCTGCTGCCTCTGGCCGAAAGCCGCCACATCGACCTTGGCCTCGACCAGGCCGAAGCCGTGACTCTGCAGACGGATCCCGCCCTGCTGCACACCCTGCTGCGCAACGCGGTGGATAACGCCGTGCGCTACACCCCCAGCGGCGGCCGCGTCGACCTGCGTGTGCGCAAGGAGCAGACCGAGCGCGGGCCGCTGGCCATCATCGAAGTGCAGGACACCGGCCCCGGCATCCCCGCTGCCGAGTTGCAGCGGGTGCTGCAACCCTTCGTGCGTCTGCACCCCGAAGATGGCGAAGGCACCGGGCTCGGGCTGCCGATCATCGTGCAGACCGCGCAGCGTCTCGGCGGCCGCGTGACCCTGCACAGCCCGGCGGGCGGCGGGCTGCTGCTGCGCTACGAGCAGATGCTGCACTCCGCCGTTGCCGCAGCGCCCACCGAAGGCCGCATGCGATAATTCGCCCTTGCCTCCAATGACGTGAAGCCGGCCTCGACCGCTCGGTTTTCACTTTGCCGGGATGGCGGAATCGGTAGACGCAGTGGACTCAAAAATAGGGACTTCTACGTAGGTCTCGCTTGAGGCCACTGCCTGCCAAGCCGCATGGGACAAGGGATTGAGTGACAAATCGCCTCTTGATCGAGATGCCAGCATTTCGAGCCAGGAGTCAACTAGGAGCCAGGACGATGCAAGCTGGCTCCCAGTGAGTAGTAGGTAGTTGAAGTAGCATCGTGCGTCATGCCCGAGTGGTGAAATTGGTAGACGCAGGGGACTCAGACCAAATTTGAGCCCTCCGGGGGAAACCCCAGAGGTGAAGCCCGTCAAACTCGGCGAAGGCCCTGGACGCAAGTCCGAGCTAATACCGAGCCAAGCCCTGGAGCCGAAAGGCTCCTCGGAAGGTGTAGAGAGCAGACGGCGGGCACCTAAGGCTGAAAGGCTATGGTGAAGGCGTGCTCCAGCCCACGAACGCTGTTTCTTCGGAGACGGCGGCGGCGAAAGCCGAAGTGGGAAGAAAATCCCCCGCCGCAAGGCGTGCCGGTTCGATTCCGGCCTCGGGCACCAATTCGGAAGCCACCCCTGTTCACGCAGGGGTGGCTTTTTCGTTCCTGGCCTGCCTACGCCTGAACGCCCTATCCCCCGCCATGAAGGCATCCAGCATGTGCGGGATCAACGTCATGGCATCGACCGCCTCCCCATACGCCTGCGCGTGCAGCGCGGCGTAGCGGTCGAGGTCGGCTTTCAGGCTGGCCGGGCAAGCAAAGGTCAGCTTGACGCTCTCGGTCTTGGGCAGCGGCCCGAGCCGCAACTTCTCGGTCGTGCTCATCGCATGGCTCCTCGCTGGAAGAACATCGGCTGGTACGGCCGCAGCACAAGATCGCGGTTGACGATGATCCGCACCGGCAGGCCCGGCCGCTCCGTCAAGGTCGGCTGAATGTTCATGTTGCGCCGGGTCATCTCCTGGCCCACCTGGTTGATGCTATCCTGCGCGCTGTCGCGCCCGGCAATCACGATGCGGTTGCCGTTCTGCCGGTTCTCCGGCGCGGCCAGCTCGGCACCCACGCCCAGCAACGTGGTCAGCGCCGCACCGGCAAAGACGCGATCCCAGTGCCAATCGACACCATCCTCCAGGCCGGAATAGCCGGCCGGATCGGTGCCCACGAGGTTGTCGAGCGTCAGCG
>CAYMDM010000012.1:0-41374 GCA_964389235.1 uncultured Burkholderiaceae bacterium
CGCCATCCCCGGCGCGGGCTTCTCCACCAACCTCGCCGGATCAGGGTTCGTGGGCAACAAAGGGTTCAACGCGGGCGCCTACTGAGCCTCATCGAGGCCAATGATCTACCGGCAGGTGATCGCCCGATTGCCTGCCGGTTCAGTCTTTCTGGAACAGTCGGTTTCTTCTCCACGTTTGCCTCTCTCCGGCGTGGCGCTGCGTTTTCATCCAGGTTTGATTCGACGCACGCCCTCGCCCATGGTCTTCGCCCGCACGTGGTTGCCTTTCACCAAGCAAGCTGGGAGATCTGACACGCTGAGCTTCCTCTTCATGGCGCTGAATCGGTAAGAGGCAGATGCCATGCCATAAACCGAGCCCAAAATCTTGGGGGTCATGCGCCGATCGCTGAGGTCACCGCGGAGACGCCTTTCACGCGCGGAGCCCCTCAGTATGCCGTTTGGAGGTTGGTAATGAGTACGTTCGCTCACTTGCACGCTGCGCGCCACGCATTGCTGGTCGCACTGTCTCTGGGTACCCTGGCCGCATGCGGCGGAGGTGGAAACGCCGGCTCGGCCCCGCTGATCGAAAATTCAGCCAACTACTCCGCCCAGTCCTCTCCGACGTCCACTACCCCGACGTCCCCCACCCCGACATCCCCCACCCCGACATCCCCCACCCCGACGTCCCCTACCCCGACGTCCCCTACCCCGACGTCCACTACCCCGACGTCCACCACCCCGACATCCACCACCCCGACATCCACGCCGGCTGCAGCCCCCTCGACGCCGGCAACCAGCTTCAAGAACATTCCGCTGCCGTTCACGGTGTGGCAGCCGGGCAATGTGGTCACGCCGGTGTCGAGTACGGGCAAGACGTATTACGTGGCGGTCAACGGCAATGACGACAACAATGGCACCTCGCCGAGCACGCCGTTTGCCACCTTCAAGAAGGCCGTCTCGGTGGTGCAGGCCGGCGATACCGTGCTGATCAAGGCCGGCACCTATCACCAGATCCTCAACGTGCTCAACATCCCCGGCGGGCAACCGGGCAAGCCCATCACCTTCGGTTCTTATGGTGACGGCCCGGTGGTCATCGACGCTTCGCCGGTCATTCCCACCAGCAGCTGGACCCAGGTGGGCGGCAGCGTCTGGCGCGCGCCGCTGAGCAAGACCCTGGACGGCAACGCCATGGCCCCAACCTGCGTGACCGACCCGAGCAGTGGCAATGTCACCAATGGCAGCAACTGCCAGCCCATGGCCATCGTGGTCAACAACCAGGCGCTGCGCCCGGCGCCGAACAACAGCGCCAGCGCCGTGACTCCGGGCAGCGGGCTGTGGGCCTATGTCAATGGCGTGCTGACGGTGGACTTTGGCAGCAGCAATCCCTCCGCGGCCGATCTGGTGATTGCCTCGCAGTCCAACCCCAGCCCGATCTACTGGTACGCCGAGTCCAACCTGGTGTTCAACGGCCTGACCGCGCGCGGCTCGGGCGCCGGTGGCATCTGGGGCTACGGCAGCAACATCACCGTGAGCAACTGTGTCTCGGAATACAACATCAAGGGCGGCATCAACTTCTTCGGCGGCAGCGGCATTGCCAACACCGGCAACCAGGCGCTGTACAACCTGGTGTACATGAACGCGATGCACAACTGGCCGCGCGGCAATAACGGCTTTGCCGCGGCCAGCGGCGGCTGGAGCGGTGGGCTGGTGTTCACCAGCGCCTACCAGGGACTGGCCCGCGGCAACGTGGTAGCCAACAACGGCGGCGAGGGCATCATCAGCTACGGCAGCGCCCCGGGGCTGCAGACCGGCAGCGTGGTGTTCGAGCAGAACCTGTCGATGGACAACTTCTCCGTCAACATGTATTTCGACAACCAGCCGAACGACATCGCCCGCAACAACGTGCTGTACTCCACGGGCTATGACACCAGCACCTGGTTCCAGCCGTATTCCAACAGCTATCCGTGGAACACCATGTACAAGTTCAACGGTGGGCTGTCCATCGGCGATGAGTGCGGCTCTTCGGGCGCCAACCCGTGTTCGGCCAACCTCGCGGGCACGCAGGTCTACAACAACCTGATCGTGGGCGCGCGCGTGGGCATCATGGAGTACTGGGAGGGCAATGCGATGACGCAGAACCCGACCAATCTGCAGCATGGCCTGAAGAACACGCTGATCGCCAACAACACCATCATCCTGCCCAAGACCACGCCGCCGGGCACGTATTCGATCGGCATGTATCTGTGGAACAACACCACGCCCAGTGGCGGGAATCCCAACACCAACAGCTTTGTGCTCAACAACCTGATCGTGGGCTGGGACAACACGGCTCCGGTGATGTGGTATCAGGGCAGCGGCGCCGATCCGGGTGTGACCCTCAACAACAACGCGTACTGGAATGCGGCTTTTGCCAATGACTTCAACCTGGGCTTCAACTCGGTCAGTCAGGTGAACTTCGCGCAGTGGCAGCAGGCCACCGGCAATGATGCCGCCGGCCTGTTCGCCAACCCCGGACTGACCAATCTGCGTGCGTTGATGAACCCGAACTACCCCGGCCCGGCCAGCGCGGTGTTCGATTACCGCAACGCCATCCCCGCCTCGGGTTCGCCGCTATTGGGCAAGGGCCAAAACCTCTCGTCCTTCCCCGCCCTGCCCAACGCCGCTTTCTCCACCAACATCGCCGGCCAGCCCAGAGGCTCCTCCTGGTCCATCGGCGCGTTCTGAGACGAAACCCTCTTCAAACACGAGACCGCGTGGATCGTCACACCCACGCGATTCATCACCCTGCTTCAAACCGGGGCGACACTGCGTCTTTTACTTCAGTCCGGGGGGGACTAGGCATGTCGCAGACTCGTCGCCGCTTCATCCAGCAATCGGTGCTGCTGGTTCCGTCCGTCGGCGTGCTCACGTCGTGCGGTGGCGGCAGCACCGATCAGGCCGGTAGCCTCCCGACCGCGGACAGCGGCAACGGCTCTGCCCAACCCTCACAGACTCAGCCCTCGCAGACCCAGCCCGCCAACCCGCAGCCCGCGCAAGGCTATCTGGACCTCAGCCAGGGTCTGAAGCAGTTTGGCCAGTCGCCGGTGCCCTACAGCAAGCTGGCCAAGCCGGCCAAGGGGCAGACCGTGATCGACCCCGACTTCGGAGTGAAGATCACCCGCATCACCGACTGCGTGGCGGACTTCAAGAATCTGTGTGCCGCGCCCGCTTATCCCACCGCGCACGCCTGGAACTGCGACGACAGCTACTTCATCCTCTACCTCCCCGGGTCAACCGCCCAGTCCGGCGGCACCCAGGGCTGGGCCTTGTATGACGGCAAGACCTATGCCTTCATCAAAATGCTGCCGATCAACCCAGCCGATGTCGAGCAGTTCTACTGGGATCACACCGACCCCAAGGTGCTGCGCTATATCGACAATCACCAGATGGGCAGCACCACCCTGGCCGATCTGACCGCCATCAACGTCGACACCGGGACCAAGACCATTCTCTACAGCTTCCTGCCGAACAACCTGCCCTCGGGCTGGCCCAAGTCCGGGCCGGTACGCTGCGGCTACCCCTTCGCGCTCGGTTACAACGCGCAGGGCCAGCGCATCTGGGGGCTGGGCGCGGGCGGGGTGTCCAACGTCAACGGCCAGCTGGGGCTGAACGTGTTCGGCTTCAACGAAGCCACACAGCAGAAGACTTTCTACAACACTCGGTACGCCCCGCAGCAGCAGGCGCGCGGCACCACGCCGTTCCCGTTGCTCTCGGGCAAGGGCTGGATCGCCCCGGACGTGAGTTCGCAGAACACCAGCAATGGCCGAGTATTCATTCTCGACACCAACGGTCAGTATGTGCGTACCGTGAACTTCGACGCCTATGAGCACTGCGACACGGCGATGAATTCCAAAGGCGAAGACTTGCTGGTGGGCTCGCAGTTCAACCGCGCCACCGGGGGCAACGGCAATGTCATCGTGGCCAACCTCAACACGGGACAGGTGTTCAACTATGTAGGCGAGTCCAGCGGCTGGGGCTATCCGGCCACCGGGTCGCTCAGCGGCGCGACCTCGTGGAAAAACCCGGCATGGGTGGTCACGGGCATGACCGGCAACATCTACGGCACCGGCAGCAATGGCAAGGCCACGCCGGGCAGCAACGGCAACAGCGGCCCCACCGCCAACCCCTGCACCATTCTCGACCAGGAAATCATGATCACCAGCCTGGACTCGGGTACGACCTGGCGCATCGCCCACCATCGCTCCACGGGCAATTACAGCAACGCGCCGCAGAGCAACTACTGGGCGCAGACCAATGTGACCTTCAGCTCCACGGGCACGCGCATCCTGTTCCAGAGCGACTGGGGCTGCGGCGACCCGAGCAACCCGGTGCTCAAACCCAACGCCCCGGTCGACACCTACATCATCGAGCTGCCGGCCTATACCGGCTGACGCGATTGCTGCATACAGCAAAGGCCCGCGCTGCGGGCCTTTGTCGACTTCAGTCGAACGCCGCGATGCCGGTAATCGCGCGGCCAAGGATCAGCGCGTGGATGTCGTGCGTGCCCTCGTAGGTGTTGACCACCTCGAGGTTGACCAGATGCCGCGCAATGCCGTATTCGTCGCTGATGCCGTTGCCGCCGAGCAGGTCACGCGCGGTGCGCGCGATGTCCAGCGCCTTACCGCAGTTGTTGCGCTTGAGCAGACTGGTGACCTCGGGCGCGGCAAGGCTGGCGTCTTTCATGCGGCCCAGCCGCAGCGCGGCGTGCAGACCCAGCGCGATTTCGGTGACCATGTCGGCGAGCTTTTTCTGCACCAGCTGGTTGGCGGCGAGCGGACGGCCGAACTGCTTGCGATCGAGCACGTACTGGCGGGCACGCGCGAGGCAGTCTTCGGCCGCGCCCATCGCGCCCCAGGCGATGCCGTAACGCGCGCTGTTGAGGCAGGTGAAGGGCCCTTTGAGCCCGCGCACCTCGGCAAAGACGTTGGCCTCGGGGCAGAAAACCTCCTCCATCACGATTTGCCCGGTGACGCTGGCGCGGAGCCCGACCTTGCCGTCGATCTTGGGCGCTGACAGTCCCTTCCAGCCTTTTTCCAGCACAAAGCCGCGGATGTCACCTGCTGGATCCTTGGCCCAGACGACAAACACATCGGCAATCGGACTGTTGGTGATCCAGGTCTTGCTGCCACTGAGCTTCCAGCCGCCGGGCACGGGCTCGGCGCGGCTGCGCATGCCACCAGGGTCGGAGCCGTGGTCGGGCTCGGTCAGGCCGAAGCAGCCGATGAGCTCGCCGCGCGCCAGCTTCGGCAAATAGCGCTGGCGCAGTTCCTCGCTGCCGAAGGTGTAGATCGGCAGCATGACCAGCGAGCTCTGCACACTCATCATCGAACGAAAGCCCGAATCGACCCGCTCGACCTCGCGCGCAATCAGACCGTAGCCCACCTGATTGAGCCCGGCGCCGCCATACTCGGGCGGCAGCGTGGCACCGAGCAGCCCGACTGCGCCCATGTCGGCAAAAAGCGCCGGGTCGGTGCGCTCATGACGAAACGCGTCGAGCACTCGCGGCGCGAGATGGCTCTGGCAAAAGTCGCGCGCGGCGTCGCGCACCGCGCGCTCCTCCTCGCTGAGTTCAGCATCGAGCAGCAGCGGGTCTTCCCAGGAAAACTGTGGCTTGGCGGCAGTCATGGCAGGCAGTGAACGGGTTGTTTGCCTGATTGTGCGCCGGCGCGCCGTTGTGCGTAAAACCGCAGACGCCGCGTCGCGCATCGCTGTATCGGCACGCCGCGACCGAGGCCGGCTAGGCGCCAGCTGCGTTTGACATTCGGCCAGCGATCCTTCCGCGATCAATCCGCTTTTTCGACGCAGAACACCGCCTCGGTCGCCAGCAGCCCCGGCGCGAAGTCCACGCGCTGCCCGCCGCGGATGCCGAAGGCTTCGACCACCCGCAGCCCGCAATGCGCGGCCAGGCGCCTGAAATCGGCGTAGGTGGCCACGCGCACGTTCGGGGTGTTGTACCACTCGTAAGGCAGCTCGGGCGTGACCGGCAGCCGGCCAGTGAGCAGCCGCAGCCGGATGCTCCAGTGCGCAAAGTTGGCAAAGCTCAGGATGCCCAGCTTGCCGACGCGCACCGTTTCGCGCAGCGCGTTTTCGGTGTGGCGGATGTTGGGCAGACTGTCGATCAGCAGCACCACGTCGAAGCTGTCGTCGCCGAACATCGACAGACCCTGCTCCAGGTCGAGCTGCAGCACGTCCACGCCCTTCTGCGCGGCGGCGATGAGCTTGTCCGGGTCGATTTCCACCCCCAGACCATCGCAGCCCCGCTGATCGCGCAGATGCGCGAGCAGCCGGCCATCGCCGCAGCCCAGATCGAGCACCCGGCTGCCGCGCGGCACCAGTTCGGCGATGCGATTCATCGGCGTGCTCATTGCGGCAGCTCCCGGGCGATGCGCTCGAACCACGCGCGCACCAGGCCGTGGTAGTGCGGGTGGTCCATCAGAAACGCGTCGTGTCCCTGCGGTGCGTTGACCTCGGCGTAGCTGACGGGATGGCGATTGGTGATCAGCGCCTGCACGATGTCGCGCGAGCGCTGCGGCGAAAACCTCCAGTCGGTGCTGAAGCTGATGACCAGAAAGCGCGCGCGCGCCGCAGCCAGCGCCTGCGCCAGATCGCCGCCATACCGCCGCGCCGGGTCGAAGTAGTCCAGCGCGCGGGTGATCAGCAGGTAGGAGTTGGCGTCGAAGTAGCCGCTGAACTTCTCGCCCTGGTAGCGCAGGTAGCTCTCGATTTCGAAGTCCACGTCGAAGCCGTAGCCAATCTCGCCGTTGCGCAGCGCGCGGCCGAATTTGCTCGCCATCGCGTCGTCGCTCAGGTAAGTGATGTGGCCGATCATTCGCGCCATCGCCAGCCCGCGGCGCGGCACCACGCCGTGCGCGTAATAGTCGCCGCCGTGGAAGTCCGGGTCGGTGATGATGGCGCGCCGCGCCACCTCGTTGAACGCAATGTTCTGCGCCGACAGGCTCGGCGTGGTGGCAATCGCCGCGCAGTGGCCGACGCGATCGGGATACTGCAGGGTCCACGACAGCGCCTGCATGCCCCCGAGGCTGCCGCCGATCACCGCAGCCAGCCGCTCGATGCCCAGGCGATCGAGCAGCCGCGCCTGCGCGTCGACCCAGTCCTCGACCGTGACAATCGGAAAGCGGCTGCCCCAGGGCTGGCCGGTGGCCGGGTCGATGCTCGCCGGGCCGGTCGAGCCAAAGCACGATCCCGGGTTGTTGACCCCGATGACAAAAAAGCGATCGGTGTCCAGCGGCTTGCCCGGGCCGATCAGGTTGTCCCACCAGCCGCGGGTCTTGGGGTCACCGCCGTAGGTGCCGGCCACATGATGGCTGGCGTTGAGCGCATGGCACACCAGCACCGCGTTGCTGCGCGCCGGATTGAGGGTACCGTAGGTCTCGTAGACCAGCTCGTAATCGGCCAGCCGGCCGCCACCCTGCAACGGCAGCGGGTCGGCGAAGGTCATGCGCTGCGGGGTGACGTCTCCGAGCGAAGAAGGCGTGGCAGTCGTCATGCGTGTCCCAGAAAACAAAACCGGCGGCGCTGGTCAAGCAGCGAAAACCGCCGGTGGTCCACGCTGTTTTAGCGGCATTTGTTACGCGCCCGCAAGCCCAGAGCAAATCGGCGCGATGGGTCAAGTATAAGCAGCTGCCGGCGCGGCTCAAGCCCGCGGCCGCGTCCACTCCTGCGCCCGCGCCGCGTGCAGCAAGGATTGCGGCGACACCGCATACAGCCGCGCTAGCTGCTCGCGGTTCATGCACTGCGCCGGCGAGCCCTGCGCAATGAAACGCCCGCTTTGCATCATCACCACCCGGGTAGCCACGACAAAGGCATGATCGGGATGGTGGGTCGTGAACAGCACGCCGCGGCCGGCGTCGCGCAACTGCGCCAGCAGCTCCAGCAGCCGCAGCTGGTTGCCGTAGTCCAGACTGCTGGCCGGTTCGTCGAGCAACAGATACGGCGCCTGCTGCGCCAGCGCACGGGCAATCAGCACCTGCTGGCGCTGCCCGCCCGACAACTCGGCATAGCTGCGCCGCGACAGATCGCGCAGCCCCATCTGCGCAAGCACCGTGTCGACCGCTGCGAAGTCCGCCGGCGTGGGCCGCGCGATCAGCCCGCGCCCGGCCAGCCTGCCCATCATCACCACATCGATGACGCTGTAGGCGAACACCAGCCGGTGCTGCTGCGGCACGTAGGCGACCAGCCGCGCGCGCTGCGGCTCGGCCAGGCGGCCCAGGTCGGCACCGTCGATGTGCACCGCGCCGGCCGCCGCCGGCAGGATGCCGCACAGGGCTTTGAGCAGCGTGGTCTTGCCGCAGCCGTTGGGCCCGAGCAGCGCGACGGTCTCGCCACGATCGAGCCGAAGGTCGACGCCATGCAGCACCGGCGCGTCGCCATACTTCACCCGCAACTGGCGCGCTTCGATCATGTCTCAATCCCTCCAACCGACCGACACCCGCCGCAGCACCGCGGCAAACAGCGGCAAGCCCACCAGTGCGGTCAATACACCCAGCGGCAGCTCCACGCTCAGCGCGGTGCGCGCCAGATCATCGAGCAGCAGCAGATACAGACCACCAAGCAGGGCTGAGGCCGGCAACACCCGACGGTTGTCCGCACCCCAGATCAGTCGCGCGATCTGCGGAATCAACAGGCCGACCCAGGCGATCATTCCGGCCAGAGTGACCGACAGCGCGCCCAGCAACGTCGCCAATGCGATGACCAGCAGCCGCACCCGCGCCACCGGTATCCCCAGGGTCGCTGCCTCCTCGTCGCCCATGCTGAGCACGTTCAGCGCATGGCCGAGCGCGAGCAGCGCGACGGTGGCTGCGACCATCACCGGCGCCGTCCACCACACTGTCTGCGGGTTGAGCGAGGACAGCGTGCCCATCAGCCAGTAGGTGATCGCCGGCAGTTTGTCGTAGGGGTCGGCCACATACTTTGCGGCCGACAGCAGCGCGGTAAAAAACGCCCCGGAGATCAGCCCGGCCAGCAGCAGCACCACTACTCCGTTCTGCCCCACCAGCCGCGCCAGCAACAAGGTCAGGCCGACGGCCAGCAGCCCGAAGCCGAAGCTGGCCAGCTGCACCTGCCACAACGCCTGCCCGACCAGAATGCCCAGCGCCGCGCCAAACGCCGCACCGGCCAGACCGCCCAGCACCTCAGGCGAGGCCAGCGGGTTGCGAAACAGCGACTGGTAGGCCGCGCCAGCCACCGAAAGCCCAGCGCCGATGCAAACGGCCGCGACCACCCTTGGTGCGCGCAGCTCGCGAACCACCGTCCACAACTCCGAAGGATGGCCGAGCAAGCCCGCCCACAGCCGCTGCGCCGCCTCCAGCGGCGACGGCTGAAAACGCCCGACCAGCAGCGAGCCGAGCATCGACAGCGCAAGCAGCGCGGCCAGCAGCAGGCCGGAGGACTTCATTTCCCCCCTTCCGCGACACGAGGCACACCCCTGACGGTGAGTTCGTCTGCCACCTGCGGCCACACCTGCTGCAGCAGTCGCTGCATCTGCCGCAACTGCTGCTGCGGTTCAGCATGCAAGGGGTTGAATGCCAGCCGCGGCACCTGCCGCCCGGCGAGCAACGCGGCCAGCTGCTGTGCGCACTGCGCCGGAGTGCCGACGATCAGCCGCGCCAGCGCCTCTTCCGGCTGGGCATCGGCCAGCGGGCCGCGAAAGCCCACGCGCCACTGGGCCTGTTTGTTCTGCCGGAAATCGGCGATCCAGCGCAGCGCATGCGCCCGCGCCGCCACCTCGTCGTCATCGATCCACAACCCGCGCACCAGCAAGGCATCGACGCGGCCATCCCCAGCCTCGGCCCAGTCACTCGCCTGCTCGTCGTAGGTCTGCACCGGCCAGAACTGCGCGCTCATCCAGCCCAGTCCGCGCTGCGCCGCCCAGCGCAAGGTTTCGGGTTCGCGGCTGGCGACGAAAAACGGCAGCGGCCGATGCAGCGACGGCTGCACGCTCCAATGCGGCGTTCCGGCAGCGGGCGCAACCTTGCCGTCCAGATGGCCGAGCACCGCCTCGACCACGCTGCGCATGTCGGCCCGTGCTGCGTCGCTGCCCCAGCCGAACGCCTGCTTCTGCGCCTCGAACGGTCCACCCTTGGCGAAGCCGATGGCGATCCGGCCGGGCGCGAGCTGGCTCAGCAGCGCAATCTCCTCGGCCAGCCGCAACGGGTTGCGGCCTGCAGCCAGCACCGCAGCGACCCCCAGCTGGATGCGCTGCGTGCGCGCCGCCCAGTGGGTCAGCAGCAGCAGCGGCTGGGCGCTGAGCGACTGCGGGTCGAAGTGGTGTTCGGTCACCCACACCGCCTGCACCCCGGCCGCTTCCAGCGCAGCCACCAGCGCAGCGCGCGAAGCGAAAAACTCCGGCATCGCCTCGCCAGCGCTGGGCTGCATGTGCAGCATCATGCCGATCTGCGGGTTCGCCAGGTCAGACGCGATCATCGAGCCAGTCTCAGTATTTGTTGGGGTAGTCGGCGGGATTCGGCTGGGCGATGGCGCGCGCCTGCTCGGGGGTCAGACTGTGCTGAAAATACAGCGCAAAAAACTGCGCGATTCGCGCATCGATCGGATCGCGAAACACCGCCGCGTAATCGCGCGGAAACACCCGGCTGGCCAGCCACGGCGCAGCAATCAAGCGGATGAACGAGGGCGGCCGATCCAGCCAGCGAAACGGCACCTGCGGCGCAAACAGCACGTGTCCTTCGCGCACCGCGCGCAGCAGTTTCCAGCGCGGCTCGCTTTGTATCGCGCGCATTGCTGGCCCGTCCTGCGTGACAATCCAATCGGGGTCGGCCGCCAGAATCTGCTCGAAGCTCACCCGCACCATGCCAAAGCGCCCGCGGTCAACGCAACGCAGCGCGTTGCGCGCGCCGATGGCCTCGATCACCTCGGCATGGATCGACCCCGGACACTCGCTGGCCAGCCCATCTTCTCCCTCGGCGTAATAGATGCGCACCGGCTTGCGCTGCGCGACCCGCTGGCGCAGCGCAGCGAGTTCACCCAGCGTGCGCTGGGCGTCAGCAGCCAGAGTATCGGCCCGACGGGTCACCCCCAACGCCTGGCCGACGCGGCGAAACGCGGCCGGGTAATCTGGCATCCGATCGAGATCGACCTCGCAGGTCGGGATGCCGACCTCGCGCAGCGCCTGGGTGCTTGCCTGCGCGCCGACCGTCGCGCCCGACACCAGCGCCAGCTTCGGCCGCACCCGCAGCACCTGCTCCAGATTGGCCGTCTTGCCTTGGCCAAACCAGCCGCCAAGCACCGGCAATTCCAGCACCTTGGTCGGCAGAATCTGCGCGGCCTGCCGGCTCCAAGGAAAGTTCAGCCCAGCCATGCGGTCGGGCGCCAGCGCCAGCAGCAGATAGTTGTTGACCGGGTTGCTGCCATAGACCGGGCCGGCAGGCGTTGCCGGGCACGGCGGCAACGCCTCGGCCCAGGCCGGCAATCCCAGCGACGCGGCGAGCAGCAAGCCAGCCGCCGCAAGCCGAACCCGACGCCAAGTCTCCAGACCGCGCCCCAGCAGTTCCCTAGCCGCGCAGCGCATGGGCTTACAGCTTGTATTGCAGTTGCACCCGCAGCTCTCGCCCGGGCATCGGAAAGCCTTCGCTGAGGGCATAGTTCCTGTCCAGCGCGTTGTTCAGATTGGTGTAGAGGGTGAGCTTAGGCGCGAGTTGCTGAACCCAGCGCAGATTGAGAACGGCAAATCCGCCCACAGGCTGCAGACCGTTGGTCGTGGTCTGGCGCGAGGAGGCGGCCTGCACATGCGCCGACAGCTCGGTGCGGTCGCTGGGCAGCCAACTGATGCCCACATCGGCCCAGTGTCGGGGCGCGCCGGTGGCGACCAGGCCGGGCGCGCCCAGCGTCGCGTCGAGATAGCTGTAGGCGAGCGAGGCGATCCAGGCGTTGCCGATCGGCGCTTTGAGGCTGAGGTCGACACCCTTGTTCGTTGCCGTGCCGACGTTCTGGTTCTGGCTGACGCCCGGCGTGGACGTAGCCACGCTTTCGATCGCGTCCCTGATCGAGTCCCAGTAGGCGGCCACGTCATACTGCACCCCGCCGGCAATCACGCCCGACAGGCCGATTTCACGGTTGAGTGCCTGTTCCGGGCCAAGCGCCGGGTTGGGAATCGCAAAACCCAGTCGGTACGAATAGACCTCCTTGATGCTGGGGAAGCGGGTTTTCTGACCGATGCCGGCGCGCAGCTCGGTGTGCGCGTCGAGCTTGCGCCGCCACACCACCTGCCAGTTGTTCGCCCCCACGCGCGGGCTGGTGGCCATCGGCTTGATCGCCGTCTGCGCCTTGTTGGCGTACTCCTGCGCCTGGTCGAACCGATGCTCGTCGCGTCGATAACCGAAGGTGATGGTGTCGACCGCCGTCGGCCGCAACGTGTCCTCGAAACCCAGCGCATAAGTGTGCGCCTCAAAGCGCAGCCACGGCGTTTGATACGGCTGGTACTGGGTGGGGAAGTTGGCTTCGCGGTGCACGTCCTGTTTGTAGAACAGCCCGAGTTTGAGGAAATTCATCGCCCCCAGCGGCTGGCCGAGCTCCAAGGTCGCACCGTTGGAAAAATCGCGGTACTTGCTGGCGAAGGCATACGGCTTCTTGGTCGTGCTGTAGGTCGCGTCGTCGTAGGAGTTCAGCGCGTTGTCAAACGTATCGTGATACAGCCGCGTTTTGAGATAGCCCTGGCCGATTGCGGTATTGCCGATGAAATACAGGCTTTGCTTGTCCCATTGCGGCCAGCGCCAGTAGCGCACGGGCTGGCCGGTGATCTTGCTGTTGCCGGTGTAGGGCGGTGAGTCCTTGTCGGACTTCACGCTGTACAGACCCAGCGCGTAATCATCGGTCGCGTTGGGCGTGAAGCCGATCTTGAGGTTGGCGTTGACGTCGTGGCTGCTGGCATTGAGCCGATCGCCCGCAGGCTGCGCCGCCACCGGCGTGAAGCTGCGCGACAGCGGAAACCCATTGCGGCCGGCGTAAGCCACACCGCCTTGCACATACCAGCGATCGTCGATGCGGCTGCCCAGCTGCACCGATGCGTCGCTGCCATAGATCTTGTGCTGGTTGGCCGTCAGACCGCCGGTGATCGCGCCCTCTAGCTTTTTGGTTGGCGCCTGGGTGACGATGTTGATCGATCCCCCCATATTGTTCGGCCCATACATCAGCGAGCCCAGCCCCTTGGTGACCACGATTTCCGAAATCCCGGGCACCAGCAGACGGCTCAGATCCACGTTGCCGTCATACGGCACGTAGATCGGAATGCCGTCGATGTTCAGCGTGGTCTGGCGCGAATCGAAACCGCGGATGTTCACCTGCGTCTCGCCACGCTGCCCCACGGTCACCAGCGACACCCCCGGAAGATCGGCCACCGCCTGACCGACGTTGAGCGCGCCGCGGTCGAGCATCTGCTGCTGGGTGACCACGCTGGCGCCCGCCTCCGCCTTGGCCGCAGCCGAACTGCCCTTGGCCTGAACCTCCACCACACCCAGCTGGAACACTGAACCGGCGGGCGCCGAGGCCGCAAGCTGCGGCGCCGTCTGCGCCGTAGCCCAGCCGGCATGCAACGCCGCCAGCAAGGGCAGCAAGGTGAATGCTCCCGACCGCGTGGCGCGCGGCACCGAGGAAGAAAAAGAATGGCGATGTCCGGTTAGCGTCATGGAGTTTTCCGAGTCATTGAAAGTCCGGGCAGGCCGCCCGTTGCTTGCGCACCCTGGCCGTCACAGCGACCCGTTGGCTCCGGCGCGCATGATGCTTTGCAAAATGCCGCCGACCCGCTCGGCCTGGGCGCGCAGCGGCGAGCCCTTGGGCACGCTGTCGATCAGCGGCTTGAGATTCATCATCACCAGCCAGTACTTGCCGCTCGCGTCCTCCACCAGGGTGATGCGGCAGGGCAGGTAGGCGGCAAAGTCGATGCTGTCGCCCACCATCTGCATTGCCGTCAGCGGGTCGCAATACAGGAACACGCGGATCAGCCGCTGCGGCTTTCCAGTCATCTCCTGCACCTGTTCGGACAGCGGCAGATCGCCGACCTTTTTCATGTTCAGCAGATTGGCGCGCAGATCCATCGACTGCACGCAGTCCTCTGGACTGACCCCTTTGGCCAGCGCCAGTCTCACCACCGGCGCATCGGCAGCCTTCTGCCCCGGCGCCGCCCATGCCATGGGTGCTGTTGCCGCCAGCGCCGCGCCGGCGGCTAGCAGGTGACGTCTTTGCATAACCTTCCTCCTCCCGGGTGTTTTGACAACCCGATCAGGGCATGGTTATATTTTTATGTATACATCGATGCAAGACAAATGGTCGGCTCTCACTCACAGCTTGCTTGGCGTCAATCCTGCCAACCAGCTCGGTATTTCAAGGAGATGTGATTCAATCCGTGGTGCGGAATGGTCAGCAGGCCGATTTGCATGCCTGCCAACGACCCCGCGATATGTTTGCTCGAATCACTCCACCTTGAGGACTTTGAACATGCAAACCAGTGCTCGTAACCACCTCAAAGGCACCGTCGCGGCGGTGCACGTCGGAGCGGTCAACAGCGAGGTCGTCGTCGATATCGGCGGTGGCCATCAACTCGCCGCGATCGTCACCAAGGAAAGCGCCGAGCGGCTCAAGCTCGCCCCGGGCAAGGCGGTCTACGCACTGATCAAGGCGTCGTGGCCCATTCTGGTCAAGGGCGCGGCGCCGCAGACCTCGGCGCGCAACACCCTGTGCGGCACGGTCAAGGCCGTGCACACCGGTGCGGTCAACACCGAAGTGCTGCTGACCCTGGGCGACGGCACCGAACTCGCGGTGATCATCACCGCCGGCAGCGAAAAGGCGCTGGGCCTCAAAGCGGCCGACGCCGCCTGCGCCCTGGTCAAGGCTTCGCAGATCATCCTCGGGGTGGACTGAACCTCCACTTCTTCACGGCCCCCGGCTTGCCGCGGGGCCGTTTTTTCACCCTCACGTAACAAGGCGCGACAACGCATCGCGCCAAGTCATTCGTTTCTCAAAACCAGCGCCTCGCGCGCACAAGCCTCAGGGAGAGCCTTGCCATGAAATTCAGTTGGTTCCGCCTGGTCATCGGATTGACGATGGCCTTCGCTGCATCGATCGCCCACGCCGAAAAAGCCACGGTTGCCGCGGCCGCCGACCTCAAGTTTGCGATGGACGAAATCGTCCAGGCGTTCGAGAAATCGCATCCGCAGGACAAGATCGAGCCGGTCTACGGCTCCTCGGGCAAGTTCTTCCACCAGTTGCAGCAGGGTGCTCCGTATGACCTGTTTTTCTCGGCCGACATCCACTACCCGAAGGAGCTGGAAAAAGCCGGGCTGGCTGTCGGCCAGATTCGGCCCTACGCCTTCGGCCGCATCGTGCTGTGGAGCCCGACGATGGACGCGAGCAAGATGACCCTGGAAAGCCTGAACAACCCGGACATCAAGAAAATCGCCATCGCCAACCCCAAGCATGCGCCTTATGGCAAGCGCGCCGAGGAAGCGCTGAAGTCATCGGGGATGTGGGACAAGGTCGAGCCCAAGCTGGTGTTCGGCGAGAACATTGCGCACACGGCGCAACTGGTCGAAACGGGCAACGCCCAGGTCGGCATCATCGCGCTGTCGCTGGCGCTCAGCCCGCAGATGGCGAGCAAGGGCAAGTACTGGCTGATCCCGGACAAGCTGCACGAGCCGCTGGAGCAAGCCTATGTGGTGACCAAGCGCGGCGAGAACAACGCCGCGGCCAAGGCGTTTGCCGATTACATGAGCCAGCCCGAAGCGCGCGCGATCATGAAGCGCTATGGCTTCGTGCTGCCGGGTGAGATGAAGTGATATGAGTCTGCTGCTGACCGATGAGGACTGGCAGACCATCGGTCTGACGGTCAAGCTCGCCGGCACGGTCACGCTGTGCTTGTTCGTGATCGGCACGCCGATTGCGTGGTGGCTGGCGCGCACCGCGTCGCGCTTCAAAGGGGTGATCGGCGCGGTGGTCGCGCTGCCGCTGGTGCTGCCACCCTCGGTGCTCGGCTTTTACCTGTTGCTGGTGATGGGCCCGTATGGCTTTGTCGGCAAGTTCACCAACTGGCTGGGGGTGCATCCACTGCCCTTCACCTTCTGGGGGCTGGTCGTCGCCTCGGTGTTCTATTCACTGCCGTTCATGGTGCAGCCGCTGCAGAACGCTTTTGAAGCCGTGGGGGACAAGCCGCTGGAAGCGGCGGCGACGCTGCGTGCCTCGCCTTGGAATGCGTTCCTCACCGTCGCGCTGCCGATGGCGCTGCCCGGCTTTCTCACCGGCGGCATTCTCACCTTTGCCCATACCGTCGGCGAATTCGGGGTGGTGCTGATGATCGGCGGCAACCTTCCGGGTGAAACCCGCGTGGCTTCGGTGCAGATCTACGACCACGTCGAAGCGATGGAGTACGCCGGCGCGCATCGCCTGAGCGCGGTGATGCTGGTGTTCTCCTTCCTCGTGCTGCTGAGCCTGTATGCGTGGCGGCCCAATCCGAAAAAGGCGTGAGCGATGAGCCAGGACACCATCGACCTCGACCTCACGCTGCGCTGGCCCGAGTTCACCTTGCGCGTGGCGCAAAGCCTGCCCGGGCGCGGCGTGACCGCGTTGTTCGGCCACTCCGGCTCGGGCAAGACCACGCTGCTGCGCTGCGTGGCCGGGCTGGAGCGGCCGCAGGGCAGCCTGCGCTTCAAGGGCCAGACCTGGCAGGACGGCGGCAGCTATCTGCCGGCGCACAAGCGGCCGCTGGGCTATGTGTTCCAGGACGCCAACCTGTTCCCGCATCTGACCGTGCGCGGCAATCTGCGCTACGGCATGAAGCGCGCCGGCCGCAGTGAGGCGCGCATCGACGACATCGTCGAGTTGCTGGGCATCGGCCATCTGCTCGACCGCCGACCGTCGCGGCTGTCGGGCGGCGAGCGGCAGCGCGTGGGCATCGCGCGGGCACTGGCACTGCAACCCGAGCTGCTGCTGATGGACGAGCCGCTGTCGGCGCTGGACTTGAAGCGCAAGCAGGAAATCCTGCCCTACCTGGAAAAGCTGCATCACACCCTGGACATCCCGATTCTCTACGTCACCCACGCGCCGTCGGAGGTGCTGCGGCTGGCCGACCATGTGGTGATGATGAGCGGCGGGCAGGTGCAGGCCAGCCTGCCGCTGCGCGAGGCGGTGGCTCTGCCGGGCACGCCGCTGTTCGCGCAGGATGCGCGGCTGTCGGTGCTGCTGGGCACGGCCGGCGCGGCGGAGGACGATCTGCTCGACGTCGACGTCGCCGGCCGCACCCTGCATCTGCCGCTGGCTTCGGCCAGCGACGTGCAGAAGGGCCAGACGCTGCGGCTGCAGATTGCCGCAAGCGATGTGGGCATTGCGCTGCGCCATCTGCCCGATGACGTGTCGATCAGCAACCAGCTGCCGGTGCACATCCGCGCGATCGAGCCGACGGCGCAGCCCGGTCAGGTCGAGCTGACGCTGGAACTGGCCGACGGCCAGTTGCTGTTCGCGCACATCACCCGCGCCTCGCGCGAGCGGCTGGAGCTGCGCCCGGGCTTGCTGGTGTGGGCGATGATCAAGTCGGTCGCGCTGGCCGGCGACGCCTTGCATTGACCCCGCCAGCCATGCCTCGCCCGCCCTCCGCCTGCGACGGCGCCTGCGCGCTGCGCGGCTTTTTTGCCGCTGCCGCAATCGGGGTGCTCGGTGGGCTGATCGGGCTGGGCGGGGCCGAGTTTCGGCTGCCGGTGCTCGTTGGCCTTTTCGCACTGCCGACGTTGGAGGCCATCATCGCCAACAAGGCGATGTCGCTGCTGGTCGTGGCCATCGCCATCGTGTTTCGGCTGCACGCCGTGCCGCCCGCGCTGCTGCTGCCGCACTGGCCGGTGGTGATCAACCTGCTCGCCGGCAGCTTGGCCGGCGCCTGGTGGGCTGCGGGGTGGGCGATGCGGCTGCCGCGCAAGACCCTGGACACCGTGCTGCTGGTGCTGCTGATTTTTCTCGCGCTGGCGATGGCTGCCGAGCAGGTGTTCGGCTTGCGCACGCTCCCCGATCTGCACCTGAGCCTGGGCCCACTGCTGCACGCCGCGATCGGTCTGCTCGCCGGGCTGGGCATCGGCATGATCGCCGCAGTGATGGGCGTGGCCGGCGGTGAGCTGCTGATTCCAACCATTGTGCTGCTGTGGGGCGTGGACGTGAAGCTGGCCGGCAGCCTGTCGCTGCTGATTTCCCTGCCGACCATGATCGTCGGCTTCGCCCGCTACCGAGAAAGCGCAGCGTTCGCCGTGCTGCGCACACATCGCGCGCTGCTGCTGGCAATGGCCGCCGGGTCGCTCGTCGGCGCGGCCATCGGCGGCCTGCTGGTCGGCGTGCTGCCAACCGAGGGTCTGGGGCTTCTGCTGGCATTGATTCTGGCGATTTCGGCCTGGAAGGTGTTCCGCCACCGGCAGGCGCATTGATTTTTTACCCGGGAGGTCTTTTTCGTTTTGTTGTCCCGTCGTCGATTCGCACAAAACCTTGCCCTCATGACCGCCAGCGTGGGCCTCCCGCTGTCCAGTTGGGCGGCCTCCGCGCCGCTGTTGGTGATGGCCGGCGCCGGCTATCGCCGCCCGGTCGACGCGCTGTGCGCCGCGTTTTCCTCGCAGAACGGCCTGCCGGTCGAGCGCAGTTACGGCAACCTGGAACAGCTTTTCGCGCAGATCCGCGCCAGTGGCCGCGTCGATGCACTGATCGGCGACGCGCAGTTCGTCGACCATGCCAGGGAGGTCGACCTTCCGCAACGCGTTGCCCTCGGCCAGGGCGTGATGGTGCTGGCATGGCGGCGCAAGCTGCTTGGCCGCTACAGCCCGCAGCCGATTGTCGACCCCGTGCGCGATTTGCCGACGATGCACAGCATCGCCTTGCCCAACCCGCAAGCCACGATTTACGGCAAAGCCGCCAAGGAATGGCTGCAAGCCAAGGGTCTGTGGGAGACGCTGCAGGAAAAATTCAAAATCGTGCAGACCCTGCCGCAGGTCAGCGCCTACCTCACTTCCGGGCAGATCGATGCCGGTTTCATCAACCTCACCGAATCGCTTGGCGTCAGGGGCCAGCTCGGCGGTTATCTGCAGTTGCTTCCGGGCCAGGGCAGCTATGCGCCGATCGACATCGTCGCGGCCATGCCCGCGCCCGGTTCTGGCGATCCGGCCACGGCTGCTGCCCGCGCCGAATTCGCGCGGTTTCTGCAGACTGCGCAGGCGCGCGACATCTTGCGCGAAAACGGTCTTTGATTCGGCTTCGCCGTGATGGACATGGGGCTGTCGCCAGATGCCTGGCATGCCGTCTGGCTCAGCGTCAAGGTTGCCGCGCTGACCGCGCCGGCGTACGTGCTGGCTGCGGTGGTTCTGGCCTATGCGCTGCAGTTCGGGCTCAGGCGCAGTGCCTGGCTGGACGCGCTGATGACGGTGCCGCTGGTGTTTCCGCCGGTGGTCATCGGCTTTGCGCCGCTGCGGTTGCTCGGGCGCGAAAGCCCGGTTGGCCAAGCGCTGCACGCTCTCGGCGTCAACTTGGTGTTCACCTTGCCGGGTCTGTGGCTGACCCCGTTCATCGTCGGGCTGCCCCTGGCCGGCGGACTGGCGCTGGCGATGGTGCGCGGGCTGGGCGAGGTCGGCATTTCGCTGATGCTGGGAGGCGACATCATCGGCCGCACCGAAACCCTGTCGCTGACGATTTTCAACGCCGTGATGAACGGCAACAACGCCGACGGCGGGTGGCTGAGCGCGCCGCTGGGCGTGGCCAGCCTGCTGCTGTTTCTTGGCGTGCGCGCGTATCAAAACCGGGAGCTTGCCAAACATGATGTACTTCACCCACGCTGACATCGACCATTTCATCGTCGAAGACCTGCCGCTGCACGACGAAACCACCCGTGCGCTGGCTTTGCCCGATGCGCCCGGCACCCTGACCTACACCTCGCGCCTGGACGTGGTGCTCGCCGGGCTGACGCCCTTGCTGCGCATGGCACAGGCGCTGGGCGTGCGAGCCGAGCCGCTGGCTGCTGACGGCCAGCGCGTGGCGGCAGGCAGTCCGGTGCTGCGGCTGCGCGGCGGCGCGCACGCGCTGCACCAGGTGTGGAAGCAGGGCATGAACCTGCTCGAGTACCTCAGCGGCATCGCCACCGCAACGCGGCAGATGGTCGACGCCGCGCGCCAGGGCAACCCTAAGGTGCAGATCGCCGGCACGCGCAAAGCGTTTCCAGGCGCGCGCAAACTGCAGCAATACGCGCTGCTGTGCGGCGGTGGAGTGGTGCACCGCGCGGGGTTGTCCGAAACCATTCTGGTGTTCGAGCAGCATCGCGCGTTTCTGCCCGGGCTGGACGCGGCCGCGCTGGTGGCGCGAGCCAAAGCGCACAGCCCGGAGAAATTCGTGCTGATCGAAGCCGAAAGCGCCGAAGACGCGCTCGCCGCCGTGCGCGCCGGGGCTGACGGCGTGCAGCTGGACAAAATGAGCGCTGCACAACTGGCTGAACTGGTGCCGCAGCTGCGCGCGGCGCAGCCCCGGCTGACCATCAACGCCGCCGGCGGCATCCGCCCGGACAACGCCGCGCAGTTTGCCGCAACCGGTGTGGACATCCTCGTCACGTCCAGTCTTTACACCGCCAAGGCGGCGGACTTTGGCGCGAAAATGCTGGCGGATTGACGGTGCTGGGAAGGCGCGCGGGAGGGGTGTCAGACCACGCAGTTGCGCCGCGCGATGCTCACATCGGCGCGCGAAGCAGCAGGCGCCGCGCAGGCCAGTCGCCACTCAACGCGGCCAGCTCAGAATGCGTTCGCCGGGAATGACCACGTTCAACGTGTCGCCGGCGCGCAAGCCCGCCTCGTCGGCAGCGCGGCGCGGCATCTGCATCCACAGCCGCGCCTGTCCGCAGGTCAGCGCCGCACTGGCGCTGCCGCCCTGATACATCAGGTGTTCGACCTGCACCGCCACCGCGTTGTCCTCATCCGCGCCGCTGCCCGCAGCGATCCGCACTTCTTCAGCCGGCACCAGCCAGTCCACAACCGCGCCGGGCGCGGCCTGCAAGGTCGGCAGGTGCAGATCGACGCCCGCGTCTTCCCAGCGCAGCACGCTGCCGCCGCGTGGAGAAGCGGCGACCACGCGGCCGCTCAGGCGGTTACGCAGCCCCATCAGCGCCGCCGCCTGGATGCTCGCCGGGCGCGCCAGCACATCGGCCGGCGCCCCCTGCTGCACCACCCGTCGGCCGGCCAGCAGCACCACCCAATCCGACAACGCGGCGACCTGGGTGTCGTGAGTGGCGGCCAGCGCCAGCACCCGCGACAGCCGCACCCGATCCATCAGCTCGAGCAGGATGTCGTCGCGGGTCTGAGGGTCGAGCGCCGAAGTCGGCTCGTCCAGCAGCAGCAGTTGCGGTTGCCGCGCCAGCGCCCGCGCCAGCGCGACGCGCTGCTGCTGCCCGCCGGAGAGCTGCGCCGGGCGTAGCTCGGCCTGCTCGGCGAGCCCGACCGAGCGCAGCAGCTCCAGCGCCTTTTCGCGCACCGCGCGCAGCCGACCGCCGAAGGCGTAGGCGACGTTTTCCCACGCCCGCAGATGCGGGAACAGCGCGTAGCCCTGCGGCAGATAGCCGACCGGACGGCGTTGCGGCGCCAGGTCGTGATACGGCGCGCCAGTGCTTGCGACCATGCCGGCCAGCGCCTTGATCAGCGTGCTCTTGCCTTCGCCGCTGTGGCCCAGCAGGGTCGTGAAGCCGCGCACCTCGAATGCGGCGTGCAGTTGCAGCGGATGGGTGATGGCCAGATCGACGGGCAGCGCTTCGCTCATGCCTTGCCTCCTGCGCCCCCGGCGCGCCGTGACAGCAGGCCGAGCACCAGCGGCAGCGGCAGCCCAATGACAAAGAACAGCCACAGCAGCGGATACACCGCGGGCAGCCCGGTGTCCTGCAGGTTGACCCACAGCTTGACCGGAATGCCCTGCGGGAAATACGCGACGATGAGCACGATGCCGAACTCGCCCAGCGCCCGTACCCAGGCCAGCGCCAGCCCCGCGGCCAACCCCAGGCGCGACAGCGGCAGAGTGATGCGCCAGAAGGTTCGCCACGGCGTCTGCCCCAGGGTCAGCGACACCTGTTCGAGCTCACGCGGCACGCCCTCGAACGCGGCGCGCGCGGCGACGACGTAATACGGCGCGCTGCCGTAGAACTGCGCGAGCAGAAAGGCTTCGGGGGTGTTGGTCAGATTCAGCCCCAGCCGCGCCAACGGTTCGCCGATCCACGAATAGGGGCCATAGTTCATCGCCAGCAGCAGGCCCATCGACAACGGCGGAGTGATCAGCGGCAGCAGGATCGCCAGCTCCAGAACCCACTTGCCGCGCATGTCGTGCCGCGCCATCCACCACGCCGCCGGCGTGCCCAGCAGCACCACCAGCACCAGCGCGATCACGGTGTAGAGCACCGACGTCCATACCGATTTCAGATCGCCCGGCTGCAGCTGCAGCTGAGTCCACGGCGTGGTCACCAGCAGGCCGAGAAAGGGCAGCAGCAGAATGCCGAGCATCAGCAGCCCGACCCCGGCGACCAGCCGGAGCTGCAGGTCGACCCGCCGGGCGGTGGCCGGACGCGGCGGGGTCGAGGAAGCGAGTGTCACGGCAGCCATTCTGGAACCCGGGTGCGCGTTCGGCAGCGGTATTCAGGCCTTGATCGGCGCGCCCTTGGCCGGGCCGTAGCCGTATTTGGCGAAGGTTTTCTGCCCTTCGGGGCTGGCCATCAAGTCGATCAGCGCCTGGCCGCCCTTGGGATTGGGCGCGTTCTTGAGCAGCATGGCGTAGAACACCAGCGGTTGGGTGGACAGGGTCTGCGTCGTGCCGTTGGGCAGCTTGATCTCGAAATGCGCGGTGCTGTACCAGTCCTTGATCATTGCCGGGTCGGACAGGTTGATCTGCGGCGGCAGCTTGATGTAGGGCAGGCCGTGCGAAATCGCCGAGCACAGATAGCCTGAGGACGCGTCGATTTCACCGCTTTGCAGCCGCGCCATCAGCGACTCCTCGGTGAAGATCTGCTGCGGGTTCTCGATCTCGCCCAGGATCTTGTTCATCAGCCCCGGCTGCTTGTAGAACTTCTCGGCCAGCATCATGGTGAAGATGATGTTCTGGCCTTCGGGGTCGACCTTCGGGTCGGTGCGGCCGAAACGCACCCCGGGCTTTTCGACCACCGCATACCACGGCATCTTGCCTTCGGCCGCGGCCTTGAAGTCGGCAGCGAACTTGCTCTTGGGCGAGTAGGCGATGACCATTTCGGTGCTGCCCACCGGCACCGCGGTGCCACCCAGCCCAGCCTTCTGCACCACGTCCACCGGGCCCGGGGTGATCGGCACGAACACGTCGGGGTTCATCTGCTTGCCGGTGATCAGATGCGCCAAGCCATACGCCCCGCCGGCTTGGCCGCGGTAGTGCAGATGGTCTTTTTGCATCAGCAGCGGCCCGAAGCCCTTGTCCATCACCGGGCCCATGACCCCGGCGACCGCGGCGAACACGGTGTCGGACGCGGCCTGCGCGTCCAGCCACGACAGCGTCGGCGCCGAAGCCAAGGCGCCGAGCGAAAGTTTGAGCCAATCACGACGGTTCATCGTCCTCTCCTGACAAGGGTCTGCAGCGCCACGGGCACCTTGCCGAAACGCTAACGTTGTATACCGAAGAACACAATGCTAAGAGCTTAGAGCAGGTCATTTATGTAACGCAAGGTAAGTCGATCGGGCCAGACGTTTCAGTGCGCGCTGATACTGGGGACAACACCGACACTGACGGGAGTATTTTGGGTTGATCGCCCGCAATTCAGCAGTGAAATCGATGACTGTGCCCGGTCAAATCCGTTGGACACCGTCATGCACAGCCCGCCAGAATCCGCTCGCCCTGAATGGGCCAAGAACCCAACACTCTGGAGGAACACCATGCCCTTGTTTTCAACCGTGCTGCACCGCTGGACAGCACGCTTTGCTGCCGGGCTGCTGGCGATCGGCGCCAGCCTCGGCGCGGCCAGCGCCGCGACCGTGCTGCCCGGCCCCGTGGTCGATGTGGCCTGGCTCAAGGCCCATGCCAAAGAGGTGCAGATCGTCGACATCCGCGACGACATGCGCAGCCTGACCAACGACCCCAAATGGGAAACCCACGGCGGCCAGAAAGTGCTGGTCGAAACCGGCGGCCACATTCCCGATGCCCTGTCGGTGAATTTCTGGGGGCTGCGCGCCAAGCACAAAATCGGCGGCAAGACCATCGACTTCCTGCTGCCCACCGCCGAGGAATTCCAGGAGAGCATGCGCGCGGTGCAGCTGCAGCCGAACAAGCCCATCGTTCTGACTCCGACCGGAGACGATCCGACCTCGCTGCAGGAAGCGGCGTTTCTCGCCTGGGAGCTGCAGCTGTTTGGCGTGCCGGCCGAACAGATCGCGATTCTCAACGGCGGGGTGCATGCGTGGATCGCCGCTGGCAATGATGTGGACACCGACGCCATCGCGCCGATGAGCTCCAGCAAATGGACCGCCAAACCACCGCGCGCCGATCTGCTGGCCACCACCGAGCAGGTACAGAAACTCGTGCAGCAACCGCGGCCGCCGCTGGTCGATGCGCGGCCGCTGGCACAGTTTGCCGGGCTCGACCACACGCCGGTGCTGCCGCTGTCCGGGCGGCTGCCCGGGGCGTATCCGCTGCCTTCGGAAATGCTCTACAAACAGGCGGCCGATGGCTCGTGGCGCTTCCTTTCGCCCGAGGGCTACCGCGCGCTGTTTGCGCTGCGCGGGCTGCCGCAGCCGCAGCCGAACGCGGTGATCTACTGCAACACCGGCCAGTACGCCGCAGGCGCGTGGTTCGTGCTCGACCGCATCCTCGGTGTCAAGGGGCTGCGCGAATATCCGGGCGGGCTCAACGAGTGGGTGCAGCGCGGGCTGCCCATCGTCGGCCTCTGACCCTCGGGCGCCGGCGCAGCCACACCCTGCAACATCTGCATGCATCTGCTCACTGCATCGCGGCAAGGGCCGCCGCAGAATCGGCGGCATCCGGATCTGCCGTTCGCACGAGGAGACTGCCATGCCGACCCTGCCCCGCTGCTCTTCATTCCGCCGTTCCCTGCCTGGGCTGCTGCCGGCCGCCACCGCGGCCGCGGCAGCTTTGCTGCTGTGCGCCAGCGCGCAGGCCGCCACCGCGCCCCCGGGAAAATTCACCGCCACTGCCAAGGTCAGTTCGCTGGAGCAGGCCGCCGAGCAGGGCGCGCAGATTTTCAATAACGACACCTTCGGCACCAAGCAGACCTGGGTGCCGCCCAATGCGTTCAGCAACCATCTGATGACCTGCGCCGCCTGCCACAGCGACGGCGGCAAGACCGAGGGCACCACGCCGTCGGGCGCGCACCTGCCCAGCCTGATCGGCGCCGCGGCCAAATACCCCAAGTTCAAGGAAAAGAAGCACGCGGTCTACACACTGGAGCGGCAGATCGTGCACTGCGTGCGTTCTGGCATCATGGGCAAGCCGCCGGCTTACGACAGCCCGGAAATGGTCGATCTGGTCGTCTACCTGACCCAGCTGTCCAAGGGCGCAACGATGGGGCAGCAGTTCAAGTGATCTCCGCCTCGCAGCCCGCGCGACTGGCGCACGCCTGAAGCGATGCGGATGCTTCTGGCTGCGATCGCCGCGGCGGCACTGACTGGGCTATCCGCCACGCTGCCCGCCGCGCACGCCGGCAACGACGCGATGCTGCAGCTCGCGCAGCGCAAGGGCTGCCTGGCCTGCCACGCGATCGACCAGCACAAGGTCGGCCCGGCGTGGGCCGCGGTGGCGGCGCGGTTTCGCGCCAACCCGCAGGCCGAGTCCATTCTGCAAAACGCCATCCTCAACGGCGAGCAGGGCACCTGGGGCGTGCTGCCGATGCCGGCCTACGCTCCCGACGGTGACATCACCCCGCGACAGGCGCGCGAACTGGCGCGCTGGATTCTGACCCTGCCGCCGCCCACCCCTTCGGCTGCGACCACGCGCTGACCAGCGCCCACACCGCGCCCGCTGCCGCGGCGGCGCAGCACGTCCTGCGCCAGCGCAACGGCCGCGGCGCGAGCATGGCTTATGCTGAGCCGGATTCCCACCCGACCTCAGCCCGCCGCGCCCGCATGACCGGCCTCGAACTCACCCTGCTCTATCTGGTTGCCGCCGTGCTCGGCGTGGCCGCGTTTCGCGCGCTGCAGATGCCGCCGATGCTGGGGTATCTGGCCGTAGGGGTGGTGATCGGGCCGAACGCGCTGGCGCTGGCGCAGGACACCGCAGGGCTCAAGCACCTGGCCGAGTTCGGCGTGGTGTTCCTGATGTTTTCCATCGGCCTCGAATTCAGCCTCGGCCAGCTCAAGGCCATGCGCTCGCTGGTGTTCGGGCTGGGCTCGCTGCAACTGGCCGGAACGATGGCAATGGCCGTGGCCGGCAGCCTGCTGCTGGGCTGGTGGCTGCCGGCGCTATGGCCGCAGCCGCTGGGCGCGGGCATTGCAATCGGCGGCGCGCTGGCGATGTCTTCCACCGCGATCGTGGTCAAGCTGCTGGCCGAGCGCATCGAGCTCGATTCGCCGCACGGCCGGCATGTCGTGGGCATTCTGCTGTTCCAGGATCTGGCGGTGGTACCGCTGCTGATCGTGCTGCCGGCGCTGGCCTCGCACAACCCGGACATGCCGCTGCAACTGGGCTTTGCGCTGCTCAAGGCCGTGCTGGTGCTGGCCATCATCCTCCTGGCCGGCGGGCGGCTGCTGCGGCCCTGGCTGCGGGTGGTGGTGCGGCGCAAGTCCGACGAGCTGTTCATGCTCAATCTGCTGCTCATCACTCTGGGGCTGGCGTGGATCACAGAGCTGGCCGGGCTGTCGATGGCGCTGGGCGCCTTTCTGGCCGGCATGCTGATCGCCGAGACCGAGTTCAAAGGGCAGGTGGAGGCCGACATCCGGCCGTTCCGCGACGTGCTGCTCGGGCTGTTTTTCATCACCATCGGCATGCTGCTGGACTGGCGGCTGGTGCTGGCGCAATGGTGGCTGGTGCTGCTGCTGGCGCTGCTGCCGCCGCTGCTCAAGGCCGCGCTGCTGTTTGCCATCGAGCGGCTGCGCGGCAGCGCGCCGGGGCTGAGCCTGCGCGTGGCGCTGTGGCTGGCGCCGGCGGGGGAGTTCGGCATCGTGCTGGTCAACATCGCCGCCGGCGGCGGACTGATCCCACCCGAGATCGTCAACCCGGTGCTGGCGGCGATGGTGATCTCGATGCTCTACACCCCATTGCTCGGCCAGCACATCGAGCGCATCGTGCTCAAGCTGGCCTCGACCGAGTGGATGCTGGCTTCGCTGCAGCTCACCGACATCGCGCGCAGCACCCTGGCGGCGCAGAACCACGTGATCATCTGCGGCTTTGGCCGCTGTGGCCAGAACCTCGCGCGGCTGCTCGACACCGAGCACATCCCCTTTGTTGCACTGGATCTGGACCCCGACCGCGTCGCGCAGACCAAGGCTGCCGGGCAGAACGTGCTGTATGGCGACGCCGCGCGGCTGTCCACGCTGCAGGCCGCGGGCCTCAAGCGCGCCAGCGCGGTGGTCATCACCTACACCGAAACCCATTCGGCGCTGCGCATCCTGGAGCTGCTGCGCGAGCACGCGCCACGCGTGCCGGTGATCGTTCGCACCCTGGACGACGGCCCGCTGGAGGCGCTGCGCGAAGCCGGCGCCGCCGAGGTGGTGCCGGAGATTCTCGAAGGCTCGCTGATGCTGGCCTCGCACACCCTGGCGCTGGTGGGCGTGCCGCTGCCGCGGGTGCTCAAGCGGGTACGCGCGGCGCGGGCGCAGCGCTACGGCCTGCTGCGCGACTGGTTCCACGGCAGCGACGACGCCTCGCTCGAAGAAGCCGAGCAGGTGCGGCTGCAGACCTTGACCCTGCCCTCAGGTGCCGCCGCGGTGGGCCGCGCGCTGCGCACCGTGCCGCTCGACGGCGTGCGCATCACCCAGGTGCGTCGCGCCGACGGCCGCGTGGTCAAGGCCAACGCCGCACTGGTGCTGCACAGCGGCGACACCGTGGTGCTGTCGGGTCAGCCCGAGGCGCTGGCGCGCGCCGAGGAAAAGCTGCTGCGTGGCTGAGCCGGTGCTGATCGGGCCATCGCCGGCCCGGCCGTTTACCGCACCACCCCGCGTGCTGGGAGGCTCCGCGGCGCGAGTGGCTTGCCGTATGCTGTGCATCTGCACAGTTCTCGCCCCGCCGCCAACCCGTGCCGCCGATCCAGCCCGATTCCTTCGCTCCCGCGCCGCGGGTGATCGACCCTGCCGCCAGCACGGCGCAGGAGGCGGTGATCGAGCGCGCGCTGCGTCCGCACAAGCTCGACGAGTATGTGGGCCAGGCGCGGGTGCGCGAGCAACTGGACATTTTCATCGGCGCCGCGCGCGGCCGCGGCGAGGCGCTCGACCATGTGCTGCTGTTCGGCCCGCCCGGGCTGGGCAAGACCACGCTGGCGCACATCGTCGCGCGCGAAATGGGGGTGAACCTGCGCGCCACCTCCGGCCCGGTGCTGGAGCGTGCCGGCGACCTGGCCGCGCTGCTGACCAATCTGGAACGCGGCGACGTGCTGTTCATCGACGAAATCCACCGCCTGTCTCCGGTGGTCGAGGAAATCCTCTACCCGGCGCTGGAGGACTACCAGATCGACATTCTGATCGGCGAAGGGCCGGGGGCGCGCAGCGTCAAGATCGACCTGCAACCCTTCACCCTGGTCGGCGCCACCACCCGCGCGGGCATGCTGACCAACCCGCTGCGCGACCGCTTCGGCATCGTCGCCCGGCTGGAGTTCTACACCGCGGAAGAGCTGGCGCGCATCGTCGCCCGCTCGGCCGGGCTGCTCGGCGCGGCGATCGACGCCGACGGCGCGCTCGAAATCGCCCGCCGCGCGCGCGGCACCCCGCGCATCGCCAACCGGCTGCTGCGCCGCGTGCGCGACTACGCCGAAGTCAAGGCCGGCGGGCGCATCACCACCGCGGTGGCCGACGCCGCGCTGCGCATGCTCGACGTCGATCCGCTGGGGCTAGACCTGATGGACCGCAAACTGCTCGAAGCCGTGGTGCACCGCTTCGACGGCGGACCGGTCGGGCTGGACAATCTGGCCGCGGCGATCGGCGAAGAGGCCGGAACGATCGAGGACGTCATCGAGCCCTACCTCATCCAGCAAGGCTATCTGCAGCGCACCCCGCGCGGGCGGGTGGCGACTGCGGCGAGTTACGCCCACCTTGGACTGAAGCCGCCGCAACGACCGGTCGGCGATCTGTTCGACGCCAGCTGACGGGCAGCGCGGCGTGGCGTGGCAACGCCGGCCTTGCCACTCGGCGGCGATCAATAAGCCCAGTAACCGTTGGGCGCGCTCGGGTTGGTGCCCTGCAGCCCGGTAGCAATGCGCCGGCCGTAGAAAAACGGCATTCCCAGGTCGACATAGCCGTCGATCGCCGCGGTACCGCCCAACCCGGGCAGCGCGGCGTTCTGGGTATTGAACAGGGTGTTGGCGTTGTAAAGCACCGCGGACTGCTGCGCGCTGGGCGAGCCGGTCGCGCCGGTGGTGACAGTCTGCAGGGTGTAAGGATTGGTCGGGCAGTAGAAGCCGCCGCAGGTCTGGTTCTGCAGATCGCTCAGGTACAGGAAATACCCATTGGAGCCGCTGTCGAGAAAGCCCGACATCGCCGCGCCGCCGTTGACCGCGATCTGGAAATTGCCCAGGTTGTCCAGCGGGTAGAGCTGCGCCCCGGTCGCAAGCGCGTTGTTGCTCTGCGTGCCGATACCCAGGATCAGCTGCCCGGTCACACCGGGCTGACCGAAGCTCGGGACGGCCGGGAAATCGAGGATGCTGCCATTGTTGTAGCCCGCGGCCAGCGCAGCGATCGGGTTGGTGGTCTGCTGCGACAGACTGGCCCGGCTGGCGCTGCAGCTGCTGCCCGAGCAGGCGTAGTAGGGCCCGTAGTAGTCACGGACGAAATTGCTGATGCCCAGCACCCCGTTGACTGCGGTGGAAAACTGCGCAGCCAGATCGTTGCCCGTATTCTGGCAACTGCTGGGCGCTTGCGGAAACCCCGGCGCGTTGACCACCTGCACCGGAATCGGCTGGGTGGTTGCCTGCCCGCCCAGCACCACGGTGGCGCTGTACATCCCGCCCCAGGCATAGCCGGAGGCGAACTGCGCGCAGGTGGCCAGCTGCCCGCCAGAGGACGCGCTGATGGAAGGCAGACTGAAACCGCCGAGCGCGCTGGCAAACAGCCGCAACCCGGCCGAGCCAGTGTCGACCAGCACGTCGGGGATCGTGACGCAACTCTGCAGATTGCCAGGCTGGCAGACCGTGACCGAGACATAGGGCGTGTTCGGCGTCAGCATGCCGGCCCCCGCCCGGTTCTTGATGGCCACCGGCAGCACGTTGGAGCCGCTGGGCGTGACCGAAACGATGGGACTCGATGCGACCGGATTTGGCGCCGCATCGCCGCCGCCCCCACCACAGGCTGCCAGCACGGCCGCGCCCAGCACCACCGCAACGGCCGCGCGCAGCCGCCGCGCCAGACCGTGGCGCCACACGGTCGATCGCTGGCCCGCGCTCATGGCTTCAGGCGCGCGGGGTCGAACCCGGACGGAAGCAGCGACGGCACCCAGGCCACGCCGTAGAACGCCCGCATATGCCCGCCGATGCGCACCCGCAGATCGGCGCCGTGCACGCTGCGGGCATTCAGGCTGGGCGCGGCCGGCGCCGGCGCGGCGCGGAACTGGGCAAAGTAATCGCCGAAAAACTGCTGCAGATCGGGCATCACCGGCCCGCTCCAGGTCAGCGCGAAAACGGTGCCGCTGGCGTCGGCGTATTGAGTGACGGTCACCCCGGTATCGGTCTGCACCGTCTGGGTCTGCACCGCGACGGCAGTGCCTGCAGCCGCGCTGGCGCTGGCTGCGCCGGCGCGCAAGGTCTGGCGCAGGGTCTGCGGCAGCGGCGTGCCTTCCTTCGCGACGTCGGCGATCGGGCCGCCGAGACGAGCGTGCGCCGGCGCTGCCAGACCCAGCAGGGTCAGCGCGTAAACGGCGGATCGCCCGAGGCGAAACAGCGCGGCGCGGGGCATATGGATGCGATAGGTGGTTGTGGCTGAGAAAACTGCGGGCAGAGTGTACCGAGCAGCCAGCGTGCAGCAGACGCGCCCGCATCAACTTTCAGGCGGGTCTGCCTACGTTTTCACGCTTCGCGCGGTTGCCTGCCCGACCCCGCCGCGGCAGGGGAGATCGCGCAGGGCCGATCATCGGGCCAGAAAACTCTGGAGGAGACGACGATGAGCGATACCGAATCCGCCGATTCCGGCCCCGATCTGACGCGGGGCGTGCCCGCCGCTTCGCTGCGTGAGGACCAGCCGCTGCTCGGCCAGGTCGACGGCCAACCGGTGCTGCTGGTGCGCGCTGCAGGCGCGGTGCATGCGGTGGCCGCGCACTGCACCCACTGGAGCGGGCCGCTGGCCGAAGGGCTGGTGGTGGGCGAAACCATCCGCTGCCCCTGGCACCACGCCTGTTTTTCGCTGCGCGACGGCGCGGCGCTCGGCCCGCCGGGGTTGCGGCCGCTGGCCTGCTGGCAGGTGCAGGAGCAAGGCGGCCAGGTGCGGGTCAGCGGGGCGAAGCCGCCCGCCCCGCCGGCCGCGCCGCCGCGGCAACCGGGTGCGGTGGTGATCGTCGGCGCCGGGGCGGCGGGTGACGCGTGCGCGTTTGCGCTGCGCGAGTTTGGCCACGACGGCAGCATCACGTTGATTGGCGCCGAGGCCACCGCAACGCTCGATCGCCCCAACCTGTCCAAGGACTTTCTCGCCGGCAACGCCCCGGCCGAGTGGCTGCCGCTGCGCGCCGACGGCGATTACGCCGAGCGGCGCATCACCCTGCGCACCGGGGTGCAGGTGCAGGCGATCGACCGCGCCGCGCGCCACGTACGCCTGGGCGACGGCAGCGCGCTGCGGTATGACGCGTTGCTGCTGGCAACCGGCGCGCAGCCGGTCGCGCCGGCCTTGCCCGGCGCCGATGCGCCGCATGTGCATACGCTGCGCACCCTGGCCGACGTGCAGGCCATCCTCGCGCAGGTCGCCGCAGGAGCGAAGCGCGCGGTAGTGGTCGGCGCGAGTTTCATCGGGCTGGAGGTCGCCGCGTCGCTGCGAACCCGCGGGGTGGCGGTGGCGGTGGTCGCGCCGGAGGCCGCGCCGCTGGCGCGGGTGTTCGGGCCGCGGCTGGCCGCGCGCATCCGCCGCGAGCACGAGGGCATGGGCACGGTGTTCCACCTCGGGCGCAAGCCGGCGGCGATCGACGCGCAGGCCGTCACGCTCGACGACGGCACGCGGCTGCCGGCCAACCTGGTGGTGTTCGGCATCGGCGTGCGCTCGGACGTGGCGCTGGCGCAGGCCGCGGGCTTGGCGGTGGACAACGGCATCGTCGTCGACGCGCAGCTGCGCAGCAGCGACCCGGCGATCTGGGCCGCCGGCGACGTCGCCCGCTATCCCGACCCGCTCGGCGGCGAGTCTTTGCGCATCGAGCATTGGGCGGTGGCGCAGGCGCAGGGGCGGCTGGCGGCGCGCAATATGCTGGGTTTCGGTGAGGCGTTTGCCACTGTGCCGTTTTTCTGGAGCCAGCATGGCGGGCTGAACATCAGTTACGTCGGCCACGCGACGCAGTGGGACGCAGTGGAGGAAGACGGAGACCCCGACCGCGACGATTACCTCTGCCGCTACCTGCGCGGCGGGCGGGTGCTGGCGGTGGCGAGCATTGGCCGCGACCGCGACAGCCTGGTCGAGCAGGCGAAGATGGAAGCCGCCATCGCTGCAGTCTGAGCGGCTTGGCACGGCGAAGCCACAGGGTCGCGCGCGCCTCGCCGAGCAGCGGCGGGGCAGCTGCCGCCCTCAGGCAATCGGCTCGTTTTCCGCGACGTCCAGATGGGCGGTGTCGGCCCAGCCGACCAGGGTGAGCCGACCCTCGGCCCAGAGCAGGCGGTTGATCGCGGCGTTGCGCAGTTCGAAGCTACGCGGCGCCTGCAGCTCCTGCCCGGTGGCGGCGCGGTAAAGCGCGTCGAGCACCCCGCCGTGCACCGCCAGCACGATGACTTCGCCGGCATGCCGCGCGGCGATGCGCGCCGCCGCCGCGCGCACCCGCGCCGAAAAATCGATCAGATTCTCGCCGCCACCCGGCGGGGCATAGCTGGGGTCGCGCAGCCGCCAGCGGCGGCAGTCCTCGGGGTATTGCGGCTCGAGGTCGACGAAGCGATGCCCCTCGAACGCGCCGAAGCAACGCTCGCGCAGATCACGCTCGGCGTGCACCGGCAGACCGTGCAGCGCGGCGATGGCTTGCGCGGTCTGATACGCCCGCAGCAAGTCGCTGGCGTAGACCGCGGCCAGCGGCTCGTCGCGTAGCGCGGCCGCGGCCTGCGCAGCTTGCTGCAAGCCGCGGGCATTGAGCGGAATATCGGTGTGGCCCTGCACCCGCTGCGCGGCGTTCCAGTCGGTCTCGCCGTGGCGGATCGCGAGGATGCGGGTGGGCAGGGTGAAGTCGGGTTCGGCGTTCGGCGGCGGCATGGCGCGCGCATTGTGCCGCAACGCCCCGACGCCTTGCCGGCGCCGGGGCTTGTGCCGTGGCGGGTTCAGTGCGCCCCGGCCGCCGCATCCTTGCCGGCGCCGCCCTTGGCCGGCTTGACCAGCCAGACCAGAACGATCAGCGCGAGAAACAGCCAGGCCGAGAGACGAAACATTTCGTCCACGGCAATGGTGTAAGCCTGCTGGTCGATCAGCCGGTTGACCACGTCCAGCGCCTGCTGCAGCGAAAAGCCCTGCGACTGCAGGCCCTGGATCACCGGGCTGCTGACCGGGTTGCCGGCGTAGATGTGTGTGACCAGCTGCTCGTGATGCAGATCGGCGCGGTCGGTCCACCAGGTGGTGTAGATCGAGGTGCCGAACGACCCGGCGGTGATGCGGGCGAAGTTCGACAGCCCCGACGCAGCCGGAATGCGGTGCGCCGGCAGCCCGCCGAGAATGATGCCCAGCAGCGGGATGAAAAAGGTCGCGGTGGCAATGCCCTGGATCACCGTTGGCAGCGAGTATTCCCAGTAGCTGTCGCCGGTGGTGAACTGCGATCGCATGTAGAACACCAGCGCGAAGGTGAGGAACGAAAAGGTGGTGATCCAGCGGGTATCGACCAGATGCATGTAGCGGCCGAGCACCGGCGAGAGCAGCAGCGCGAACAGCCCGACCCAGGCCAGCACTTCGCCAGCGTCGGTTGCGGTGTAGCCGACGATTTCCTGCAGCCACAGCGGCAGCAGCACCAGGCTGCCGAAGAACATGCCGTAGGCCAGCGCGAGCATCAGCGTGCCCAGGGTGAAGCTGGGGATCTTGAACAGCGTGAGGTCGACCACCGGATGGTCGTCGTACAGCTCCCAGATCAGGAACAGCACAAAACCGATCACTGCGGCAACCGCCAGCGCAACGATCACCGGCGAGCCGAACCAGTCGAGCTCCTGCCCCTTGTCGAGCATGATCTGCAGCGACCCGACCCAGATGACCAGCAAGCCCAGCCCGGTCCAGTCGATCGGCAGTTTGCGAATCGGCGTCTCGCGCTTGGCGTAGATCGCAAAGGTGATGGCCGCCGCGGCAATGCCCACCGGCACGTTAATGTAGAAAATCCACGGCCAGGAAATGTTGTCGGTGATCCAGCCGCCGAGCAGCGGCCCGGTGATCGGCGCGACCAGGGTGGTCATCGACCACATCGCAATCGCCATGCCCGATTTCTGTGGCGGGTAGCTCGACAGCAGCAAGGTCTGCGACAGCGGAATCATCGGCCCGGCCGAGGCGCCCTGCAGCACCCGGAACAGAATCAGAATCTCCAGGCTCGGCGCCTGCCCGCACAGAAACGAGAACAGCACGAACAGCAGGGTGCTGGCGAGGAACAGCTTGACCGCGCCGAAGCGCTGGGTCAGAAACCCGGTCAGCGGCACCGCAATCGCGTTGGCCACGCCGAACGAGGTGATGACCCAGGTGCCTTGCGACGAGCTCACGCCGAGGTCGCCGGCAATCGCCGGGATCGACACATTGGCGATCGAGGTGTCAAGCACGTTCATGAACGTAGCCAGACTCAGCGCCAGCGTGCCCAGCACCAGCGCGCTGCCTGTAAGCGGCTGCATATGCGCGGGCGGCGCGGCCTTGGCCGGGGCCGGCGTGGCGCCGCCGGCGGCTTCTTCGAGGGTGGCGACATCAGCCATGATGGGCTCCGATCAATCGGCTCTGCGCGGACATGCTCAGCGCCCCTTGCCGGCGTTGGCGGCGATGATCTGCGCAACCTTTTCGTCGGCCTTCTGCCAGTCTGCCGAGTAAAGGTCGGTCTGCGCGGCCGGGTGGGTCGGGGGCTCATCGAGCAGCAGCGGGCCGTTGTGGTCGCGGATGTCGATGCTCACTTCGGTCGACAGCCCCACGCGCAGCGGATACTGCCGCACCTGCTTTTCATCCAGCTCGATGCGCACCGGCAGGCGCTGCACCACCTTGATCCAGTTGCCGGTGGCGTTCTGCGCCGGCAGCAGCGAAAACGCCGCGCCGGTGCCGGCCGACAGCCCCACGACACGGCCCTCGAACTTGACCTTGCTGCCGTAGGCATCGGCGATCACCGTGGCCTTCTGGCCGATGCGCACATCGCGCAGCTGGGTCTCCTTCAGGTTGGCGTCGACCCACACCTTGTGCAGCGGCACCACCCACATCAGCGGCGTGCCCGGGCCCACGCGCTGGCCGAGCTGCACGGTGCGCCGAGCGACCACGCCATCGACCGGTGCCGGGATCACCGTGCGCTCGTACGCCAGATACGCCTCGCGCACCTTGGCCGCGGCCAGCTGCACCGCGGGGTTGTCGCCGATCACCGTGCCGGCCGTCAGCGCCTCGCCGCTGGCGAGCTGCTGCTCGGCCGCCTTGACCCCGGCGCGCGCGGTATCGACCTGCGCCTGCGCGGTGCTGACCTGCGCCTGCGCGGCCTGCACCGCGATCTGCGCCTGCCGCAGTTCCTCGCCGGCGACCGCGCCGGTGCTGGCGATCGCCTGCCGGCGGCGCAGCAGATCCTCGGCCTTGGCCAGGTTCGCGCGCGCGGTCTGCAGATTGCCCTCGGCGGTGGCCACATCCGTCTTGCGCACCGCGATCTGCGCGGCCAGGGTGCCGTTGTTGGCAAAGCTCACCCGCACTTGGCGCACAGCCTGCGCCAGCGCCGCTTCGGCCTGCTGCAGCGCGACGCGGGCATCGGCGCCGTCGAGCTCGACCAGCGGCTGCCCGGCCTTGACCAGCTGGGTGTCGGTGGCGTCGATCGCAACCACGGTGCCGCCGACCTGCGGCGTGACCTGCACCAAGTCGCTTTGCACATAGGCGTCGTCGGTGCTCACGTAGTTCAGCGACTCCCAGTAGTGGTAGCCGCCCCATGCCGCGCCGATGACGATGAACACGGCAATCGCCGTGAGCATCGCGCGGCGGCGCTTGGCGCCGTTGCCGTTGCCGTTTTTGGCGGCGGGGGTCGCGGGGGCTGAGGCAGCCGCGGGCTGCGCGGCGGCGGGGGTTTTATCGTTCTGTGCTGCGTCGGACATGGGGTGCTCCGTTGGGGCGAGGTTGTCGTTGTTCGGTTTTCGCGGTGCGGGGTCGCGCGGGTTCAATTCCGGCTGGCGGAGGTGGCATCGCCGGGCAACGCGGGCAGGTTTTCGCCCGCATAGCCGCCGCCCAGCGCGCGCGCCAGCGCGACGTCGTCGACCAGCGCCTGCGCGCGCAGGTTCACGCCGGCCTGCTGCAGTTGCAGCACTTGGCCCTGCACCGTCAGCACCGCGAGGTAATTGGTCAGGCCGGCCTTGTAGCGATCGTCGACCAGCCTCTGCGCCTCGCTGGCGTTGCGCAGCGCGTCCTGCTGCTGCGCGATCTGCTGGCCGATCGCTTGCCGCGCGGCGATCGCATCGGCGGCTTCGCGCACCGCGTCGACCACGCTGGCGTTGTAGGTGGCAATCGCCGCATCGGCCTCGGCCGCCTTGCCGCGCAGCTGCGCGCGCAACGCCCCGCCCTCGAAAATCGGCAGGGTCAGCGCCGGGCCGACGCCCAGGGTCTGGCTGCCGGTGCTGAGGAAATGGCTGAAGCCCAGCGCCTGCAGGCCGACGAAGGCGGTGAGGTTGATGTTGGGATAGAACGCCGCCTTGGCCGCCTGCACGCCGTGCAGCGCCGCTTCGGCCTGCCAGCGCGCGGCGACCACGTCGGCGCGGCGACCGATCAGCTCGGCCGGAATCACCGCCGGCAGCGCGATGCCCTTGAGCGCGTCCAGCCGCGGCGACAGCTGCGCGGTGGCCTGCGGCCCGGCGCCGATCAGCGCAGCCAGGCGGTTGCGCGCCTGGGTGATCTGCACGGCGAGCTGCTCGCGCTGCAGCCGGATCTGCGGCACTTCGGCCTGCGCCTGGCGCTGCTGCGCGGTGGTGTCCAGACCGGCTTTGACGCGGTCTTCGACCAGCCGCACGATGTGTTCGCGCTGCTGCAGGGTTTCATCCAGCACCTGCTGCAGCGCCAGAAGCCGCGCCAGATCGACGTAGGCCGCGACCACATTGGCGGCCAGCAGCACCCGCGCGGCCTGCTCCTGCGCCGCGGCGGCATGCGCGGTGCCAATCGCCGCGTCCAGCGCCTGCCGGTGCTTGCCGAAAAAGTCCAGCTCCCAGTTCGCCTGCAGCCGCGCTTCGTTGTCGGTCCACCAGCTGCCGCCAAACGGCGGCGGGTAGATGTAGTTCTGGCTGAACTGCTCGCGGGTGCTGCTCACCCCGCCGTCGACATGCGGCAGCAGCGCGGCGCGCGCGCCCTGGGTCGCGGCCTGCGCCTGCGCCAGCCGCGCGCGGGCCACGGCGAGGTTGGGGTTGTCGGCCAGCGCCTGCTGCACCAGCCGGTCGAGCTCGGGGTCGCCAAACGCGGTCCACCACTGCGAGGCGGGAAACGCGGCAGCCGCCGGCTGCAGCCCGAGCTGCTGCGGCTGCACCGCCTGTGCGGTCGGTGCGATGCCGTGGGTGCTGGCGCAGCCGGCCAGCAGCGCGGCGGCGGATACCGCAGCGGCCAGCGCGGCGCGGCGCGGGGTCGTGAAACGCAATAGCCTGTTCATATGGTTCTGTTGGCGTGGAAAAAATGTGAACGGAATGCGGGTTCAGTCTTCGCCCTGCCCCGACTCGATGGACAGCACCGGCCCGGGCCCGGCGTTCACCTGCGCGGCCAGCGCCTCGCCGTTGTCGACAAAGCGGCGCAGCAGCTGCACCAGGGTCTGCACCTCGTCGTCGCTGAAGCCTTGTAAATGCTGGTTGATGACCTCGGCCAGCACAAACGGAATCTGCGCCGCCACCGCCCGGCCCTGCTCGGTCAGGGTCAGCCGCACCACGCGGCGGTCTTCGGTGCAACGCTCGCGCTGCAGCAGCCCTTTGGCTTCGAGCCGATCGAGCATGCGGGTGGTGGCACCGGCGTCGGTCTGCATTTCGCGCGCCACTGCCGCCACCGTGTCGGCGCCCCAGGCGATGTGCAGCAACGGGTTCCACTGCGTGCCGGTCAGGTCGAGCTGCTGCATGCGGTGTTCGAGGTTGCGCACCAGCACCGTCAGTCCGCGCTTCATCAGAAAGCCGACCGAGTCTTCCTTGCGGTAGTTGTCGCCGCTGTAGAACGCCGGGGCGGCCTGCAGACAGGCCGGCGCGTCGCTGGAGGAGGAAGGCGAAGATTTCATGCCGAGGATGTTATTGCCTAGGCAAATACTGCTTGGCCATACAAACCGATACACCGATGCAGCAAAGGGTTATTGCCGGCGCTGCACCGGCCGCCGTGCCGGCCTACCATCGAACCCACTCCCGCCTTCCGAGGACGCCGACATGGACCGCGCTCCCGACAGCCAGACGTTCCTGCAGTCGCGCTTCGACGCGCAGCGCGCCGCCGCGCTGGCCGACCCCTACCCCGACTGGCCAACCCGGCGCGACCGCCTGCGCCGCCTGCTCGCGCTGCTGCGCAGCGAGGCGAGCACCCTCGCCGAGGCGATCGACGCCGACTTCGGCGGCCGCTCGCCGCCGGAAACCGGGCTGGTCGATCTGCTGCCCAGCGTGCTGGCGGTGCGCGACGCGCTGCGCCACGGCCGCGGCTGGATGCGCCGCCGGCGCGTGCCGGTGAGCTGGTGGGCGCTTCCCGCGCGCGCGTTCGTGCTGCCGCAGCCGCTGGGGGTGGTGGGTATCGTCGTGCCGTGGAACTACCCCGTGTATCTGACCATCGGCCCGCTGGCGGCAGCGCTGGCCGCGGGCAACCGGGCGATGGTCAAGCTGTCGGAATACACCCCGACGTTCTCCGCGGTGTTCGCGCGGCTGGTGGCCGAGCGCTTCGCCGACGACGAACTGGTGGTCATTCAAGGTGGCGCCGAAATCGGCGCCGCGTTCACCGCGCTGCCGTTCGACCATCTGCTGTTCACCGGGTCGACCGCGGTCGGCCGCGCGGTGATGACCGCCGCCGCCTCGCATCTCACCCCGGTGACGCTGGAGCTGGGCGGCAAGTCGCCGGCCATCATCGCCCCGGGCGCGGACGTGGACTACGCCGCGCAGCGTATTCTGTTCGGCAAGCTGGTCAACGCCGGGCAGACCTGCGTCGCGCCCGATTACGTGCTGCTGCCTCGCGCCTCTCTCGCGGATTTCATCGCCGCCTGCCGCGCCGCCGCCGCGCAGCGCTACCCGGAAGGGCTGGGCAGCCCCGACTACACCAGCATCGTCGATTTCCGCCAGTACAGCCGGCTGCTCAGCCTGCTGGGCGAGGCGCGCGCCGCCGGCGCCCGCGTCGAACCGCTGTTCGACCGCGTGCAGAGCGACGATCTGCGACACCGCCTGGCGCCGGCGCTGGTCATCGACCCGCCCGAGAGTGTGCGGCTGATGCGCGAGGAAATCTTCGGGCCGCTGCTGCCGCTGCTGCCGTATGACGACCTCGAAGACGCGCTGCGCTTTGTGCGCGAGCGCCCGCGGTCGCTGGCCCTCTACTGGTTCGACCGCGACCGCCGCCGCACCCTGGACGCGCTGCTGCGCACCCACGCCGGCGGGGTCACGGTCAACGACACCCTGCTGCACCTCACGCAGGACGGACTGCCGTTCGGCGGCGTCGGCCCCTCGGGCATGGGCCATTACCACGGCCGCTGGGGGTTTGACACCTTCAGCAAGCTCAAGCCGGTGCTGCTGCAGTCGCGACTGGCCGCAGCGCTGCTGGCGCGCACCGCGCAGCCACCGTACAGCGGGCGCACCCGCTGGCTGCTGCGGCTGCTGGGGCGGCTGTGAGCGAGGCCGAGGTCGCTGCACGCGGGCGCGGCATGCTCAGAGCGCTTTCTGCAGCCACGCCGAGCCGGGCGTTACGCCCCATGCTGCGCTGGATCGCCGCACCTTCGTCGCGCGCCGCCTTCGCCATCGCCTGCATCGCCGCCGCCCTGCTGACGGCCCGCAGCGCCGCGGCTGCCGGCGCGGTCGATCCGCCCGACGGCGCGCAGGACGTGTCGCGGCTGGTGCAGCCTTCGGTCGTCTGGACGGCCCCCACCGCGCCGTCCGGCACCCTGACCCTGCTGACCCCGCTGGGCACCGCGGTTCCCGCCCTCACCCGGCTGCAGGGCGATCGGCTGGCGTTGCTGCCGGAGTTTCCGCTCGCCGGCTGCACCCCCTACACCCTGCGCGAACGCTCGCCCGCCGGCACCGGGCAGCGCGACTTTCGCTTCACCACCGCGTGCAGCGACTGGGGCTCCCCGCAGCAGATCGACGACGCGGCCACCGCGCGCAAGGTGGACGTGCCCGCCGACGGCCCGGTGGTCGCCAGCGACGGGGCCGGCGGCTTCGTCGCCGCGTGGTTTCAGGACGCCGGCGGCCGTCGCGCGATCTGGGCCAGTCACTTCGATCCGGCCAGCGGCGCGTGGAGCACGGCCAAGACCATCGACCGCCCCGGCTCCGCGGCTGACGGCGCGAGCCTGCCGACCCTTACTGCCGACGGCCCCGGCGCCGTGCTGGCGGCATGGATGCAGGGCCAGGGCGGGCACAGCGGCATTCTGCTCAGCCGCCTCGACGCCCGCACCGATGCTTGGTCGACGCCGCAACGCCTCGACGACCCGACGCTTGCCAGCGACGCGGCCAACCCGGCGATCGCCAGCGTCGGCCCGGTCGCGGTCGTCGCCTGGCAGCAGCGCGAGCACGGGGTGATGCGGGTGTGGGCCAGCCGACGCGACGCGGACGGGCGCTGGTCGCCCGCCACCCCGCTCAGCGACGCCCGCTTGCCCGCCTACGACCCGGCGGTGACGGCACTGCCGGGCGGCACAGTCGCCGTCGCGTGGGAACAGGGAACGGGCGCGGCCAGCGCCATCGTCGTGCGCG
>CAYMDM010000013.1:0-41172 GCA_964389235.1 uncultured Burkholderiaceae bacterium
CCCTTTTTCCAGTGCGCCGACCAGAAACCCAGCCCGGCGATGAACAGGAACAGCCCGACGAAAACGATGGTTGCCGTGAGGTTCATCGCTCACTCCTTGTCCTTGTGCACCACCATCGCGTAGACGATGGCGATGAACACTCCGGACAGCGGCACCCAGATCAGTTGCCACCAGTAGAAGAACGGGATGCCCCAGATGCTGGGCTCGGCGCGGTTGTAGAACGGGACGATCAGCACCGCGATGCAGGGGATGGCCAGCAGAATGACCTGCAGCGGCCCCAGCGGCTTGGATGAGGACATGGCGTTGTCTCCGACGGATCAAAGTTATCGGCGCTCGTGGCGCCAGCTTTTCAGCTCGACGCGACGGGTCCGCGCGAGCTTTGTCGCAGATTAGCTAAGCAGCAGACAGAGGAAAGTGTCGGAATGTGACCCCGGCAACACCTCGAAACCATTTACGGGTTAACCCCGGGTCGAGGGCCTCGCAGTGCGCAGCCGACAGCTTCGGCCCATTCCCTGTGCCCGTCAAAACGAGCCGCACGCAGCGGCCCGCACTGCCACGGAAAACGAGAGAGCGCGGTGTACTGCCCGGCGCTCAGCGCGGGGGATATTGCGTCGCGTTATCGGAGGCGACGCCCCAGCGGCGCAGCGCCGCATCGTCGCTTTCTCGGGCATCGACCCACTCGGCGCCATGCGGCGTGGTTTCCTTTTTCCAGAACGGCGCCTGGGTCTTGAGATAGTCCATCAGGAACTCGCACGCGGCAAACGCCGCGGCGCGGTGCGCGCTGCCCACCAGCACCAGCACGATGCCCTCGCTCGGCAGCAGACGGCCGACGCGGTGGATCACCGTGCAGTCGAGCACCGGCCAGCGGCGCGTGGCCTCGGCGACCATGTCGGCGATTGCGCGCTCGGTCATGCCGGGATAGTGTTCAAGCTCCATCGCCTGCACATGCCCTGGCGGGCTCTCGCCCGGATGGTGGTCGCGGCACAGCCCCTCGAAGCAGGCGATGGCGCCGATGTCGGTGCGGCCGGCGCGCAGCCGCGCCATTTCGGCGGCGGTGTCGAAGGCTTCGGTCTGAATGCGGATCAGCATGATCCCCCCGCACGGCTCAGCCGCCGGTGACCGGTGGAAAGAACGCGAGTTCGCAACCTGGCTGCAGCGGCGTGTCGCCCGCACTCATCACCTGGTTGCACGCCATGCGCAGCGGCCGGCTGGCGGCCAGCGCCGCGGCGTGGCGGCCGCTTTGCTGGGTCAGCCAGTCGCGCGCCTGCGCCACGGTCTGCACCGAGTCGGGCAGTTCCCAGCTCTCCTGCGCGCAGCCCACCGCTTCGCGCACACTGGCGAAATAACGCACCTGCACCTTCATCGCCTCATCCCTGCAGCAACGTCGCAAACGAAAGGTATTGCACCACGTCGCCCGGAGCGATGGCGCGGCCGGCCGGATTGTCGACCAGACCATCGGCCCATACCGCCGAGGTCAGCACCCCGGAGTTCTGGTTGGGGAACAGCTCGACCTCACCGGCGGCGTTGAGCCGCACCCGCAAAAACTCTCGCCGCTTGTCGGGTTTCGGCCAGGTGAACGCCGCGCGCACCGGCACGGCCAGATGTTGCTCGATCGGCATGCCCTGAATCGCGCGCAGGAAGGGCCGCACGAACAACAGCGCGGTGACAAAGCTCGCCACCGGATTACCCGGCAGACCGATGAAGGCACACTCGGGCTGCCCGGGCTGCGGCGCGCGCAGATGACCCCAGGCCAGCGGCTTGCCCGGCTTCATCGCGATCGCCCACAGGTCGATGCGCCCTTCGGCGGCAACGGCCGCGCGCACATGGTCTTCCTCGCCAACCGACATGCCACCGGTGGACACGATGAGATCATGCCCGCTGGCGGCGCTGCGCAGTCGCTCGCGCGTGGCGTCCAGCCGATCGGGCACCTGGCCGAGGTCGGTGACTTCGCAGCCCATGCCCTGCAGCATCGCCGGCAAGAAAAAACGCGCCGAGTTGTAGATGCCGCCGGGGCGCAGCGGTTCGCCCGGCATGGTCAGCTCATCACCGGTGAACATCACCGCCACCCGCGGGCGGCGACGCACCGTCACGGTCGGCTGACCGACCGAGGCGATCAGCCCCAGATCCTGCGGCCGCAGCCGCTGCCCGGCCGGCAGGATTTCGCCGCCGGCGGCAATGTCCAGCCCGCGGCGACGCACCCATTCGCCCGGCTTGGGCACCACATCGATGCGCACTTGTCCTTCGCCTGCCGGCGTGGTCTGTTCCTGCATCACCACCGCGTCGGCCCCCGCGGGCAGAAACGCGCCGGTGAAGATGCGCGCCGCGGTGCCGGGCTGCAGCGGTTGCGGCACACTGCCGGCAGGAATGCGCTGGCTCACGGGCAGCACCGTGCCGGCAGCGGGCACGTCGGCCGCGCGCAGCGCATAGCCGTCCATCTGGGTGTTGTCGGCGCCGGGCACATCGATGCCGGCGACCACCGGCTGCGCCAGCACCCGGCCCAGTGCAGCGGCCAGCGGCAGTGGCTCGCTGCCGTCGATTAGTGGCGCGGTGGCGAGCAGACGCCGGCGGGCGTCGTCGAGTTCGGTCAGAGCGGTCATATCAACGGGTGAATTGCGACTGGTGCCGTTGCAGCCACCTTGCAATCGCCGGCACGTCGTTGAGATCGAGCACCGGCCGCGGCGCGGGCGGCACGGCAAGCGCGGCGGGCGAGTCGGTCAGCACCGCGCGCACGTTGTCATCCGCAGGATACAACGGCGGGCGTTCCAATGCCGCGCGCCAGACTTCGATCTTGGGCAGCGCCGCCTGTTTGTAGCCGTCGATCAGCACCCAGTCCGCGCTCGGGTCGAGCCAGTCCAGCAGTTCCTCCACCGGCACTTCGCGCGGCTGCGGCAGCTTACGCTGCAGCGCGATGAGCTGGTCGGAGGCCGCCAGCACTTCGAAGGCGCCGGCCTCACGGTGGCGCCAGCTGTCCTTGCCGGGGCGGTCGATGTCAAAGCGATGATGCGCATGCTTGATCACCGAAACCTTCTCGCCCTGGGCGCTGAGCAGCCGCACCAACGCCTCGATCAGCGTGGTCTTGCCGCTGCCGGACCAGCCGGCGACCCCGACGACGTGCATGCCAGTCAGCGCCCGCTGGCCCGCGCTCAGGCCGCGGCCGGGCCGCAATGCTGGGCGATGTAGCGCTGGATTGCGGCAACGTCGGCCGGCATCACGGCAAAGCGCTGCGGCCGGGTTTCCAGATCGGCCAGCGCCGATGGACGCGGCGGCTCGCGGCCGACCGCCTCGACGATGGTTTCAGGGAACTTGGCCGCCAGCGCGGTTTCCAGCACCAGCATCGGCACCCCGGGCTCGACATGTTCGCGCGCGACCTTCACGCCGTCAGCCGTGTGGGTGTCGAGGATGTAGCCGCTGCCTTCCCACACACTGCGGATGGTGGCCAGCCGGTTGGCGTGGGTACTGCTGCCCGAGACGAAGCCATAGCGCTCGCGCATCTGCGCAAACGCCGCGTCCTGCGACAGGTCGAAAAACCCCTTGCTGCGCAAGGCGCGGTCGAACAGATCGGCGGTGCGCGGCCCGTCGCGGTCGAGCAGATCGAACACAAAGCGTTCGATGTTCGACGCCTTGGAAATGTCCATCGAGGGGCTGGAGGTGTGGTGCGTTTCGGCGGATTTGCGCGGCCGGTAGACCCCGGTGCGGAAAAACTCGTCGAGCACATTGTTTTCGTTGGTCGCCAGCACCAGGCGGCGGATCGGCAGCCCCATGCTGCGGGCGATGTGCCCGGCGCAGATATTGCCGAAGTTGCCCGAGGGCACGGTAAAGCTCACCGGCTGGCCGTCGCGAGAGGTGGCGCGGAAGTAGCCGGCGAAGTAATACACCACCTGCGCGGCGACGCGCGCCCAGTTGATCGAGTTGACCGTGCCGATGTGCCAGCGGCGCTTGAACTCCAGATCGCGCGACACGGCCTTGACCATGTCCTGGCAGTCGTCGAACACCCCCTGCACCGCGATGTTGTGGATGTTGGGGTCGGCCAGCGAATACATCTGCGCGGTCTGGAACGCGCTCATCTTGCCGAACGGCGACAGCATGAACACCCGCACCCCGCGCTTGCCGCGCATCGCGTATTCGGCTGCGCTGCCGGTATCGCCCGAGGTCGCGCCGAGGATGTTGAGCTCGCTGCCCTGGCGCGCCAGCGCATACTCGAACAGATTGCCCAGCAGCTGCATCGCCATGTCCTTGAACGCCAGCGTCGGCCCTTCGGACAAGCCCAGCAGCGCCAGCCCCGGATCGCCTTTCAAGGGCTTGATCGGCACGATATCGGCGCAGCCGCCGAACACTTCCGGCGTGTAGGTCTTGCGCACCAGCGCGCGAAGGTCGTCGGCCGGAATGTCGTCGATGAACAGCGACAGCACTTCGAACGCCAGATCGGCATACGACAGCTTGCGCCACGCCGCCAGCTGCGCCGGCGTGACCTGTGGGTAATGCTCGGGCAGATACAGCCCGCCGTCAGGCGCCAGCCCTTCGAGCAGGATGTCGAGAAAGCGGCGCTCGGCCGGCTCGCCGCGGGTGCTCAGATAACGCATCAGCGCAGCTCCTCCTTGCGGATGCGCACAATCGGCGCGAGCACGCTGGGCAGCGCCTGCATGCGAGAAAGCGCCTCGTCCATGCGCGCCTCCAGAGTGTCGTGGGTGATCAGAATCACGTCGGTCTGGTGCTCGCCTTCGCCGGCTTCGCGCTGGATCAGCGCGTCAATCGAAATGCCCTGATCGGCCAGCAGCCGCGCCACATCGGCCAACACCCCCGGCTGGTCGGCCACGCGCAGCCGCAGGTAATAGCTGCTCACCACCTCGCGCAACGGCAGGATCGGCAGATCGCTCATCGCCTCGGGCTGGAAGGCCAGATGCGGCACGCGGTGCTCGGGATCGGCGGTGTGCAGCCGGGTGACGTCGACCAGATCGGCGATCACGCTGGAGGCCGTCGGCTCGGCACCGGCGCCCTTGCCGTAATACAGCGTCGGCCCCACCGCATCGCCCTGCACTACCACTGCGTTCATCGCCCCTTCGACATTGGCGATCAGCCGCGTGGCCGGAATCAGCGTCGGATGCACCCGCAGCTCGATGCCCTTGGCACGGCGGCGGGTGATGCCCAGCAGCTTGATGCGGTAGCCCAGCTGCTCGGCGTAGCGGATGTCCACCCCGTCGAGCGCCGAGATGCCTTCGACGTGTGCCTTGTCGAACTGCACCGGCACGCCGAAAGCGAGCGAGCACAGCAGGGTGATTTTGTGCGCGGCGTCGATGCCCTCAATGTCGAACGTCGGGTCGGCCTCGGCGTAGCCCAGCGCCTGCGCCTGCCGCAGCACCTCGGCAAACGGCAGACCCTTGTCCCGCATCTCCGACAGAATGAAATTGGTGGTGCCGTTGATGATGCCGGCAATCCACTCGATGCGATTGGCCGCCAGCCCCTCGCGCACCGCCTTGATGATGGGTATGCCACCGGCCACCGCCGCTTCGAAGGCGACCATCACCCCTTTGGCCTGCGCCGCGGCGAAGATCGCATTGCCGTGCGTGGCCAGCAGCGCCTTGTTGGCGGTGACCACATGCTTGCCGGCATGGATCGCGGCCATCACCAGTTCGAGCGCCGGGTGTTCGCCGCCCATCAGCTCGACGACGATGTCCACGTCCTCGCGCGTAGCCAGCGCCATGAAGTCGGACGTCAGCGGCAGATCGTCGCCCAGCGCGGCGCGCGCCTTGGCCGGGTTGCGCGCGGCCACGCCGACGATTTCGATGCCGCGGCCGGCGCGCCGGCGCAGCTCTTCCTGGTTGCGCGCCAGCACCTTGGCCACACCGCTGGCCACCGTCCCCGCACCGAGCAGGGCAATGCGCATCGCTTTCATGAGGGTTGCGTCGAAAGGAGAGAAAAGGCGGCGCAGGCCGCGTCAGGCCGCCAGCTGGTGGCGACGGCGGTAGTGTTCGAGGAAGCGGGCGATGCGGCCGATCGCCTCGGTCAGATCGTCGGCGTTGGGCAGGAACACCAGACGGAAATGATCCGGCTGCGGCCAGTTGAACCCGGTGCCCTGCACGATCAGCACCTTTTCTTCGGCCAGCAGGTCGTAGGCAAACTGCTGGTCGTCGGCGATCGGATAGATCTTGGGATCGAGCCGCGGGAACATGTACAGCGCCGCCTTGGGCTTGACCACGCTGACACCGGGAATCTGCATCAGCAGCTCGTAGGCTAGGTCGCGCTGCCGGGTCAGGCGGCCGTGAGGGGCGACCAGATCCTTGATGCTCTGATAGCCGCCCAGCGCGGTCTGGATGGCGAGCTGTCCGGGCGTGTTGGCACACAGCCTCATCGACGCCAGCATGGTCAGCCCCTCGATGTAATCGCGCGCCTGCCGCTTGTTGCCCGACACCACCATCCACCCCGAGCGATAGCCGCAGGAGCGGTAGTTCTTCGACAGGCCGTTGAAGGTGACGAACAGCACATCATCGGCCAGAGACGCGATGCTGGTGTGGGAGTTGCCGTCGTAGAGCATCTTGTCGTAGATCTCGTCGGCAAACACGATCAGCTCATGCTCGCGCGCCACCTGCACGATCTGCTCCAGCAGCTCGCGCGGATACAGCGCCCCGGTCGGGTTGTTCGGGTTGATGACCACGATGCCGCGGGTGTTGGGCGTGATCTTGCGGCGGATATCGGCGATGTCGGGATACCAGTCGCTGCTTTCGTCGCAGATGTAGTGCACCGGCGTACCGCCCGACAGCGCCACCGATGCGGTGTACAGCGGGTAGTCGGGCGCCGGAATCAGCACCTCGTCGCCGTTGTTCAGCAGCGCGTTCATCGCCATGTTGATCAGCTCGGACGCGCCGTTGCCGATGAACACGTCGTCGATGCCCACCCCGGCAATGCCCTTTTCCTGGGTGTAGTGCACGATGGCCTTGCGCGGCGCGAACAGGCCCTTGGAGTCGGTGTAACCCGCCGCGCCGGGCAGGTTGTGGATCATGTCCTGCACGATCTCGTCGGGCGGCTCGAAGCCGAACGGCGCCAGATTGCCGATGTTGAGCTTGATGATGCGCTGGCCGTCCTCCTCCATCTGCCGAGCCTTGTCCAGCACCGGGCCACGGATGTCGTAGCAGACGTCGGCGAGTTTGTTCGACTTGCGGAATTCGCGCACAGAAGACCTCGGGAGTATCCGGAAATGGCGCGCGGCGGGGAGGCGCGCGGCAGGCCCTGCGACGCCGCAGGGCGAACCCTATACTTTACCGGCTCGCCACGCCCGTCGTCCGGCTCGCGCGAGCTCGCAATGAAACTCCAGCCCGACCTCCACCCAGACACCCAGATCGTCTCGGCCTACGGCCCGGGGTATGTCGAGGTCAACGGCACGCGCCACACCACCTCGTGCGTGTTCGGCTCGCGTCTGCCGCCGCAGGACTGGGCCGTCCCCGGTTTCGACGCCCTCACCGAAGCCGTGCTGCAACCCCTGCTCAGCGAAAGCCCCGAGGTCGTGCTGATCGGCACCGGACTGCGCCAGCGCTTTCCGGCAACTGCGGTGCTGCGCAGCCTGATCGCCGCGGGCATTGGCTGGGAAGTGATGGACACTGCTGCGGCCTGCCGCACCTACAACATCCTCGCCGGCGAGGGCCGCCGTGTGGTCGCGGCGTTGATCGTCGAATCGCCTCAGCCGCCCAGTCGCCCCGCTGCACCGCGGTAAAATGCGCAGCTGATCGACATGCCGCCGGGCGCCACCCGCGCCACGCAACACGAGCGGCAGCACTGCCTTCCCCGCAGCAGGAGACGACATTGGCTTTGGTCTTGAATAAGGTTGTTCCCGATTTCGAAGCCGCCGCGACCAGCGGCATCCAGTTCAGCCCCAAGAATTACCTGGGCAACATCATCGTCCTCTACTTCTACCCCAAGGACATGACCCCGGGCTGCACCACCGAAGCGATGCAGTTCCGCGATCATTACGCCGCCTTCGAAAAAGCCAACGCCGTGATCTTCGGCGTGTCGCGCGACAACCTGCAGTCCCACGAAAAATTCAAGGCCAACCTCGAACTGCCGTTCGACCTGATCGCCGACACCGAGGAAAAGCTCTGCCATATGTTCGGCGTGGTCAAGAACAAGATCATGTACGGCAAGAAGGTCAAGGGCATCGAGCGCAGCACCTTTGTCATCGACGCCGAAGGCGTGTTGCGGCAGGAGTGGCGCGGCATCAAGGTTGCCGGCCACGTCGAAGACGTGCTCAAGGTCGTCAAGTCGCTTTGATCGGTCTGGTTCGGCCCCGGCCCGTCGCGGTGCCTCGCGCCGGCGGGATCGTTTTATCGGGCCTGCATCGGTCTGCTGACATCCGCGGCGACATCGTGCCGCCGCCCTCGGGTTGCTACCGCGCCATCGAACCGTCGGCACCCCGCCGTCACTTCTTTCCATCAGGCCGCCGCGCGTTGCTGCGCCGGCGGCTTTTTTCTGCGTGCCTGCCGGGCCGTCGTAGCCCTTGCTCGTGTCGCCCGAATGCGCTGCGCAGCCCGCAGCGCCCCTTCCTGCTGTCCCCCGGTTTTCTCTCAGGCGCCGGCACTCCGGCCGCCCGCTCCCATGCCTCCTCTGCCCCCACCTCCCAAGTCTCTCGGTAGCCGTCTGGACTCCACCGCCGCGCGGCGCACGGCTGCACCGTCGGCCGCCGCCCCCGCAGAAAGCGAAGACGAGGTGGCCACTCTGCCCCCCGTCTCGCAAACGCGGCCGGTGGCACGTCCCCCGCAGCCGCGCCCGGCACCGATCGCCAGACCCGCCTCGCCGTCACTACCGCAGCCATCCCCTGCGCCGCGACCGGTCGAGACGCGCGAGGTCGTGCGCGAGGATGTCGCGCCCGCCCCGGTGCCCGCGGCCAGGCGTCGCTCTGCAAAAGCCGCATCGACCGACCCGAAAAAGCTGTTCGTGCTCGACACCAATGTGCTGCTGCACGACCCGACCTCGATCTACCGCTTCGAGGAGCACGACATCTACCTCCCGCTGGTCACGCTGGAGGAGCTGGACGCGCACAAGAAGGGCCTGTCCGAGGTCGCGCGCAACGGCCGGCAGGTCAGCCGCGAACTCGACTCGCTGGTGGCCGACGCCAGTGCGGACATCGACCACGGCATTGCGCTGAACCGCACCGGTCACACCGAGGCGCGCGGCCGGCTGTTTTTCCAGACCCGCGCGCACGATACCGAGTTGCCGATCGCCCTGCCCCAAGGCAAGGCCGACAACCAGATCCTCGCGGTGCTGCAGGATCTGACCCGGCAGCACACCGACCGCCCCGTCGTGCTGGTGTCCAAAGACATCAACATGCGCATCAAGGCGCGGGCGCTGGGCTTGCAGGCGGAGGACTACGCCAACGACAAGACCCTGGACGATGCCGACCTGCTCTACACCGGCATGATGGTGTTGCCGCCGGATTTCTGGGAGCGGCAGGCCAAGTCGGTGGAAAGCTGGCAGCAGGGCGGCAGCACCTTCTACCGCGTGCAGGGCAAGCTGGTCGCGCAGATGCTGGTCAACCAGGCGGTGTTCTGGGAGTCCGGCGGGGCCACGCCGATGGCCGCGCGGGTGCGTGAAATCCGCGGCAACACCGCCGTGCTGCAGCTGCTGCGCGACCATACCCATCAAAAAAACGCGGTGTGGGGCGTGACCGCGCGCAACCGCGAGCAGAACTACGCGCTGAATCTGCTGATGGACCCGGAGATCGACTTCGTCACCCTCACCGGGCAGGCCGGCACCGGCAAGACCCTGCTGGCACTGGCAGCCGGGCTGTCGCAGGTGCTGGATGCGCGCCGCTACAACGAAATCATCGTCACCCGCGTGACGGTACCGGTGGGCGAGGACATTGGCTATCTGCCGGGCACCGAGGAAGAAAAAATGTCGCCGTGGATGGGCGCGCTCGACGACAACCTCGAAGTGCTCAACCAGAGCGAAGGCGGGGTTCCGGGCGGCGAGTGGGGCCGCGCGGCGACGCAGGAACTCATCCGCTCCAAGATCAAGATCAAGAGCCTGAACTTCATGCGCGGGCGCACCTTCCTCAACAAGTACGTGCTGATCGACGAGGCGCAGAACCTCACGCCCAAGCAGATGAAAACGCTCATCACCCGGGCCGGGCCGGGCACCAAGATCGTGTGCATGGGCAATATCGCGCAGATCGACACGCCCTACCTCACCGAAGGCAGCTCGGGGCTGACCTATGTGGTCGACCGCTTCAAGGGCTGGAGCCACAGCGGGCATGTGACCCTGTCACGCGGCGAGCGCAGCCGGCTGGCGGATTACGCCAGCGACGTGCTCTGAACCCGCTGCAGCGCGTCGCGGCTGCAGCTGCGGCGATCAGAACTCGCGCATCAGGTTCTCGAACCGGGTCAGCGGCTTGAGGAAGGCCAGCTGCACCGTGCCGATCGGGCCGTTGCGCTGCTTGCCGATGATGACCTCGGCGATGCCCGCAACCTTTGAGTCCTTGTTGTAGACCTCGTCGCGGTAGATGAACAGGATCACGTCGGCATCCTGTTCGATCGCGCCCGACTCGCGCAGATCGCTCATCACCGGCCGCTTGTCGGTGCGCTTTTCCAGATCGCGGTTGAGCTGCGACAGCGCGATCACCGGGCAGTGCAGCTCCTTGGCCAGTGCCTTGAGGGAGCGCGAGATCTCCGAGATTTCGGTGGCGCGGTTCTCGCCCTCGCGCGAAGACGACATGAGCTGCAGATAGTCCACGACGATCAGCCCCAGCCGCCCACCATACTGCCGCGCCAGGCGCCGCGCGCGGGCGCGCAATTCCAGCGGATTGAGCGCCGGGGTTTCGTCGATGTGCATGTGGATGTCCTTGAGCCGCTCGATGGTCTCGGGCAGGCGGTTCCACTCGTCGTCGCTGAGCTGGCCGGTGCGCAGATGGCTCTGGTCGATCCGCCCCATCGACCCGACCACGCGCAGCGCCAGCTGCGAAGCGCCCATTTCCATGCTGAACACCGCCACCGGCAACTGCTCGTTGGTCGCCACATGCTCGGCGATGTTGAGCGAAAACGCGGTCTTGCCCATCGACGGCCGGCCGGCGACGATGATCAGATCGCCCGGCTGCAATCCGGCCGTCATGCGATCGAGGTCGCTGAATCCCGAAGGCACGCCGGTGGTGTCGGCACCGCCCTGCGCCGCGAGCTTTTCCACCCGTTCGAGCAGTTCGCCCAGCAGCCGGTTCATCGACTGGAAACCGGCCGAACCACGCGCCCCCTCCTCCGAAATCGCGAAAATGCGCGACTCGGCCTCGTCGAGGATCTGCTGCACCGCGCGGCCCTGCGGGTTGAGTGCGGTCTGCGCGATTTCGTCGCTGACCGTCACAAGCTGGCGCAGCACCGCCCGCTCGCGCACGATTTCGCCATAGCGGCGGATATTGGCCGCGCTGGGCACGCTCTGCGCCAGCGCATTGAGATATTGCAGACCGCCGCATTCCTCGTGCTTGCCAATGGACTGCAGCGCCTCCAGCACGGTGATCACATCGGCCGGCTTGTTCAGATTGATCAGGTCGGCGATCGCCTGATAGATGGTGCGATGCTCGAAGCGATAGAAATGCGCGGCGACCAGCAGATCGGCGATGCGATCGAACGCCTGGTTGTCGAGCAGCAGCCCGCCGAGCACCGATTGCTCGGCCTCGATGGAATGCGGCGGCGTGCGGATGATGTCCAGGGCGGAATCTTGCATCGGAAAGCTGTGAGAGATCAGGCGGCGGGGTCTGGCCATTGTGCCACCCGCCGCGCGGCCAGAAACGACAAAGGCCGCCTTGCGAGCGGCCTTTGCAGGGCTTGACGCGACGCGGGCGGCGCCGCGCACCGCCGATTACATCGCCTCGGCCTGCACCTGCAGGGTGATCGCGACGTTGACGTCGGTGTGCAGATGCACCTCGACCGGGTGTTCGCCCGTGGTCTTGACATGACCGGCGGGGAAACGCACCTGGTTCTTGGCGACATCGAAGCCGGCTTTCTGCAGCGCGGCGGCGACATCGGCGCTGGTCACCGAGCCGAACAGCCGGCCGTCGACCCCAGCCTTCTGCACCAGGGTGACGACGTAGCCGCTGAGCTTTTCGCCGGCGGACTGCGCGGCGGCCAGCTTGTCGGCCGCGGCCTTTTCCATTTCGGCGCGGCGCGCCTCGAACTCGGCCATCGCCTGCGCGGTGGCACGGCGGGCCTTTTTCTGCGGAATCAAAAAGTTGCGAGCGTAGCCGTCCTTGACCCGGACGACATCCCCCAGATTACCGACGTTGTGGACTTTTTCGAGAAGAATCACTTGCATGGTCGCGTCTCCGGATCAGCCCTTGTGCAGGTCGGTGTACGGCAGCAGCGCGAGAAAGCGCGCACGCTTGATCGCCGTGTTGAGCTGGCGCTGATAGTGGGCGCTGGTGCCGGTCAGGCGCGCCGGAATGATGCGGGCGTTTTCCGCAATCAGATCCTTGAGCACGTCGACGTCCTTGTAGTCGATGCGCTCGACCTTGGCGACGGTGAAGCGGCAGAAGCGCTTGCGCTTGAACAGCGAGGACTGCTGGTTGCGGCGACGCTTGGGATCGCCCTTTTTGTCAAACTTACGGGGTGGAGCCATGTTCATACCTCATTGCATTGGGTCACGTGCAGTCGGACGGCATTTGAGCCGCGACGCGCTGCACGCAGAAATCCGGTGACTTGCAGTTGTGTTCCCGGGGTCATGCCTTGGACGGTGCGCGCCATCGCTCCGAACCCGACGCAGCGCAATTCGAGCTGCACATCGCAAGGCACGCCGGCCTCGCTCTGGGTGGATCGGTGCTGCAGCACGAAGTCCACGGCTTCGATGCCGGCCGGGGTGTAGCGCATCGCGCCCCGCTCGGTCAGCACGCCCTGGAATTCCAGCCGATTGATCAGGCCGACTGCTCCTGTTGCGCCTTGCGCGCTTCCTCGCGCTCGACGTGCTTCATCATCACCGACGGCGCGGTCTCGGCCTTGTCCATCTTGACCACCAGATGGCGCAGCACGGCGTCGTTGAACTTGAAGCTGTGCTCGAGCTCACGCAGGGTTTCGAGGTCGCACTCGACGTTCAGGCACACGTAGTGCGCCTTGGCGAGTTTCTGGATGGGGTAGGCCAGCTGGCGGCGGCCCCAGTCTTCCTCGCGGTGGATCTTGCCCGCCTTGGCGGTGACGGCCGACTTGTAACGCTCGACCATCGCCGGCACCTGCTCGCTCTGATCCGGATGGAAGATCAACACGATTTCGTAGTGACGCATGCACACTCCTTGAAAACGGCCGCAAGCGCAACAAGCCTGTGGCCGGCTGCGCTCGCGCTCCTTGTGGATAGAAGCCGCCCGGGGCGTCAGTCACCGGTGCGGCAAGGAACCGAGTATTATAGGCAAAAACGCGCGGATGGTCGGTGGCTCACTTGGCCGCCAGACGTTGCCAGGTATCGATCACCGTATCCGGGTTGAGGGAGATCGATCCGATGCCCTGCTCCATCAGCCACTGCGCCAGATCCGGATGGTCCGACGGCCCCTGGCCGCAGATGCCGACATATTTGCCGGCCGCGCGGCACGCGGCGATCGCCTGCGCCAGCAGCGCCTTGACCGCGGGGTCGCGCTCATCGAACGCCTGCGCGACCAGCCCGGAATCGCGGTCCAACCCGAGAGTGAGTTGGGTGAGGTCGTTCGAGCCGATGGAAAAGCCGTCGAAATGCTGCAGGAACTCGCTGGCCAGCACGGCGTTGGACGGCACTTCGCACATCATGATGATGCGCAGCCCGTTTTCACCGCGCTTGAGACCATGCCGGGCGAGCAGATCGATCACCCCGCGCGCTTCGGTCAGGGTGCGCACGAACGGCACCATGATTTCGACGTTGTCCAGCCCCATCTGCTCGCGCACCCGCTTGAGCGCCAGACATTCCATTTCGAAGCTCTGCGCGAACTCGGCCGAGACATAGCGCGACGCGCCGCGGAACCCGAGCATCGGGTTTTCTTCGTCGGGCTCGTAGCGCGAGCCGCCGATGAGCTTTTTGTATTCGTTGGACTTGAAGTCCGACAACCGCACGATCACTGGCTTGGGATAGAACCCAGCGCCGATGGTGGCGATGCCCTCGGCCAGTTTGTCGACATAGAACGCACGCGGACTCGCGTGACCGCGGGCCACGCTTTCTACCGCCTTTTTCAGATCGGGGTCGACGTTGGGATATTCGAGCACCGCGCGCGGATGCACACCGATGTTGTTGTTGATGATGAACTCCAGCCGCGCCAGCCCGACGCCCTGGTTGGGGATCTGCGCAAAGTCGAACGCCAGCTGCGGGTTGCCGACGTTCATCATCACCTTCACCGGCAGTTCGGGCATGGTGCCACGCTGCACCTCGGTGACTTCGGTTTCGAGCAGTCCGTCGTAGATGTGCCCGGTGTCGCCCTCGGCGCACGACACGGTCACCAGCATGTCGTCCTTGAGCACCTCGGTCGCGTTGCCGCAGCCGACCACCGCGGGGATGCCGAGCTCACGCGCGATGATGGCCGCGTGGCAGGTGCGCCCGCCCCGGTTGGTGACGATGGCCGCGGCCTTTTTCATCACCGGCTCCCAGTTCGGGTCGGTCATGTCCGTCACCAGCACGTCGCCCGCCTGCACCTCGTGCATGTCGGCGATGGACTGCACCACCCGCACCGGGCCGGCGCCGATCTTCTGCCCGATCGCCCGTCCCGACACCAGCACCTGCCCCTTGCCCTTGAGGGTGTAGCGGTGCTCGGTGCGGCCATGAGCGCCGGACTTCACGGTCTCCGGCCGCGCCTGCAGGATGTAGAGGTGGCCGTCGATGCCGTCCTTGCCCCATTCGATGTCCATCGGCCGCCCGTAATGCTGCTCGATGATCAGCGCAAAGCGCGCCAGCTCGTGCACCTCGTCGTCGTTCAGGCAATAGCGGTTGCGCAGCTCCGACGGCGTGTCGACCAGCTGCACCAGCTGCGCCGACCCCGGCGGCGCGAACTCCATGCGCACCAGCTTGGAGCCGAGGTTGCGGCGGATGATGGCCTCCTTGCCGGCACGCAGCGTGGGCTTGAACACGTAGAACTCGTCGGGGTTGACCGCGCCCTGCACCACGGTCTCGCCCAGTCCGTACGACGCGGTGATGAACACCACGTCGGGAAACCCCGACTCGGTGTCCATCGTGAACATCACCCCGGACATGCCCTTGTCGCTGCGCACCATGCGCTGCACTCCGGCCGACAGCGCGACTTCGCTGTGCACAAAGCCCTTGTGCACGCGGTAGGAAATCGCGCGGTCGTTGTACAGCGAGGCAAACACCTCCTTGATTTTTTCGAGCACGGCGTCGATGCCGCGTACGTTCAGAAAGCTCTCCTGCTGGCCGGCGAAGGAAGCGTCTGGCAGGTCTTCGGCGGTGGCCGACGAGCGCACGGCAAAGCTCGCCTGCTCGTCCCCGGCCGTCAGCGCCGCAAAGGCGTCACGGATGGCCTGCTCCAGCGCCGGCTGGAACGGGGTGTCGAGAATCCAGCGACGGATCTGCTCGCCGGTCTGCGCCAGCGCCCGCACGTCGTCGGCGTCCAGCCCGTCGAGCAACTGCTCGATGCGCTGCTGCAGCCCGCCCTGCTGCAGAAACTGCCGGTAGGCATGGGCGGTCGTGGCGAAGCCGCCGGGCACCCGCACGCCCTCGCTGGCGAGCTGGCTGATCATTTCGCCGAGCGAGGCGTTTTTGCCGCCGACCTGTTCGATGTCGCTCATGCGCACGTCGTCGAGACGCAAAACCAATTCCTGGCCCGTGTGGGGCGATGCGCTTGCAGAAGTCATGGAAAAGTCCTCAATAGAATGAAAAGCCAAAGGAAATGGGGTGTCTCCGCCGGGAGTTGCGGCCGCTTATCGAGTCGATGTTCTGCAGCGGGGCGTCGGCGTTTTCTGACAATGCGCAACATTCTAGGTTTGCCCCACTGACCCATGCCCAATCGATCGGTGTTTTTTGTCTCCGACGGCACGGGGATCGCCGCAGAGACCTTCGGCAATTCCATCCTCGCGCAGTTCGACCTCACCCCACATCGCACCCGCCTGCCCTTCGTCGATTCGGTGCAGAAAGCGGTGGCCGCCGCCGAGCGCATCAACGCCGCGGCCGATGCCGAAGGCGCGCCGCCCGTGGTGTTCGTCACTCTGGTCAACGACGAGGTGCTCGACATCATCCGCGGCAGCCGCGGCATGGTGCTCGATCTGTTCACCGGGTTCATCGCCCCGCTGGAGCAGGCCTTCGGCATGAAGTCCAACCACCGCATCGGCCGTTTTTCCGATGCGGCGCGCAGTCCGCAGTATCACGACCGCATCGACGCGATCAATTTCTCGCTGATGCACGACGACGGCCAGTCGGTGCGCAACCTGCAGGACGCCGAGGTCATCCTGGTCGGGGTGTCGCGCTGCGGCAAGACGCCGACCTCGCTTTATCTGGCGATGCAGCACGGGGTGCGCGCCGCCAACTACCCGCTGATTCCCGACGACTTCGAGCGCATGAAACTGCCCGATGCGCTGCAGAGCGTGCGCAGCAAGCTGTTCGGGCTGTCGATCGCGCCCGAGCGCTTGAGCGAAATCCGGCGCGAGCGCCGGCCCGACAGCCGCTACGCTTCGCTGGACAATTGCCGTTATGAGGTGAGCGAAGCAGAGAAACTGATGCGGCGCGAAGGCATCCGCTGGCTGTCGTCGACGCACAAATCCATCGAGGAAATCGCCACCACCATCCTGCAGCAGATCCGACCCGACCGGCTGGAATACTGAACCGCACCGCAGCCGGCGCCACTTACGGGTTCACCAAACGTCCGGGGGGACATTCATGCGCGACACCGACCGCAACGCCTACCTTATCGGCTTTGCCTCCACCCAGCAGAAGCTGCCCGACCGCGAGCAGGCGCTGCCGGTGGACCCGGCGCGCAGCGACACGCCGATGCTGGGCATCATGGTCGATGCCGGCACCGATCTGTCGGGGACGATGGCCGCCGACCGCCGGGTGCGCATCCTGCCGCTGTCCATCCACTGGCCCGGCCGCACCGTGCTCGACCGCGGCGACAGCGAGGTGCGCACCGTCTCGCGCCAGCTCAGCCACGAGCGCATCCGCAGCGCCGAGGTCAGCGCGCCGACGGTGGAGGCGCTGAGCTACCGCATGCATCCGCATCTGGCGCTGAACTTCGACCGCCTGCTGGTGCTGGCCACGCATCCGGCGCTGATCGACGCCGCCTCGGTGGTCGAGCGCATGCTGCACGCCCACCATGGCGAAATCGTCGATCTGCGCCGCAGCCGCAAGCTGCCGTCGGAGTTCGTGATGCAGGTGGTCAACTCGCGCTCGCTGCTGTCGGGCCCGGCGCTGCTGACGCGGCTGCTGCTGTCCACGCCCGAGGTACAGCGCGGCGATCTGGGCAACCTCGCGCATCTGGCCGACCGGCTGGCGCAGCATCTGCAGGTGTGGGTCGCGCCCGGCTTTCCGGCCGACGTGACGCACAGCCTCGGCCGGCTGCAATCGCCCGCGCTGCAACCGTGGATCGAGGCCTGCAGCCCCAGCCTGGTGCGCATCATGCAGCGCTACCCGGTGCTGCTCAGCCGCGGCGGTGGTTTCAGCGTCGAAGGTCGGATGAAAAACTGGAAGTCGGCCGTCGCCGAAATTTTCCGCCAGGCGGCCGAGCTGATTGCGTCGGACGCGCTGGCCGCCTCGGCGGTGCAGATCAGCGTGGACGGCAGCATCCGCGAACTGCGCAGCTCACCCGAGTTCGAGGTGTTCAAGACCACGGCCGCCGCGCATCAGGTGCGTGTGCACGTTACCCACATGAGTCTGGGCGGACGGGTGTGGGCGTCGGCCGGTTCGCTGTCGCTGGCGCTGGTGCGCCGCCCGCTGGACGTCTGAGCCGGCGAGCCGCCCGCCGCGTTGGCCCGGTCAGTTGCCGGCCGGCTGCACGTTGGCGAACTGGCTCTGCCGCACGCCTTCGAACAGGCAGATCGCCGCGCTGGCGGCGACGTTCATCGACTCCACGCCGTCGGCCTGCGGGATGCGCACCAGCGCCGAGCACTTGGCCACCAGCTCCTCGGAAATGCCCTGCCCTTCGTTGCCGAACACCCAGGTCACGGGCTGCGCCAACGGCAGCTCCCACAGCGTGGTGTCGGCCATCTGGTGAGTGGCGTAGAGCGGGCGCGGGCAGATGGTCAGCACCTGATCGAGCGGCGCATCCTCGAACACCGGCAGCACGAAATGCGCGCCCATCGCTGCGCGCAGCACCTTGGGCGTCCACGCCCCGGCGCAGCCCCGCAGCAGATACGCGGCGCCGCAGCCGGCCGCCGCCGCGGTGCGCAGCATCGTTCCGACGTTGCCGGCGTCCTGCACGCGGTCGAGGATCAGCGCGGTACCGGCGCGCGGTTTGCCGGTTTTGGGTCGGGCGATGATCATGCCCACATGCGGGCCGTTTTCCACCGTGCTGATCCAGTTGAACAGCGCCTGGTGCAGCACCACGGTGTTGGCCGTGCCCACGCGCTCGACCAGCGCGGCAATCTCCGGGTCGAGCAGTCCGGTGTCGGTGGTGATCAGCGGGTCGGGGGCGTGGCCGGCAGCCAGGGCGGCCTCGACCAGATGGATACCCTCCAGCCATACCTGCCCGAGCTTGCGCACCGCGCCGGGCTCGGTGGACAGTGCGCGCAGGGATTTGATCAGCGGGTTTTCGGCCGAGGTGATGCGTTTCACGACGAGGCGTCCTGGGTCAGCGCACGGATGGGGGCGAAGCTGCGGCGGTGTATCGCACAGGGGCCCAGTGTAAGCAATGCGGCGTGATGCGCGGCCGTGCCGTAGCCCGCGTGGCGCTCGAAACCGTAGCCGGGATACTGCGCCGCAAGCTCGGCCATCAGCCGGTCGCGCCAGACCTTGGCGATGATCGAGGCTGCGGCGATTGGCGCGTGCGTGGCGTCGCCGCCGACGAAAGCGCGAGCCGGCATCGGCAGCGTCGGCAGCTGCTTGCCGTCAACCCACACTTCGTCGACCGCGCAGCGCAGCCCGGCCACCGCCCGCTGCATCGCCAGCAGCGTGGCCTGCAGGATGTTGAGTCGGTCGATCTCTTCCACGCTGGCCTCGGCGATGCACCAAGCCAGCGCCTGCTCGCGGATCTGCGCGTCCAGTCGCTGCCGCTGCCGCGCGCTCAGCTTCTTGGAGTCGTTCAGCCCGGCGATCGGCCGCGCCGGGTCGAGCACCACGGCCGCGACCACCACCGGCCCGGCCCAGGGGCCGCGGCCGACTTCGTCGCAGCCAGCGATGACCCGCCCCGGCGCAGCCGGCTCGGCAAACAGCGGCAGGGTGTCAACGCTCGGGTTCATATGCGCGCCGCCGCCAGAATCGCCTCGGCCGCCAGCCGCGCGGTGTCGCGGGTGAGCTCGCGGTGCATCTCGGCAAAGCGAGCGCGCAGCGCCTCGGCGCGCGCCGGTTGCTCGATCCAACCGGCCAGCGCCGCGGCCAGCGCGGGCGGGGTGCAGTCCTCCTGCACCAGTTCGGGCACGATCCGCTGGCCGGCGAGGATGTTGGGCAGGCCGATGTCGGGCAGGTAGTTGCGGCCTCGCATCATCCAGGCCGACAGCGCCGACACGCGGTAGCCAATCACCATCGGCCGCTTGAACAGCGCGCATTCCAGCGTCGCCGTGCCGCTGGCGACCAACGCCAGATCGCAGGCGGCCAGCACCGCGTGCGACTGGCCGTCGATCAACCGCAGCGGCAGTTGCGCGTGCTGCTTCGCCGCATTTTCCAGCGCCGGGCGCAGGCCCGCATGCGCAACCGGCACCGCCACCGCAGCCAGCGGGTGGCGGCGATGCAGCTCGGCCGCCGCGGCGATGAACGGCTCGGCCAGCAAGCGCACCTCGCCGGCGCGGCTGCCCGGCAGCACGGCCAGCACCCGCCCCTGCTCGGGCAAGCCCAAGTGCCGGCGCGAGTCCGGCTGATCGGGCTGCTGCGGAATGATCTGCGCCAGCGGGTGGCCGATGTAGCTGGCCTTGACCCCGGTGTCGGCATACACCGCCGGCTCGAACGGGAACACGCACAGCATGTGGTCGACCGCTTCGCGGATGAGTTCGATACGCTCGCGCCGCCACGCCCAGATCGACGGGCTGACCATGTGCACCACCGGAATGCCCGCTGCGCGCAGCTTTCGCTCCAGCGGCAGGTTGAAATCGGGCGCGTCCACGCCGACGAACACCGCCGGCGGCCGCGCCAGCAGCCGGCGGCGCAGCGCGCCGCGGATGTGCAGCAGCTCGGGCAGGCGGCGCAGCACATCGCCGTAGCCGTTGACCGCCAGCCGCTCGCTCGGCCACCACGCTTGCAGCCCGGCAGCCTGCATGCGCGGCCCGCCGATGCCAACCGCCTCGATTTCCGGCCGGTGTTGCCGCAGCGCCTGCAGCACCGGCGCGGCGAGCAGATCGCCCGAGGCCTCGCCGGCGACCGCTGCGATCTGCAGACCGCTCATCGGAGGGGTGCGCAGGCCGATCAGGGACGGGCGATGCCGCGACCCGGCTCGGCCAGGAAGTCCACCAGCGCCTGCACGTCAGCCGCCGATTCAGGCGGCTGCTCGGACTGCAGTTCGCGCAGCGACTGCCGCGCCTGCTCCAGCGTCAACCCCTGGCGGTACAGCCGGCGATACGCCTCGCGCAGCGTGGCGATGCGCTGCGCGTCGAAGCCACGGCGGCGCAGCCCTTCGCTGTTGACCCCGTGCGGCTGCGCCGGATGGCCGCCGATCAGGGTGTACGGCGGCACATCCTGCAGCACCACCGAGCTGATGCCGGTCATCACATGGGCGCCGATGCGAACGAACTGATGCACCCCGGTGTAGCCGCCAAGCACCGCCCAGTCGCCCACCCGCACATGGCCGGCGAGCTGGGCGTTGTTGGCGAAGGTGGTGTGGCTGCCGACCTGGCAATCGTGCGCGATGTGCACGTAGGCCATGATCCAGTTGTCGCTGCCGATGCGGGTGACGCCGCCGTCCTGCACGGTGCCGATGTGCACGGTGCAGTATTCGCGGATCACATTGCGGTCGCCGATGTGCAGTTCGGTTTGTTCACCGGCGTATTTCTTGTCTTGCGGCACGCCGCCGATGACGCTGAAAGGGTGCAGCTCGTTGTCGCGGCCGAGAGTCGTTCGCCCGGTCAGCACCACGTGCGCGCCGATGCGGGTGCCGCTGCCGACGCGCACCTGCGGGCCGATCAGCGCGTAGGGGCCGACTTCGACATCAGCATCGAGCTCGGCCGCCGGGTCGACCAGCGCGGTCGCATGAATGCGCGCCATCGGTGTTCAGCCCGCGCCGCGCTCGGTGCACATCAGGTCGGCGGTGGCGACGGTGTTGCCATCGACCGAGGCGACCGCGGTGAACTTGTAGATGCCGCGCATATTGCGCACCATCTCCACATACAGATCGAGCCGATCACCCGGCACCACCGGCTGCTTGAACCGAGCGTTGTCGATGCCGACGAGGTAGTAGAGCGAGCCGTCGTCGGGCGTGCGGTTGACGGTTCCGAAGGCAAGGATGCCCGAGGCCTGCGCCAGCGCTTCGAGAATCAGCACCCCGGGCATGATGGCCTTCTGCGGAAAATGGCCGGTGAAAAACGGCTCGTTGATGGTGACGTTCTTGTAGGCCTTGATGTGGTGACCGTTGACCTGCTCGACCACGCGATCGACCAGCAGCATCGGATAGCGGTGCGGCAGCAGCTTGAGAATGTCGGCAATGTCGTGGACGGCAGTGGAGCTCATGTCGCGGAGTCGTTGTGGGGCATCTGAAGTCGTTGTTCGAGGGCGCGGATGCGGTCGCGCAGTTCACGCAAATGGCGCAGATTGGCGGCGTTGCGCTCCCACTGCGCCTGCGGTTCGATCGGGTAGGCGCCACTGTAGCGCCCGGGCTCGCGCAGCGATCGCATCACCAGGCTCATGCCGGAGACGATCACCCCGTCGCCGATTTCCAGGTGCCCGGCCACGCCGACCCCGCCGCCGAGAAAGCAGTTGGCGCCGATGGTGGCGCTGCCGGCAATGCCGACGCAGCCGGCAATCGCGGTGTGCGCGCCGATGCGCACGTTGTGCGCGACCTGCACGAGGTTGTCGATCTTCACCCCATCGGCAATCACCGTGTCGTCCATCGCCCCGCGGTCGACCGTGGTGTTGGCGCCGATGTGCACGTCGTCGCCCATCACCACCCGCCCGACCTGGGCGATCTTGACCCCGGCGCCGGTTTCATCGCGCGCATAGCCGAAGCCATCGCCGCCGATCACCGCGCCCGGCTGCAGTTCGCAGCGCGCACCCAGCACGCAGTCGTGCATCACCACACTGCGCGGGTGCAGCACGCAGTCGCGCCCGAGCACCGCACGCGCGCCGACAAAGCAACCCGCGCCGATGTGGCAGCCTTCGCCGATCTGCGCGCCGGCCTCGATCACCGCCAGCGCGTCGATACGCACTCCGGCACCGATCTGTGCAGTGGGGTCGACCACCGCGCGCTCGTGGATCCCGGGCTGCGGGCGCGGATGCTGCAGTCGCCAGAACCATTGCGAGGCGCGGGCGTAGGCCAGGTAAGGGTCGGCGACATACAGCGCGCGGCCCGAAGGCGGAAGGGTGTCGCGCAACTGCAGCGGCAGGATCACTGCCCCGGCTTCACAGCCGGTCAGCTGTGGCAGCAGCTTGGGCTGGGCGAGAAAGCTGATGTCGCGCGGCCCGGCGCTGGCCAGCGGACGGAAGCGTTCGAGCAAATAGTCGGCCTCGCCCGCAAACTCGGCGCCGAGCCGCCCGGCCAGTTCACCGAGGGTCAGGCCGGCCGCGGCCGGCGCAGCAGCGGCGGCCGGCGCGGTCACTTGCCCGACGATGAAGCGGTGGCGTCGAGCGCCTTGATCACCTTGTCGGTGATGTCCAGCCGCGGATTCACGTACACCGCGTCCTGGAAAATGATGTCGTAGTGGTCCTTCTGCGCGAGCTCGCGCACCACCTTGTTCGCCTTGTCCAGCACACTGGCCAGCGCCTCGTTGCGGCGGGCGTTGAGGTCTTCGCCGAATTCACGCTGCTTGCGCTGGAACTCGCGGTTGAGGTCGACGATGTTCTGCTGCGCCTTGATGCGGTCGGCATCGGACATCACCGGGCCATTTTTCTGCAGCGCATCGTTGGCCGACTTGATCTTCGCGGCCATGTCCTGCAGTTCCTTGTCACGCTTGGCGAACTCCTGCTCGAGCTTCTGCTGCGCCGCCTTGGCCAGCGAAGAGTCCTTGAGCACGCGCTCGGTGTTGATGAAGGCGATGCGCACCGGGGCGTTATCGGGGCCCACCGCACCCGCGGGCGGCGCGCTCTGCGCCCAGGCCGAAGCGGCGAACAGCACGGCGCCGGCAGCGGCTGCAGATTGAATCAGGCGAAGGATGGATCCGGATTTCATGGCGTTGCGGTTTAGAAGGCGGTGCCCACGGTGAACTGAAAGCGCTGCAGTTTATCGGTGGACTGGTAGCGCACGGCTTTGGCCAGGCTGAACTTCAACGGGCCGATAGGCGAAATCCAGCTCAGGCCGATACCGACCGATGAGCGCATATCGCCCAGGCTGACTTTCTGGTTTTCACCCCAGACGTAGCCGTTGTCGTTGAAGATGGACAGCCGCAGCGAGCGGTCAACCCCGGTGCCGGGGAACGGGAACTGATACTCGAAGTCGGCCACCAGCAGCTTGGAGCCGCCCAGCGCATTGCCCTGCGCGTCCTGCGGCCCGAGCGAGCTCTGCTCGAAGCCGCGCACCGTGCCGATGCCGCCGGCGTACAGGTTCTTGAAAATCGGCAGCGGCCGCCCGCCCATGCCATGGGCATAACCGGCCAGACCGTTGAACGCGAGGTTGGTCAAGCGGGTGAGCGGGAAGAACTGCTGATACTGGTAGGTGAAGCGCGCGTAGCGCATCGAGGAGAACGGGCTGACCTCCACGCTCAGCCGCTGGTAGCGACCGTCGGTGGGCACCAGCGCGCTGTTGCGGCTGTCGCGCTGCCAGCCGATGGTCAGCGGCACGCCGCTGCTGGTGCGGCCGAATTGGTTGACGTAGGCGATATACGAGGCCGGCGCGCCGGGAGAGAGGTCGAGGGTGTAGCGCTCGTAGCCGGCACCGAAGAACACGCGATCTTCCTCGGTGAACGGCACGCCAAACTGCACGTTGAACCCGGGCGTCTTGATGGAGTAGTTCGAGCCCTGCGAGGTGTAGGGCTGGATGGTGCGGTAATAGGCGTTGACGGTGCGGCTGATGCCGTCCTCGGTGAAGTACGGATTGGTGCTCGACACCGACAGGGTGCGGTAGAAGCTCGATGTGTTGAGGTCGATCGAGAAGTTGTTGCCGCTGCCGAAGATGTTGTCTTGGCTGAATCCGGCGTTGAACGACAGCTTGTCGGCGCTCGAAAAGCCCACACCGGCCGACAGGCTGCCGGTGGGCTTTTCCTCGACCTTGGTTTCGAGGTCGACTTGGTCGGGCGTGCCCGGCACTTCCTTGGGCTGCACGCTGACGTTCTTGAAGTAGCCCAGGCGGTCGACGCGGTCACGCGAGAGCTTGATGCGGGCCCCGTCGTACCACGAGTCTTCGTACTGGCGGAATTCGCGGCGGATGACTTCGTCGCGGGTCTTGGTGTTGCCCGAGATCTCGATGCGGCGCACATAGATGCGCTTGCCCGGATCGGCCTCGATGGTGAAACTCACCGTGTCGTTCTGCCGGTCGATCACCGGCTTGGCCTCGACGCGGGCAAAGGCGTAGCCGTAGACGCCGAACTGGTCGGAGATGGCCTTGACGCTGTCGTTGAGCAGCTTGCCGCTGTAGGTCTGCCCGGGCTTGAGCTTGACCAGCCCGCGGAATTCGTCGGTCAGGCCCAGATAGTTGCCTTCGAGCTGGTAGCCGGAAACGGTGTACTTTGGCCCTTCGTGAATGTTGACGGTGATGTAGATGCCGTCCTTGTCGGGCGACAGCGCGACCTGGGTCGACTCGATGCGAAAGTCCAGATAGCCGCGATCCTGGTAGTACGAGCGCAGCGACTCCAGGTCGGTGTTGAGCTTGGACTTGGAGTACTGATCGTCCTTGGTGTACCAGCTCAGCCAGCCCGGGGTGGACAGGCTGAACTGATCGAGCAGCGTGCCTTCGCTGAATGCCTGGTTGCCGACGATGCGGATCGAGCGGATCTTCGCGATCTGCCCTTCGACCACGGTGAACAGCACATTGACCCGGTTGCGCGGCAGCGGCGTGGTCGTGACCTTGACCTCGGTGTTGTAGAAGCCCTTGGACAGATACTGCTGCTTGAGCTCCTGCACCGCCTGGTCGATCAGCGCCTGGTCGTAAGGCCGCGCTTCCGCCAGGCCGACGCTGGCCAGCGCCGTGGTCAGCGCCTTTTTGTCGAATTCCTTGATGCCGGAAAACTCGACGCCGGCAATCGTCGGCCGCTCCTCGACAATGAGGGTGACCACGTCATCGTCGGTCTTGATGCGGATGTCCTTGAACAGCCCGGTGGCAAACAGCGCACGGATCGCGGCGCTGCCCAATTCGGGCGTGTAGGTGTCGCCGACGCGGAAGGGCAGATAGCTGAAAACCGTGCCGGGCTCGGTGCGCTGCAGCCCTTCGACGCGGATGTCTTTGATGGTGAAGGAATCGGCAGCGTAGGCGTGGGCACAGGCCAGGGCCACTGCACTCAACGCCGCACCGCGCAGAGCGTGCGAGAACCTCAAATTCACCTCGGGACGAAAACGGGAGCTACCCGAGCAAGCGGGTCAGATCGTTGTAGAGCGCGATCATCATCATCAAGGCGATCACCGCCAGACCGCCTTGCTGCAGTCTTTCCTGCCAGCGCTGCGACACGGCGCGCCGGGTCACACCCTCGAACGCATAATACAAGAGGTGCCCCCCATCGAGGACGGGCAGCGGCAGCAGATTGAGCACCCCCAGACTCACGCTGATCACCGCCAGAAAACTCAGGTAAGGCAGCCAGCCCAGCGCGGCGCTCTGCCCAGCGTAATCGGCAATCGTGACAGGCCCGCTGAGGTTGCGCAGCGAGGCCTCGCCGATGATCATCCGTCCGAGGGTCTTGACCGTGAGCACGCTCAGATCCCAGGTGCGCTGTGCCCCGTAAGCCAGCGCCTCGATCGGCCCGCGCCGCACCTCGACCATCGGAATGCGTCCGCCCAGCACCGCGTCGATGCGCCACACCGCCTGTCCGCCCACTTCGGTGCGCCGCGCCGACAGCGTCCGCTCGAAGGTCTGGCCGCCGCGCTGCACCGTCAGCCGCAGTGGGCGGCCGTCTGACTGCTGCACCGCGCTGATCAGCGCGTTGGCGCTGGCCAGCGGCTGACCGTCGACGGCCTTGATCACATCCCCCGCCTGCAGCCCTGCCGCGGCGGCCGGGCCGTCGGGCAGCACCTTCTGCAATTCCGGCGGCGGGCCTTGCAGCTGCAGGCCGAAGCGATCGAGAAAGCCCGGGCTCTCCGCCTGATTCTGCTGGCCGGCGAAATCGAGGGTGACCCCGCGCTGCGGCCCACCTTCGCCGCGGCGCAGCAGCAGCTCGACCGACTCGCCGTTCAGCGCGGCATCGAGCAGCTGCCAGCGCAGCTCGGTCCAACTGCGCACCGCGGTCTGGCTGCCACCCTCGCGCACCGCTTCGACCACGTCCCCGGCACGCACCCCGGCCAGCGCCGCGGCCGACTGCGCCGGCGGCGCAGCGAGAATGGCGCGCGGCTCCTGCTGGCCGATCAGCGCGACCACGGCGAACAGCACCACCGCCAGCAGCAGGTTGGCCGCCGGGCCTGCGGCGACGATGGCCGCCCGCTTGCCCAGGCTGGCGCGGTTGAAGGCGCGGTGCTGCTCGGCCGGATCGACCGGGCCTTCGCGCTCGTCGAGCATGCGCACATAGCCGCCCAGCGGCAGCGCGGCGATCACGTACTCGGTGCGGTCGGGCCCGCGCGTCCAGCGCAGCAGCGGCTTGCCGAAGCCGATGGAAAAACGCAGCACCTTGACCCCGGCCGCCACCGCGACACGGTAATGCCCGTACTCATGGATGGTGATGAGCACGGCCAGTGCGAACAGAAAAGCCAGCAGGGTGAGAGGAAGGCTCATGATCCAAGGCCCATCAATGCCACCATCAACGCGCTGGCGGGAATTGCGTGCACCACCAGCGCGGATTTCGAGGCGGTGTCGCTTTCAGCGCGCCATTTCGCGCACCCGCTCGGTCGCCTGCGCCCGGGTGCGCGCGTCCAGCGCCAGCAAGGCGTGCAGGTCGTCGCCGCCCGCGGATTCTGCCCGTTCCAGCAAGCTCGCGTTGATGCGATGGATATCGGTGAAACGGATGCGACGGTCGAGGAACGCGGCAACCGCGACCTCGTTGGCCGCGTTGAGCACCGCGCAGGCACCGATGGGCATGTCCAGCGCGGCAAACGCCAGGCCCAGCCCAGGAAATCGCGCCGGGTCGGGCGGTTCGAAATCCAGCCGGCCGATTTGCGCCAGATCCAGTCCCGGCGCGCCCGAGGCCAGCCGCTGCGGCCACGCCAGACCGTAGGCGATCGGCACCCGCATATCGGGCTGGCCGAGTTGCGCGACCATCGAGCCATCGACGTAATTGACCATCGAATGCACGATGCTCTGCGGGTGGATGACCACGCCGATTCTCTGCGGGCTCATGCCGAACAGGTAATGTGCCTCGATCACTTCCAGCGCCTTGTTCATCATGGTCGCCGAATCGACCGAGATCTTCGCCCCCATGCGCCAGTTAGGGTGGGCGCAAGCCTGTTCGGGCGTGACGTCGGCCAGGGTCGAAGGGTCGCGCTGGCGGAACGGGCCGCCTGAAGCGGTCAGCACGATGTCGTGCACATCGTGCGGCCAGCGGCTGCGGTCGGCCGGCAGGCTCTGCAGAATCGCGCTGTGCTCGCTGTCGATCGGCAGCAGCGTGCCGCCGCCCTGCTCCAGCGCCTGCAGCAGCAGGTCTCCGGCGACGACCAGAGACTCCTTGTTCGCCAGCAGCAGCCGCTTGCCGGCGCGCGCCGCGGCCAGACTGGCCGACAGCCCGGCCGCGCCGACGATGGCCGCCATCACCACGTCGACTTCAGGCGCGGCGGCCACCGCGTCCAGCGCGGGGCTGCCCACCAGCACCTCGGTGTCGCTGCCCGCCGCGCGCAACTGCTCGCGCAAGGCAGCGGCCGCGGCGGCATCGACCAGCACCGCGTAGCGCGGGCGGAACTGCAGGCACTGTTCGCGTAGCAGGGCCACGCTGCGTTGCGCCGCCAATGCGAACACGCGGTAACGATCGGGGTGCAGCGCCAGCACCGCCAGGGTGTTGCGGCCGATCGAGCCGGTGGAGCCGAGAACCGTGACCTGCTTCATCGCGTGAGCAAAAACATCGCCAGCGGCAGCACCGGCAGCAGCGCGTCGATGCGGTCGAGCACCCCGCCATGTCCCGGCAGGATGCGCCCGCTGTCCTTCACACCGGCCGCGCGCTTGAGCAGCGACTCGAACAGATCGCCCGCGATCGCAAACACCAGCAGCGCGACCACGCAGGCGGTCCAGCCGACCCAGCCCCAATTCGCCAGAAAGTCGGCGAACACGTTCGGCACGCCCGCGCCCAAGACCAGCCACAGCGCCGCATAAACCAGCACCGCGACCAGCGCCGACCAGACCCCCGCCCAGGTCTTGCCCGGGCTGATCGCCGGAGCCAGTTTGCGCCGCCCCCAGGCACGACCGCCGAAATACGCCGCGATATCCGCCGCCCACACCAGCGCCAGCAGAGACAGCAGATAGGCCGTGCCCTGCACCCGCAGCGCCACCAACGCCAGCCACGCCACCGCGAGCACCAGCGCGCCGAGCACCGCCCCGGGCGCGCCGCTGCGCAGCATCGCCGGCACCCGTGCGCGCGACAGGCTGGCGAGAAGCAAAGCCAGCCACAGCGCGGCCATCAGCCCCCACAGCCAGGCCATTGCCGGCGGCAATTGCCAGCCGCCGGCCTGCAGCCCGTAAAGCACGGCCGCGGCGACGATGGCCCACGCGGCGGCAATCCATCCACGCGCCGCTGGAGCGCGCAAACCGACCAGCGCCGCCCATTCGGCCATGCCCGCGGCGACGAACAGCAGCGAAAGCAAGGCAAACGGCAAAGGACTGGCGACCAGCAAGGTCGGCAGCAGCAGAGCCAGCAGCACCGCGGCGGTGAGAATGCGCGTGCGCAGCATGCGTCCTGCCGCTTGTGCCGGCTCAGGCTGCCGCCGCGGGCGGTGCCTTGTCGGCGGCGGGCACGCCGCCGAACCGGCGCTGGCGCGCGGCAAAGTCGGCCAGCGCGGCGTCAAAGGCCTGATCGTTGAAGTCAGGCCAAAGCACGTCGGTGAAATACAGCTCGGCATAGGCGAGCTGCCACAGTAGGAAGTTGCTGATGCGCCGCTCGCCCCCGGTGCGGATCAGCAGGTCGGGGTCAGGCGAGTGCGCCAGTGCCAAGCGCGACGCCAGCCCGGCTTCGTCGATCGGCACGCCATCACGCTGCAGCGACTGTGCCGCCTGCACCATGTCCCAGCGGCCGCCATAGTTCAGCGCAACGTTGAGCACCAGCCGCGAGTTGTCGCGGGTGGCTGCCTCGGTTTCGGCGATCAGCGCGCGCATGTCGTCGCTCAGCGCCGACACGTCGCCGACGATGTGCAGTTGCACCCCCTGCCGCGCCAGATCGGCCGATTCGCGCTTGAGCGCCTGCACGAACAGCTCCATCAGGGTGCGCACCTCGTCGGGCGGGCGGCGCCAGTTTTCCGATGAAAACGCGAATACCGTGAGATGTTCGATCCCACGCAGCGCCGCATGCCGCACCGCGGCGCGCAGCGCGTCGACGCCGAACTTGTGCCCGGAGGTTCGCGGCAGGAACCGCCGCTGCGCCCAGCGGCCGTTGCCGTCCATGACGATGGCCACGTGCCGCGGCGGCGGCGCGGCAGGCTTGACGGCTTTGGCTTTGCTCATGCGAAAGGAGTGAACACCATGAACGCCGCCGACATCGGCTGCGCCCGGAAGTGGCCGGATCAGACGGCCATGATCTCCGTTTCCTTCTGCGCCAGCAGCTTGTCGATGTCCGCGATGCAGCGGTCGGTGAGTTTTTGCACCTCGTCCTGGGCGCGGCGCTCGTCGTCTTCGGAGATTTCCTTGGCTTTGAGCAGATCCTTGAGTTGTTGGTTCGCGTCGCGGCGCAGATTGCGCACGGCCACCCGCGCACCCTCGCCCTCCTGCTTGATGACTTTGACCAGATCGCGCCGCCGCTCCTCGGTCAACGGCGGCATCGGCACGCGGATGAGGTCGCCCTGGGTCTGCGGATTCAGGCCGAGGTCGGACTCGCGAATGGCCTTTTCCACCGCCTGCACCATTTTCTTTTCCCACGGCTGCACGCTGATGGTGCGGGCGTCGATGAGGTTGAGGTTGGCCACCTGGTTGATCGGCATTTCCGTGCCGTAGTAGTCGACCATCACATGGTCGAGCAGTCCGGTGTGGGCGCGACCGGTGCGCACCTTGGCCAGGCTGGCGCGCAGCGCGTCGATGGACTTGGTCATCTTGTCTTCGGTGACTTTTTTGATGTCTGCGATTCCCATGAGGCTCTCCGTAAACAGAATGGCGCGCCCGCCCGCGGCCGGCGCTGCGCAAGGCCCGCCTCAGACGTAGACGTCGGTGCCTTCGTCCTCGCCCTGCACCACGCGCATCAGCGCGCCCGGCTTGAAGATGCTGAACACGCGGATGGGCATCTTCTGGTCGCGGCATAGCGCAAAAGCGGTGGCATCCATGACCTGCAGGCGCTTGGCAATGGCTTCGTCGAAGCTGATGCGGCTGTAGCGCTGCGCGGTCGGATCCTTGGCCGGGTCGGCAGTGTAGATGCCATCGACCTTGGTCGCCTTGAGCATGACCTGCGCGCCGATTTCGGCCGCGCGCAGCGCCGCAGCGGTATCGGTGGTGAAAAACGGGTTGCCGGTGCCGCCGGCGAAGATCACCAGCTTGCCTTCGTCCAGATACTGCAGCGCCTTGGGCCGCACGTAGCTTTCAACCACCTGATCGATCGCAATCGCCGACATCACCCGCGGGTTGAGTCCGGCGTGCTTCATCGCATCGGATAGCGCCAGCGAGTTCATCACCGTGGCCAGCATGCCCATGTAGTCAGCCGTAGCGCGATCCATGCCGACCGCGCCACCGGCCACGCCGCGGAAGATGTTGCCCCCGCCGATGACAATGGCCATCTGCACCCCGTGACGCACGACCTGGGCGATGTCGCGCACCATCGCCTCGATGGTGGCACGGTTGATGCCATAGGCGTCATCGCCCATCAAGGCCTCGCCGGACAACTTGAGCAGAACACGCTGGAAACCGGCCATGAACACTCCCGATCTGGATGAAGACGCGAAACCCGACAACCCCCGCTGCACCGCGCCGCGCGGTGCAGCGCAGCCGCCCGGTCAGCCCGCCACGCCGGCGGTCAACCGGGCGATGGCGTTCAGCCTTGCTTGACTGCAGCCATCTGCGCCGCCACCTCGTCGGCAAAGTTCTCCGACTTTTTTTCGATGCCCTCGCCCACGACGTAAAGCGTGAAGCCGTGCACCGTGGTGTTCGCCGCCTTGAGCATCTGCTCGACCGTCTGCTTGTCGTTTTTCACGAACGGCTGGTTGAGCAGAGACACTTCCTTGAGGTATTTCTGCACCGCGCCCTCGACCATTTTGGCGACGATCTCGGCCGGCTTGCCCGACTCGGCGGCCTTCTGCTCGGCGATCGAGCGCTCCTTGGCGATCAGCTCGGCCGGCACGTCATCGGCCGACAGCGACACCGGCTTCATCGCCGCGACGTGCATCGCCACGTCCTTGGCCGCGGTGGCGTCGCCCGTGTGGCGCACGACCACGCCGATGCGGGTACCGTGCAAGTAGCTGGCCAGCGCCTGGTTGTTGGCAAAGCGCTCGAAACGGCGGATGGTCATGTTCTCGCCGATTTTGCCGATCAGCGCCTTGCGGCGGGTCTCGACCGTCTCACCGTCGAGCATCAGTTCGGACAGCGCTGCCACGTCGGCCGGGTTCTTTTCCGCGACCAGCTTGGCCAGCGCGTTGCCGAAGGCGAGGAAATCGTCGTTCTTGGCGACGAAATCGGTCTCGCAGTTGATCTCGACCATCGCCCCGACGTTGCCGCTCACATAGACGGAAATGATGCCCTCTGCCGTGACGCGGGCCGCCGCCTTGCTCGCCTTGTTGCCGAGCTTGACGCGCAGAATTTCCTCGGCGCGGGCCATGTCGCCGTCGGCCTCGGTCAGCGCCTTCTTGCACTCCATCATCGGCGCATCGGTCTTGGCCCGCAGTTCGGCCACCATGCTTGCGGTAATTGCCGCCATCGTTCGCACTCCTTGATTCGATCGAATATGTGAAAAGGGGCTGTCCGCGAACAGCCCCCAGAAATTGCTCAGGCCGGGAGGCCGCGGCGCGATCAGGCGTCGGACGCCTCGTCGCTGACTTCGACGAACTCTTCGCTGCCCTCGCCGATGGCCTGCACCACGTCGTTGACCGCGTCGTTCTTGCCTTCGAGGATGGCGTCGGCAATGCCCTGCGCATACAGCGTCACCGCCTTGGCCGAATCATCGTTGCCCGGGATGACATGCGCGATACCGAGCGGGCTGTGGTTGGTGTCGACCACGCCGATCACCGGAATGCCCAGGGTGTTGGCCTCGGCCACGGCAATCTTGTGATAGCCCACGTCGACGACGAACAGCGCGTCGGGCAGCGCGGCCATGTCCTGAATGCCGCCGATGGCCTTTTCCAGCTTGTCGAGCTCGCGCTGGAACATCAGCGCCTCTTTTTTGCTCATCTGCTCGAGCACACCCTCGGCGGCCTGCGCCTGCATGTCCTTGAGCTTTTTGATCGAGGTCTTGACCGTCTTGAAGTTGGTCAGCATGCCGCCGAGCCAGCGCTGGTCGACGTAGGGCATGCCGCAACGCTGCGCCTGCTCGCGGATGATTTCACCGGCCTGCCGCTTGGTGCCGACAAACAGAATGGTGCCGCGACGCGCCGCCAGCTGGCGCGCGAACTTCTGCGCCTCGATGAACAGCGGCAGGGTTTTTTCGAGGTTGAGGATGTGAATCTTGTTGCGGTGGCCGTAGATGAACGGCGCCATCCGGGGGTTCCAGAAACGAGTCTGGTGCCCGAAATGCACCCCGGCTTCGAGCATTTGACGCATGGAAACGGTCATGATGAAAAGTCCAAGTTGGGTCTTGAAATCCGGCCCCGATCCGCTGCGCGCCTGGGAACGTCTGTGTCCGCCCTGCCAGCGCGCACCGCGAACACCTGGTTGGGCCGGTTCGCGAATGTGTTCTGCGCGCAACAGCTGAAAGCCAAGCTGCCAGCGCAAAACTTGTGCATCATAGCATTTTCGGCCCGGGCGACAGCGGTGGCGCCGAGCGCGTTGCGCACCCCGCTGCTCGGTATCCTTGCGGCCCACCCACCCTCAAACCCTCCGACGTATGCACGATCACCCGCTGCGCCAGACCCTGCACAACGAAATCCACGCCCGGCCTTTTGAGCGCATCGGCGCGCCCGCGCAGATCAGCCACTGGGTGATGGGGGTCGATGCGGAGCAGTCGCGCCAGTCCTACACCCATCTGTGCCAGCTGCTCGCGCCGCTGCATCTGCCGCTGCCGGCCGAAGGGGCGATGTTTCACACCGAGCAGATCGGGCCGGTGCGGCTGCGCTGGGAACGGCATGGCGAGTTCGTCAGCTACACCTTCATCACCCACGACCCGCTGGGCCCGCAGGACGCGCTGTTCGCGCATTGCGCCTGCGACCGCATTTCCAGCGAATGGCGGGCCGGCATTCCGGGACAGCGGCTGTGCGCCAACCATGTCGCGGTGATGCCCGAGGGCGAATTCGCCTGCGACGAGCTGCCGGACTTTTCCGCCGTGCTCGACGTCGATTCGCTGGTGGGCAGCGAAGTCACCGACAGGCTGGCGCAGGTGTTCACCGATCTGCGCATTGCCGCCGATGGCTTTACCCGCTTCATCGTACTGAGCAAGGCGATGAGCGAGCGCCGCCGCGGCCGGCTGGTGCAGCGTCTGCTCGAAATCGAAACGTACCGGCTGCTCTCGCTGCTGGCACTGCCGCTGGCGCGCCAGCTCACCCCGCGGCTCAACGGTTTCGAGGCCGATCTGGTGAGCATCATGGACGCGATCGGTCGCAGCGAACACGACGGTGAAGCCGCCAGCAGCCGCGACCATCAGACGCTGGAGCGGCTGACCCACCTCGCTGCCGAGGTCGAGGCGGTGTACGCCGGCTCGCACGCCCGCTTCACCGCCGCCAACGCCTATTACGACCTGGTTAACCGCCGGGTGGAAGACCTGCGCGAGCGGCCCATTTTCGGACTGCAGACCATCGGCCAGTTTCTCGACCGGCGGCTGGCGCCGGCGATGCAGACCTGCGCCTGGGCCGCGCGCCGGCAGCAGGCGCTGTCCGAGCGGGTGTCGCGCTGCTCCAACTTGCTACGCACCCGGGTCGAAGTCGCGGTGCAGCAGCAAAACCGCAGCCTGCTGGCCTCGATGAACCGTCGCCAGCAGTTGCAGCTGCGGCTGCAGCAGACGGTCGAAGGGCTGTCGGTGGCGGCGATCACGTATTACATGGCGTCGCTGGTCGGTCATCTGTTCGAGGCGGCCGAACCCTGGCTGCACATCAGCGGCAAGCTGGCCGAAGGGGTGTCGATCCCGATCATCGCGGTGCTGGTCTGGCTCGGGCTGCGGCGCATGCACCACCGCCTGGAGCGGGCGAGTTCGTCGGCGCCGCATTGAGCGGGCGGTCGCCCGCGTGCGCCGTCAGCCTCGCCGCTGCCGCACCGCCTCGAACAGGCACACCCCGGCGGCGACCGACACATTGAGGCTTTCCACCGCCCCGGCCATCGGTATGCGCACCAGCTGATCGCAGGTCTCGCGCACCAGCCGGCGCATGCCGTGGCCCTCGGCGCCGAGCACCAGCACCAGCGGCTGGCGCCAGTCTGCGCCATACAGGTCAGCCTCGGCCTGATCGTCGGTGCCGATCACCCACAGCCCGCGCTCCTGCAGCTCGCGCAGGCTGCGCACCAGATTGGTCACCATCAGATACGGCACGGTGTCGGCCGCGCCGCTGGCCACACGCGCGACCGTTGCGTTCAGCCCGACGGCGTGATCTTTCGGCGCGATGACCAGATGCACCCCGGCCGCATCGGCGGTGCGCAGAATCGCGCCGAGGTTATGCGGATCGGTCACGCCGTCGAGCGCCAGCACCAGCGGCGCGCCCTCGACCGCGTCGAGCACGGCGTGCAGGTCGGCCGGCCCGGGCAGTTCATCGACCCGGGCGACCACGCCCTGATGCCGCTCGGTGCCGGCCAGCGCTGCCAGCCGCGCCGACTCCAGCGGCACTGCGTCCACCCCCGCCTGCTGCACCTTGCGCAGAAACTGCTGCATGCGCGCGTCGCGCCGGGTCGGGTCGAAGAACAGTTCTCGCACCGTCTGCGGCGCTGCCCGCAGCCGCGCACCGACGGCATGAAAGCCGTACAGCGCCTTCACGCCGCGGCCTCGCGCACGGCCTGCGCCAGCCGTCCGGCGTGCAGGGTGTATTCCAATTCGCAGCGGGCGGCGAGTTCGCGGTCGTGGGTGACGAGCACCAGGGTCACGCCCGTTTCCTGCTGCAGCCGGAACATCAGATCGATGATGCGCGCGCCGGTCGCGGCGTCCAGATTGCCGGTGGGCTCGTCGGCCAGCACCAGCCGCGGCCGGGTGACAAAGGCGCGCGCCAGCGCCACGCGCTGCTGCTCGCCGCCCGACAGCAGCGCCGGGCGATGGTGCAACCGCCCGCCCAGCCCCACCTCGCGCAGCAGCAGCTCGGCCTGGTCGGCCGCTCCGGCCGCGCGGCCGGCGATTTCCAGCGGCAGGGTGACGTTTTCCAGCGCGGTGAAATGGTCGATCAGCTGAAAGTTCTGGAATACGAAGCCCAGCTTTTTCGCGCGCAGATCGGCGCGGCCGTCTTCGTCCAGGCTGGCCAGGTCGACCCCGTCGATCAGCACCCGCCCGCTGCTGGGCAAATCCAGCCCGGCCAGCAGCGCCAGCAGGGTCGATTTGCCCGAGCCCGACGGCCCGGTGATCGCCACCCGCGCGCCGGCGGGCACACGCAGGTCGATCGCGTCGAGAATGGTCAGTGCCTCGCCGGCATCGGCCACGGTTTTGCGCAGCGCCTGCGCGACAATCACGTCGGTCATGTGGGCCGGCGGGCTGCGACCCGCGTCGATGTCATGGAATCCAAGCCAGCGATTGTAGAAACACCCCCTGCGGCGTCGCCTTCCGTCGCGTCGTACCCCTTTGAAGCGGCATCCGGGCCGCTGCGTGTGAATCGCCGCACCGCCCTGCTCGCTCTGGCCGCGCTGCTGGCTGGTGCCGGTGCGCAGGCCGCAGCGCCGAACGCGCCGGTGCTGCTGGTGCTGGGCGACAGCCTGTCGGCCGGCTATGGCCTGGAAACCGGCAAGGGCTGGGTCGATCTGCTGCGCGCGCGGCTGGCTGCGCAGCGTCCGGCCTGGGCCGTGGTCAACGCCAGTATCAGCGGCGACACCACCGCAGGCGGCCTGGCGCGGCTGCCGGCGCTGCTGGCGCGCGACAAGCCGCGGGTGGTGATCATCGAACTCGGCGGCAACGACGCACTGCGCGGTCTGTCGCTGGCCGACACCCAGGCCAATCTGGCGCGCATGGTTCAGCTCTGTCGCCAGGCCGGTGCGCAGGTGCTGCTGGTGGGCATGCAGATCCCGCCCAATTACGGCCCGGCCTACGCCCAGCGCTTTGCCGCGATCTTTCCCGCGGTGGCGCGCAGCGAAAAGGTCGCGCTGGTGCCGTTTCTGCTCGCCGGGGTGGTGCAGCACCCGAACTGGTTCCAGGCCGACAACATCCACCCGACCGCGCAGGCGCAGCCCACGATGCTGGCCAACGTCTGGCCGCATTTGCAGCCGCTGCTGCGCGCCGCGGCAAAATCCCCGGCATGAACCCCCGCCCGATCGACGCCGCGCAGGCGCTGCGGCAACTCGACGACTGGAGCGCCGTGATCGACGTGCGCAGCCCGGCCGAATTCGCCCTCGACCACATGCCCGGCGCGGTGAACTGGCCGGTGCTCGACGATGAGCAGCGCGCCCGCGTCGGCACGATTTACACCCAGGTCGACCCGTTCAGCGCCAACAAAATCGGCGCCGCGCTGATCGCCCGCAACATCGCCGATCACCTGGACCGTCACGCAGCCGACTTGCCGAAGAGCTGGCGACCGCTGGTGTATTGCTGGCGCGGCGGCAACCGCTCGGGCGCGATGGCGCACATCCTGGCGCGGGTAGGGTTTTCGGTCGCGGTGGTGCAAGGCGGCTACCGCGAACTGCGGCGGGTGGTGCTGGCCGATCTGGACACCTTGCCCGCGCAGCTGCGCTTTCGCGTGATCTGCGGCGCCACCGGCAGCGGCAAAAGCCGGCTGCTTGCTGCGCTGCGCGAGGCCGGTGCGCAGGTGCTGGACCTCGAAGGTCTGGCCAACCACCGCGGCTCGGTGCTCGGGCTGGCGCCGGGCGCAGTGCAGCCGCCGCAAAAGCTGTTCGACACCGCGCTTTGGGACGCGCTGCGGCGCTTTGACCCGGCGCAGCCGGTGTTCGTCGAGGCCGAGAGCCGCAAGATCGGCGCGCTCCACCTGCCGCCGGCGCTGCTCGACCGCCTGCACGGCAGCGACTGCGTGCGGCTGGATCTGCCCGATGCCGCGCGGGTCGAACTGCTGCTGCAGGACTACGCGGCACTGGCGGCCGACCTGCCGCTGCTGCACCGGCGGCTGGACAGCCTGCGCGCACTGCGCGGCAACGCGACGGTGGAGCACTGGCAGCAACTCACCGCCGCCGGTGCGCTGCGCGAATTCACCGCCGACATCCTCGCGCGGCATTACGACCCAAGCTACTCGCATTCGCAGGATCGGCTGTTCGCCCGCTTCGCCGCGGCCGAGCCGCTGCAGCTGCGCAGCATCGACCCGGCCGAATTCGCCGCCGCCGCGCGGCACCTGCTGCAGCAGCCGGCGCTGGTCAGCGCCTGAAACCGGCCCGCCAGTTCACTCCACCGCCGCCAGCACCGCCGCCTGGGCTGATTGCAACACCGCGTCGCGCGCAGCCAGCCGCGCCGCGGTCGCGCGGGCAAACAGCTCGGCCGCGGGCAGACCGGCCAGCGCCTGCGGGTCAGATAGCGCCTGCCGCCACAGCCGCGCGCCGGGCTCGCCCTTCCACAGATTGAGCATGTGCCGCACCACCGCCTGCGCCTGCCCGCCCGCGGCCTGCCAGGCCGCGAGGTAGTCGACCATCTGCGCCTCCACCGCCTCGCGCGTCGGCGCGGTTGCCTCGCTGGCGAAAAACCGGAAGTCCCACTGTGCCAGCATCCACGGGTCGTGATACGCGGCGCGGCCGACCATCACCCCATCCGCATGCTGCAGTGCCGCCTGCATCTCGTCCAGGGTTCTGAGGCCGCCGTTGTGCACAAAGGTCAGCGCCGGGAAATCGGCCTTGAGCCGCGCGACGAACTCCGGCCGCAGCGGCGGGATCTCACGGTTGTCTCTCGGGCTCAGTCCGTCGAGCCACGCCGCACGAGCGTGGACGATGAACACCGAGCAGCCCCCCTCGGCCACGGTGCCGACAAAATCGCGCACAAAGCCGTAGCTGTCCTGCCGGTCGATGCCGACGCGGTGCTTGATCGTGACCGGCAGCGCATCGCCCACGGCCTCACGCATCGCCGCCACCGCGTCGCGCACCAGCCCCGGCTCGGCCATCAGGCAAGCGCCGAACGCCCCACGCTGCACCCGCGGGCTGGGGCAGCCGCAGTTGAGGTTGACTTCGTCGTAACCCCAGCGCAGCGCCAGCCGCGCGCAGGCGGCAAGCTCGTCCGGCTCGCTGCCGCCGAGCTGCAGCGCCAGCGGATGCTCGCACGCGCTGAAATCCAGATGCCGCGGCACGTCGCCGTGCAGCAGCGCGCCGGTCGTGACCATCTCCGTATACAGCCGGGCATGGGGCGACAGCGCGCGGTGGAACACCCGGCAATGGCGGTCGGTCCAGTCCAGCATCGGCGCCACACAGGCGCGCCAGGGGCTGAGCGGCGCGTGCGTGGCAGACGGGGGGTTGAATTCGGCGGGGCGGTTCATCGGCAACGACGGCCGGCACAGAAGTCGCTGCCGGCAAAGCCTCAATTGTCGCCGCGATACGCGAATGGGCGCGACGATGGGCGCAAAAACGGGGAGTCAAAGCGCCGCGCCGACGACTACCGGCTCGGGCTCCAGGGTGATGCCGAAGGTCTGCCGCACGCTGTCCTGCACCGCGCGCGCCAGGTCGAGGATTTCGCGGCCGCTGGCCCCACCGCGGTTGACCAGCACCAGCGGCTGGCGCTCGTGCACGCCGGCGCGACCCAGGGTGCGGCCCTTCCAGCCGCAGGCAGCGATCATCCAAGCCGCAGCGAGCTTGTAGGTGCCGTCGGGGAGCGGGTAGCTGACGATGTCCGGATGCTCTTCCAGGATTTCGTTGCGGATGGTGCGGTTGACCACCGGGTTTTTGAAAAAGCTGCCGGCATTGCCCAGCACCGCGGGGTCGGGCAGCTTGGCCGCGCGAATCTCGCAAACCGCGTCGAACAGGTTCTGCGGTGTCGGGTCGACAATGCCCGCGCGCTCCAGCCAGCGCGCCACATCGGCGTAACTTTTCAGCGGCACCCAGGGTTTGGGCAGGCGCAGGCGGATCGCGGTGATCAGCGACTTTCCGGCCAGTTCGCGCTTGAAAAGGCTGTCGCGGTAGCCGAGCCGGCAGGCGGCCGCCGGCAAGGTGGCGCGCCGACCGGTGACGAAATCGACCACGTCCACCGACTCCAGCCGGTCGGCCAGCTCCATCCCATAAGCACCGATGTTCTGCACCGGCGCGGCGCCGGCGGTGCCCGGAATGCGCGCGAGGTTCTCCAGCCCCGGATAACCCTGCTGCAGCGTCCAGCGCACCACCTCGTGCCAGTTCTCCCCGGCGCCGACTTCGATCAGGGTGCCGCGTGCATCGTCTTCGAGCACCTGCCGGCCGGCGATCTCGACCTTGACCACCAGCGCATCGACGTCGCCGGCCAGCAGCAGATTGCTGCCGCCACCGAGAACGAATTTCGGCGCCCGCCCCAGCTCCGGGTGATCGACGATCTGCTGCACCTCGCGGGCGCTGCGCACCCGCACCAGCCGGCGCGCGCAGGCCGCCACGCCAAAGGTGTTGAGCGCCTGCAAAGGCACGTCGTTTTCGATCTGCACCGCCATAGAATCACCGCAAAAGCTTGGCATTATCCCCGCCGAATCATCATGCCGTCCTTCGACACCGTGCTCGAACCCAATCTGGTCGAGGTGCGCAACGCCTGCGACCAGGCCGCCAAGGAAATTGCCACCCGTTTCGACTTCAAGGGCTCTTCGGCCAGCGTCGAGCTCAGCGACAAGACCCTGACCCTGCACGCCGACAGTGAATTTCAGCTCGGTCAGGTGCGCGACGTGCTGATGGCCAAGGCGGCCAAGCGCAAGATCGACCCGCGTTTTTTCGATCCGGGCAAAATCGAAAAAATCGGCGGCGACAAGGTCAAGCAGAACATCACCGTCAAGGCCGGCATCCCGCAGGAACTGGCCAAGAAAATCACCGCGGCGATCAAGGCATCCAAACTCAAGATCAGCGCCGCGATTCAGGGCGAGGTCGTGCGCATCAGCGGTGCCAAGCGAGACGACCTGCAGGCCGCCATCGCCCTGCTGCGCAAGGACATCGCCGAAGCCCCGCTGGACTTCAACAACTTCCGCGACTGAGGCACTCGGCCCATCGATCAAGGTGCGCGTCGTCTCTGCCCCCTTGGCGCAAGTGGTAATTATCCCCTATTCAGGGGGGGCGGCTATCATTCGCAATGGTTTTCCCGAATGGGTCTGGAAGCTTTGGAGCGCCTTGGATAATGAAACGTCTATTCACTTTCCTTTTGACCGGTCGCCTTACCGTCCCGATCGTCTTGGCGTCTCTCCTATTGGCAGGATGCGGCGGTGGCGGCGGTGACACCGCGGCTGTGACGTCTCTGACGCAAGTTGTCTCCTCGTCCGACACCACCCCCACCCCCGTCCCGACGAATTTCCAGTCGATCACCCTGCCGTGGAAAGTTTGGCAACCCCAGACCCCCACGACCCCGCCCTCGACCACCGGCAAGACCTACTACG
>CAYMDM010000014.1:0-40941 GCA_964389235.1 uncultured Burkholderiaceae bacterium
GCCACACCGCGGGCCGCCCGGCTGCGCGGCGCCCCTGCGCCCGACCCGGTGCGGCTGGCGCTGCCGCTGCTGCTGGCGCAGCCCGAGCTGTGGTGGACGATGAACCCGGCGCAGCACGCGCTGCTGGCGCAGAGCGACAGCCCGCACCGGCCGCTGGTGCAGGCGCTGGAGGCGGTGTTCGAGGAGCACCCGGCGATGGGCGCGGCGGGGCTGTGGGAGAGCCTGCGCGCGCTGGGATTCGGCGCCGAGCTCGACGGCTTGTCGGCGGCCGATCCGCTGCAGATCGACGCGACCGCGGCCCGCACCGAATTCGACGCACTGCTGCGCCGCTTGGAGCGCGCCGACGTCCTTCGCCGCCAGCAGGCGCTGGTGCAGACCGGGCTGGTCAGCGAGGCCGATCGCGCCGAGTACCGGAGCCTAGTCGAGCGGCTGCGTGAACTCGATGCGGCGGCCCGTATGGGCGCGGCGGATGGGGCGGCCGCCGCCTCGGCCGAGACGCCGAACCGGCAGGGGAAATGACGGAGGGGGTGACGCCGCGGGTTTTCCCTGCGCAATCGCGCGAAACCACGGCGGCGCAGTAAAATCCAAAAGTTTGCGGCGGACAGAGCCATAAGTCGGGAGCGAAGAGCGGGGGCGGGACGCATCGGATCGACATCGCGGGCCGGCATCGGCAATGGGGCGCGGCGCGAACGGGCAAGTCCGTGGTAGACGTTTCGCGCTGCCGGCCGCCGCGGTGTGGAGATTGCCTTGCCGCAGGTTCGACGCGAAAGGCCGCCTGTCAGCGGTGTTCCGACCCGGCTCTTTGAATTTGCCCGCACGCTCGCACATACTGGTTGCAGCCCGTTATTTCCTAGTTTCCGCGCCGTTCAAACCGGCGCGCCCGAGGTAAAACCATGACCAAAGCCCAAGCCAAGTCTCCCGCCCCGCGCCGTGCGGCCAAGCCCGCGCCCGAGGCGGCGGTCGAGGAAGTCGTGTCCAAGCCCCGCAGCACCAAGGCGGCGGCTGCGGCCAAGCCCAAGGCCGCTGCGGCGCCGGCGACCAAGGCGAAGGTCGAGGCGGTCGCTGATGCCGTCGAGTCGGATACCGGCGCGGCCAGGCGCGGTCGCCCGAGCAAGGCGGCGCGCCCGGCAGCACCCGCCGCCGAGGCGCCAGCCCGCAAGGGGCGCAAGGCCGCGGCGGTCGAGGAGGAAGACGCGGTCATCGAGGCCGACGCGGGTGACGCGCCGGAGGTGGCCGACGAGCCCGATGCCGATACGGTTGCCGCCGAAGCCGTGGTTGTGCCCAAGACGCGCAAGGCTTCGCGTGCGCGCGAAAAGCAGTTGCTCAAGGAATTTGGTTACGACGACGCCAACATCACCGAGGAAGAGCTCAACAAGCGTCGCGCCCGGCTCAAGAGCCTGATCAAAATGGGCAAGACCCGCGGGTTCCTGACCTACGGGGAAATCAACGACCATCTGCCGGACAACCTGGCCGATCCGGACCTGCTCGAAACCATCGTGTCCATGCTCAACGATGTGGGCATCGCGGTGTACGAAACCACCCCGGACGCGCAGACCCTGCTGCTCAACCAGCACGGGCCGACCGCGTCGAGCGAGGAAGAGGCGGAGGAGGAGGCCGAGGCCGCGCTGTCCAACGTCGACTCCGAGTTCGGTCGCACCACCGACCCGGTGCGGATGTACATGCGCGAAATGGGTACGGTCGAGCTGCTTACGCGCGAGGGCGAGATCGTCATCGCCAAGCGCATCGAGGAAGGGCTGCGCAAGATGATGCTGGCGATTTCCGCCTCGCCGGCAACGGTCGCGGAAATCCTGGCGATGGCCGCGCGCATTGCCAATAACGAACTGCCGGTCGATGAAGTGGTCGACGGCATGGTGTCCGACGACGAATCCGACGACTACGTCGCCGAGGAAGACGTCGACTACTCGCTCGACGAAGAGGGCGAGGAGGACGAAGAAGGCGCCGGCGGCGGTTCCTCGGTCAAGCTCGAGGAACTCAAGGCCAAGGCGCTGGAGTCGTTTGCCAAGGTGCACGAGGCGTTCATGAAAATGCGCCGCGCCTACGACAAGGACGGCTACCGCTCGCCCGCTTACCTGAAGGCGCAGGAGGCGATTTCCAGCGCGCTGATGGAAGTGCGCTTCACGGCCCGCACGGTGGAGAAGCTGTGCAATCTGCTGCGCGCCCAGGTCGACGAAGTGCGGCGCTACGAGCGTGAAATCCGCCGCTACGCGGTCGACCGCTGCGGCATGCCGCAGGAGGAATTCATCAAGTCCTTCCCGGGCAATCAGCTCAACCTCAAGTGGGTGGACAAGCTGGTGGCGGCCAACAAACCTTATTCGGTGGTGCTCAGCCGCAACGTCCCGGCGATCAAGGAGCTGCAGCAGCGGCTGATCGACATCCAGAACCGCGTGGTCGTGCCGCTGGAAGACCTCAAGGAAATCAACACCCAGATGAGCCTGGGCGAGCAGGAGGCGCGCGACGCCAAGCGCGAGATGATCGAGGCCAACCTGCGGCTGGTCATTTCGATTGCGAAGAAATACACCAACCGCGGACTGCAGTTCCTCGACCTGATTCAGGAAGGCAACGTCGGCCTGATGAAGGCGGTGGACAAGTTCGAATACCGCCGTGGCTACAAGTTTTCGACCTACGCCACGTGGTGGATCCGCCAGGCCATCACCCGCTCGATCGCCGACCAGGCGCGCACCATCCGCATCCCGGTGCACATGATCGAGACCATCAACAAGGTCAACCGCATTTCGCGCCAGCACCTGCAGGAAACCGGGCAGGAGCCCGATGCCGCAACCCTGGCGGCGAAAATGGAAATGCCCGAGGACAAGGTGCGCAAGATCCTCAAGATCGCGCGCGAGCCGATTTCGATGGAAACCCCGATCGGCGACGACGACGATTCGCATCTGGGCGACTTCATCGAGGACACCTCGACCCTGGCGCCGACCGACGCAGCCATGCAGGCCGGGTTGCGCGAAGTGGTCAAGGAAATCCTCGACTCGCTCACGCCGCGCGAGGCCAAGGTGCTGCGCATGCGCTTCGGCATCGAGATGGCCAACGACCACACCCTCGAGGAAGTCGGCAAGCAGTTCGACGTCACGCGTGAGCGCATCCGCCAGATCGAGGCCAAGGCGCTGCGCAAGCTCAAGCACCCGACCCGCTCGGACAAACTGCGCAGCTTCATCGATTCGATCTGACCGTTCGCCGTTGCTGCGCGGGCAGGTGCCGCAGTCCTGCCCGCGTGTCCCGCGCGGCGCGTCCGGCGCCCGCGCATCCCCTGCAGACCGTGCCCTAAACTCACGGCATGACCAACGCCCGCAAAACCGCTGTCCGCACCATCGTGTTCGCCGATGTGGTGGGCAGCACGGGCATGTTTCAGTCGCTGGGCAACACCGAGGCGGCCGCGCTGATGTCCCGCGCGGTCGGCGCGATGGCCAAGCATTTCAAGGCCACCGGCGGTGACGTGGTCAAGACCCTGGGCGACGGCATCCTCGCCACCTTCGAAGACAATGCCGCCGCGCTCAACGCCTGCATCGGCATCCAGCGGCAGTTCGCCGCGCAGGCGCCGGCCTCCCCCGCGGGTGGCCAGCCCGGCACCGGCAGTGGGCTGCCGGTGAAAATCGGTGTGGCGCGCGGCGTGGTGGTGCTCGCACCGGGCGACTGCTTCGGCGATGCGGTCAACGCCGCGTCGCGGCTGTCAGACTCGGCCGGCGCCGGACAGATCCTGATCAACGACCCCGCGATGGAAGCGCTGCCGCTGGAGCTGCTGGCGCGGCTGCGCAGCCTGGGGGCGATTTTTCTGCGCGGCTACGACATCCCGGTGCCGGTGCATCAGGTCGAGTGGGCGGCGCAGGTCGATCTCGGGCAGACCATGCCGCAGGTGCCGTCGAAGATGGACTACTCGGCGCAGCGCGTTCGGCTGTCGTGGCTGGACTATGCCGCCGACTTCGGCGCCGACCAGATGCCCGTCATCATCGGCCGCACGCAGGGTGCGGACTTTCTGGTCAATGACTTGCGGGTGTCGCGCCAGCACGCGCGCATCGACTGGCGCGGCAGCTACTACATGCTCACCGACCTGTCGAGCAACGGCACCTGGGTGCGCTACACCGGCAACGACACCACGCTCGCGCTGCGCCGCAACGAGTGCGTGCTGCACGGCCAGGGCGACATCACCCTCGGCGCCAAGCCGTCGGACGCCACCGCGCCCAACGTCAGCTTCCAGATCCTTTCGCAGTGAGCGCCGCCGCGCCGTTGCCGCCCGCCGCATGAACCCAGATCCCAGCGCCGCGTTCCAGCATGGCACCGCTCCCGCCACCGCAGTGGTGCTGATCAACCTCGGCACGCCCGACGCCCCTACCGCGCCGGCGCTGCGCCGCTATCTGCGCCAGTTCCTCAGCGATCCGCGGGTGGTCGAGATACCCAAGGCCGTTTGGTGGCCGCTGCTCAACGGCATCATCCTGCCGATCCGTGGCGGCAAGTCGGCGGCCAAGTATGCGTCGGTGTGGACGCCGCGCGGTTCGCCGTTGCTCACCGGCTCGGCCGACCTGACTGCGGCAGTCGAAGCGCAATTGCAGGGGCGTGGCCACCGCGTGATCGCGCGGCTGGCGATGCGCTACGGCAACCCCTCGGTCGACAGCGTGCTCGACGAACTGCTGCAAGCCAACGTCACCCGGCTGCTGCTGGTGCCGCTGTATCCGCAGTATTGCGCGGCGACCACCGCGTCGGCACTGGACGCCGTGTCCGCCTGGCTGCAGCGCCGCCGTCGCCTGCCCGAATTGCGGGTGATCAACGCGTATCACGACGAGCCCGGCTACATCGCCGCGCTGGCGCAGCGCATCGAAGACCACTGGCGCGAGCACGGCCGCCCGGACAAGCTGCTGATGAGTTTTCACGGCATGCCCGCGCGCACCCTCAGGCTTGGCGATCCGTACTTCTGCGCCTGCCAGAAAACCGCGCGACTGCTGGCCGCGCGCCTGGGGCTGGCGGAAGACGCGTGGCAAGTCACGTTCCAGTCGCGTTTTGGCAAGCAGGAGTGGCTGCAACCCTACACCGAGCCGACGCTGCGCGCGCTGGCCAAGGCCGGTACGCGGCGGGTGGACGTGACCTGCCCGGGCTTCAGCGTCGATTGCCTGGAGACGTTGGAGGAGATCGCGATGGAAGGCAAGCAGGCGTTTCTGAGCAGCGGCGGCGCCGAATTCCACTACATCGACTGCCTCAACGCCAAGCCGCATTGGGTCGGCGCCTTCACTGACCTGATCGAAAGCCATCTGCAAGGCTGGGACACGCGCAGCGCGCCCGACGCTGCGGCGCTGGCCGCCAGCCGCGAAGCCGCGCGGCGACTGGGCGCAGACAACGTCGGCAACTGAGCCGCCGTTTGCTCCGCGCTTTCAGCGCAGCCGGTGTGAAGTTTGCGGCTGCGGATGGGGGTGTACGCTGCGCCAGACCGCCAGCGCCAATCCCCCGATCAACAGCGTCAGGCCGACCGCGGCCAGATACAGCAGCAGACCCACCACACTCATGCTCGAACTCCTGAACTCCGCCGCGACTCAGCCCGCGGCTGTGCAGTTGGAGCACGCGCGGCGCGGCCGAGTTGCGTGAGCAATCGTGAGTTTGGGTGACGGGGAACTACACGTCGACGTCGGCCTCGGTCGCATACCACTCCAACGCCCGCCACGCAGCGGGCGCTTCGGCGGCGAACTGCGCGAGCACCGGCCGGTGCTCGCGGGCGATCAGCCCGGCGGCGTGCAGCCGCGAAGCGAGGTCACGCGGCAGGCAGGCGTTGACCACGACACTGCTCTTGCTCTGCGCGCGGGCCTGGGCGAACACCGCCGACAGCAGTGCCGGCAGTGTGTGTTCGTGTTGCGGATGCAGCAGCAGATCGCGTACATGGAGCTGCCGTCGCTCGAACTGGCAGACCGCATAGCCCAGCAGCCCGAACTGGTCGTGGCTGAGCGCCGCCAACTGGTGCGGCCCGGCGCCCGGCGAGAAAAATCGCCATTGCAGAAATTCGCGGTCGCGCCGGCCGACGATGCCCGCCCGCTGGGCCTGCGCGGCCCACAGCGCATCGAACCGCACGTCTGGAGCGTCCAGCCACTCCACCCGCAGCGGCGGCCGCGGCGCCGACAGCCCGCGCCAGCGCAGCGCAAGCAGAACATCGACCAGCGGTGCAGCCAGCCGCCGCAGTGGCATCGGCCAGCGTTGCGGCAGATAAGGCAGACTGCGCAGCACCCGCACGTGGCGCACCATCTGCCCGACTTCCTGGTAGCCCAGCCGGCGCATCACCGGCTCGGAGTTTTCGTTGGGGAAGCCGAAGAACGCGCCACAGGCCGCGAGATGGCGGTCGCGCATCGCCGCCTGCAGCAGCAGCGCCGGGTAGAGGGTGCGGTGGCCGGCGGCGACGCCGAAGTCGATCAGCATGCCGAAGGTATGCGGCTGACCCTGCAGCAGCAGCGCCCGCCACGCCAGCGCCAGCACGCCGATGCGTTCGCTGCTGCCGCTGGGCAGCGGGTGGTCGAGGAACAGCACCCGCGGCGCGCCGGCCGGGTTGGCGCGGTAGTACCAGTCGAACTTGGCGCGGCGCCGCTCGGGGTGGCCGAGGGTGTCGCTCCACAGCCGGACCATGGTGTCGCCGTCGGTGGCGAGGTCGGCCTCGGCAACGGCGTAGCGGGGGGCGGCGGCCATGAGGGCGTCAGCGCGGGGCGATGAGCTGGTCGTGCAGCAGCATGGTGGAGACGATGGCGACGAACGCCATATTCTCCCCAAAGCCGATGACGCGCCCGGCGCGCGCCTTGTCGAACAGCCGCGTGACCGCGATCGGGTCGAAATACCCAGCCTGGGCAATGCGCGCCGGACTGAGCAGATCGGCGACAAAATCCACCGGCTCGCCACGGCGGAAAAAGCTCGCGCTGTCGGGCGCGCGGTAGGGCTGCTTGGTGCGCTGGCGCAGCGCTTCGGGCAGCCGACCGGCCATGCTGCGCTTGAGCAGCCACTTCTCCGTCAGCCCCATGAGCTTGTAGCGCGGGGGCAGGGCGTTGGCGAATTCGATCACCCGGTGGTCGAGAAACGGCACCCGGCCTTCGACCGAGGCGGCCATGCTCATGCGGTCGCCCTGCGAACTCAGCAGATAGCCCGACAGCAGGGTCATCGCCTCGACGTACTGATCCTGAGCCAGCGGCGGCCAGTGGGTGATTGCCGCGGGCAGCAGCGGGGCGATCGCTTCCATCGGCTCCCAGTCGGTCGCGGCGGTGCGCCACGGCTCGGCGAGAAACGACGCGACCTTGCGGGTGGTGCGCCAGCGGGGCAGATGGCCGAAGCAGGCGGCGCCGAACTGTTCTTCGCCTTCGCGGAAAAACCGCTCGGTCATCGCCCGGCCCGCTGCCGGGGAATTCTTCAGCCAGGGGTAGAGGCGGTCGAGCAGCGCGGCGCGGGCGCGCGACTGCGGCTGCCGCGCCATGAAGCGGCGCACCCGCGCCTCCTTGTACAGGTCGTAGCCGCCAAACACTTCATCGGCGCCTTCGCCGGTCAGCACCACCTTGTAGCCGGCCGCGCGCACGGCTTCGGCCAGCAGCAGCATCGGCGCCGGCGCGGTGCGCAGCAGCGGCGCCTCGGCGTGCAGCACCGCGCGCGGAAAGGCGGCGGCGATGTCGCCCTCACGCACCGGCAGCGCGGTGTGCTCGGTGCCCAGGTGGTGCACCATCTGCTGCTGCCAGGCGCTTTCGTCGAACTCGGCGTCGTCGAAGGTCAGCGAAAAGGTGCTCAGCGGGGTCGTGGTTTCGTGCCGGATCAGCGCGGCGACGATGGCCGAGTCCAGCCCGCCGCTCAGATAGGCGCCCACCGGCACGTCGGCGCGCAGTTGCAGCCGCACCGCATCGGTCAGCAGCGCGCGCAGTTGCTCGGCCGCGGCGTCGGCGCTTTCCGGTTCGGCAATCGGTTCGATGGGAAACGACCAGTCCCAGTAGCGCCGCAACCGGATGCCGCGCGCGTCCACGCGCATCACATGCCCCGGCGGCAGCGACTCGATGCCGGCAAACACACTATGCGGGGGCAGCGGCGCCCAGTAGGTGAACAGTTCGCCCAGCGCGCGCGGGTCGAGCGCCCGCGGCATCTCGGGCAACGCCAGCAGCGCCTTGATTTCCGAGGCGAACGCGAGGCGACTGCCGACCCGCGCATGAAACAGCGGACGGATGCCCACGCGATCGCGCGCCAGCAGCAGGCACTGCGCGCGTGCGTCCCACAGCGCAAAGGCGAACTGGCCGTTGAGGTGCTGCACCAGATCGTCGCCGTGCTCCTCGTAGAGATGCACCAGCACCTCGGTGTCGGAATGGGTGGCGAAGCGGTGGCCGCGGGCCAGCAGCGACTCGCGCAGTTCGAGGTAGTTGAAGATCTCGCCGTTGAAGCTGACCCAGACGGTACCGTCCTCGTTGCACAGCGGCTGCGCGCCGCCGGCGAGGTCGATGATGGACAGCCGGGCGTGCGCCAGGCCAACGGGGCCTTCGCGGTGCAGACCGTGGCCATCGGGGCCGCGGTGATGCAGCCGCGCGATCATCGCCGTCAGTTCGGCATCGCTGGGCGCGCGGGCAAAATCCAGTATCCCGGCGATGCCGCACATGGCCGGGCTCAGCCGCCGATGTAGGACATTTCCACCCGGCGTTCGCTGCGCGGCGATTTGGCCTGCGCGGTGCCGCGCAGCAGCGAATAGCGGTCGTCGCGGTCGCGCCAGACCTGCGCCAGCGCGGCGCGCAGCGCGTCGTCGTCCACCGGCTCGATGCCGGCGGCGGCGTCGCCGCGCAGCAGCGCGCGCACGTCGTAGCCGTGGGTGGCGAACAGGCAGAGGTAGAGCTTGCCTTCCATCGACAGCCGGGCGCGGTTGCAGTCGGCGCAGAACGCGCGGGTAACGCTGGAAATCACGCCGATCTCGCCGGCGCCGTCGTCATAGGCCCAGCGCTGCGCCGTTTCGCCGGCGCTGTGCGGCTCCAGCGGGTGCAAGGGATGCACGGCATGGAGGCGGTCGATCACCTGCTGCGAGGGCAGCACCTCGTCCATGCGCCAGCCGTTGGTGTTGCCCACATCCATGTATTCGATGAAGCGCAGCACGACCCCGGTGCCGCGGAAATGCTCGGCCATCGGCACGATCTGGTCGTCGTTGGTGCCGCGCTTGACCACCATGTTGACCTTGACCGGCGCCAGCCCGGCGTCGATCGCTGCGTCGATGCCGCGCAGCACTTCGGCGACCGGGAAATCGACGTCGTTCATGCGGCGGAACACCGCGTCGTCCAGCGCGTCCAGGCTCACCGTCACGCGGTCCAGCCCAGCGTCCTTCAGCGCACGCGCCTTGCGCGCGAGGATGGAGCCGTTGGTGGTCAGAGTGATTTCGGGCGGATCACCCTCGGGGGTGCGCAGATCGTGCAGCATCGCCACCAGTCGCTCCAGATGCTTGCGCAACAGCGGCTCGCCGCCGGTCAGCCGCAGCTTGCGCACACCCAGGTCGATGAACACCCGCGCCGCGCGGGTGATTTCCTCAAAGCTCAGCAGGTCGGCATGGGCGAGGAATTCGTAGTGCTTGCCGAAGATGTCCTTCGGCATGCAGTAGGTGCAGCGGAAGTTGCAGCGGTCGGTGACCGAGATGCGCAGATCGTGCAGTGGACGGCGCAGGCGGTCGAGCGGCGGGGCGACCAGGCCGTCTGCCTGTTGCGGCACCGCGGGCACGCTGGCGGCGTAGCGGTGGTCGATGATGGGGATGGTGCGCTCGGCCATGACCGCCGGATTATCGCAAGCGGGCGGTCTGGCCGTGCAGCCGTGTTTACCATGCGGTTTTGCCTGCGGCGCCATGCCCGGGCGCACCGACGGAGAAGGAATTCATGTCATACACCATCGAACTCTCGGGCCGCGTCGCCCTGGTCACCGGCGCGTCCAGCGGCCTGGGCTGGCGCTTTGCCGAAGTGCTGGCGCAGGCCGGGTGCGCGGTGGTGCTGGCCGGCCGGCGGGTCGAGCGTCTGAAGGATCTGCGCGCGCGCATCGAGGCGCAGGGCGGTGACGCGCATCTGGTCGAGCTCGACGTGCGCGACGCGGCGAGCATCCGCGCCGCCGTGGCCCACGCCGAAACCGAAATGGGCCCGATCGACATTCTGGTCAACAACGCCGGGCAGGCGCAGGAAAAAAAGCTGCTCGACGTCAGCGCCGACGAATTCGATGAGCTGTTCGCCACCAACACCCGCGGCGCCTTCTTGGCCGCGCAGGAAGTGGCGCGGCGAATGGTTGCGCGCTCGCTGGGTGTGACCCCGGGCACCTGGGCCGGCGGGCGCATCATCAACATCGCCTCGGCGGCCGGCCTTCGCGCGATTCCCAAGCTCGGCGTGTATGCGATGAGCAAGGCCGCGGTGATCCAGATGACCCGGGCGATGGCGCTGGAGTGGGGCAAGTACGGCATCAACGTCAACGCCATCTGCCCTGGCTACATCGACACCCCGATGAACCACGCCCACTGGCAGAGCGAGGCCGGGCAGCGGCTGCTGCAAAGCCTGCCGCGCAAGCGGGTGGGCAAGCCCGAAGACCTCGACGGTCTGCTGGTGCTCTTAGCCAGCGGCGAAAGCGGCTTCATCAACGGTGCGGTGATCAGCGCCGACGACGGCATGGTGCTCTGACCGGGGTCGCCTGACGGGGCGTGTCGGCGACTGCGCGGTCGGCGGGCCGCCAGCCGGGATTTCCCGCGCACCGTCTGCGCGGTGGCGAGGCACAATGTTGCAACGCACAAGAACTCGGAGACACGCATGCGACTGGACATTCCCGACGACAAGACCCTGGCGTTCACCTGCACTCTGCCGATCCGCTGGGGCGACATGGACGCGATGGGCCATGTCAACAACACCGTTTACTTCCGCTACATGGAGTCGGCCCGCATTGCCTGGCTGGAGAGTCTGAACCTGCCGGCCAACCGCGACGGGCTCGGACCGGTGATCATCAACGCCTTCTGCAATTTCATCCGCCAGTTTGAGTATCCGGGCGAGGTGGTGGCGCGGTTGTTCGTTGCCGGTATCGGGCACACGAGTTTCGACACCTACACCCTGATGAGCCGCAGCGACGACCCCGACACCGTCTGCGCCAGCGGCGGCTCGCGCATCGTCTGGGTCGACTTTCCGCGGCAGAAAAGCGTGCCGCTGCCCGATGCGCTACGCGAACATCTGTTGCGGCTGCGCGCACCGCAGCAGTAAAACACCTGCGTCCGAATCAAACGATTTGCAGCGCCCCGGCCGCGCCCGGGGCCAAGCCGGAGAACAGTCATGACCCCATCCGCATCACCCGCCGAGCGTCCGCTGTGGACGCCCAGCGCCGAGCGCATCGCCACCTCGCACACCGAGGCGTTCCGTCAGTGGGTTGGCGCCCGCCACGCAGTCGATCTGCCCGGCTACGCGGCGCTGCATCGCTGGTCGATCGAGCATCTGGCCGAGTTCTGGGACGCGGTGTGGGAGCACGGCGGGGTGATCGCCGAACAAAAAGGCCAACGCCTGCTGATCGACGCCGACCGCATGCCCGGTGCGCGCTTTTTCCCCGATGCGAAGCTGAATTTCGCGCAGAACCTGCTGCGCCGCGACGACGACTCCCCGGCGCTGTTTTTCTGGGGCGAAGACCGGGTGCAGCGGCAGTTGAGCTGGCGCGAACTGCACCAGCAGGTGTCGCGGCTGCAGCAGGCGCTGCGCGACTGGGGCGTGCAGCCGGGCGACCGTGTCGCCGCCTACATGCCCAACCTGCCGGAAACCCTGGTGACCATGCTGGCGGCGACCAGCCTGGGCGCAGTGTTCACCTCGGCGTCGCCGGACTTCGGCGTGCAAGGCGTGCTCGACCGCTTCGGCCAGACCCAGCCCAAGGTGCTGGTCGCGTGCGACGGCTACTTCTACAACGGCAAGGCATTCGACGTGCGGGCCAAGCTGGCCGAGGTCGTGCCGCAGATCGGCGGGCTGGAGCATGTGGTGGTCGTGCCCTACGTCGCGCAGGCGCTGGGGCAGGCGGCTGACATCGCCGCCGTGCCCAAGGCGCAGCCGTGGGACGAAGTACTCGCCAGGCACGCGCCGCAGCCGGTCACGTTCACCCCGCTGCCGTTCGACCATCCGGTCTACATCCTTTACTCCAGCGGCACCACCGGAGTGCCCAAGTGCATCGTGCACCGCGCCGGGGGCGTTCTGCTCAAGCACATCGCCGAGCACCGGCTGCAGGCCGATGTGCACGCCGGCGACCGGGTGTTCTTTTTCACCACCTGCGGCTGGATGATGTGGAACTGGCTGATGAGTGCGCTCACCCAGCAGGCCACGCTGTGCCTGTACGACGGCTCGCCGGGGCTGCGCGGCAACGCGATTCTGTTCGACTACGCGCAGGCCGTGGGCATCACCCACTTCGGCACCTCGGCCAAGTTCATCGAGGCGCTGGGCAAATCCGGGCTGTCGCCGCGGCAGAGTCACTCGCTGCCGGCGCTGCGCACCGTGATGTCCACCGGCTCGCCGCTGGCGCCCGAGGGCTTCGACTACATCTACGAACACGTCAAGCCCGATGTGTGCCTGAGCTCGATGTCCGGCGGCACCGATCTGGTGGCCTGCTTCATCGTCGGCTCTCCGCTCAACCCGGTGTGGCGGGGTGAGTTGCAGGCGGCGGCGCTGGGCATGGCGGTGCAGGTCGCCGACGATGAGGGCCGCGAGCTGCCGGCCGGCGAAAAAGGCGAGCTGGTGTGCGTGCGGCCGTTTCCGTCGATGCCGCTGGGCTTTCTGGTCGACGGCAGCCTGGAGAAAGGCCAGCAGAAGTATCACGACGCCTACTTCGCCCGCTATCCCAACGTGTGGTGGCACGGCGATTTCATCGCCCGCACCGAGCACGGCGGCTACATCATCTACGGCCGCTCCGACGCCACGCTCAACCCCGGCGGGGTGCGCATCGGCACCGCCGAAATCTATCGCCAGGTCGAGCAGATCGACGAGGTGCTGGAATCCCTGGTCATCGGCCAGAACTGGCCGCCGTGCAGCCTGGGCGATGTGCGGGTGGTGCTGTTCGTCAAGCTGCGCGACGGGGTGCAGCTCGACGACGCGCTGATCGACCGCATCAAACGCCAGATCCGTGACAACACCACGCCGCGGCACGTGCCCGCGCGCATCGTGCAGGTGCGCGACATTCCGCGCACCAAGAGCAACAAAATCGTCGAACTCGCGGTGCGCAACGTCATCCACGGCGAGCCGGTGAAAAACCTCACCGCGCTGGCCAACCCCGAGGCGCTGGACGAATACCGCGCGCTGCGCGCCGAGCTCGAGCGCGCCTGAGTCGCTGCAGCAGGTCGGGCGGGCAGGCGTGCTTCAGCTCCGCTGGCGCCAGCGCGCGGTGCGGCTGAGCCACAGCTTGCGCAGGGGCGTGAGCGCGATGTGTTGGCGCAGCACGTCGAATCCGCTGGCCTCGATTTCATCGAGCAGCGCCGCGCTGGTCGCCGCCAAGGACAGCAGCGGCGCGGCACGCCGCGTCGGTGCATTCGTGGCGACCTCCCGCCCGATGCGCAGCTGCTCCCGCGCCAGCGCCGCCTGCGCCTGCAATACCGAGCGCAGCGCGGCAGACACCTCGGCCCCGGGCGCCAGCAGGTCGTTCGCGCGCAGGCCGTTTGCCTGCAGCACATCGAGCGGGAGATAGACCCGGCTCTGCGCCAGATCGCGGCCGAGCGCGCGCAGGGTCTGCACCAGCCGCAGCCCCGCGCCCAGTGCCAGCGCTGCCTGCAGTTGCGCCGGCGCATCCAGCCCGAGGAGCTGCGCACTGGCGCGCACAATCTCGCCGCCGCTGCGCTGTGCATAGCGCAGCAACGCGGCCCGGTCGAGCCAGCGGTTTTGCCGCAGATCGAGCGCCACGCCTTCGGCGGCGCCCTGCAGCCAGGCCGGATCGACGCCACGCTGCAGCCACGCCGACCCGTGCTCGCGCAGCAAAGGGTGTTCGGCGCCGCCGCCCGGCAACCGGGCGATCTGCATCTGCCACCACTGCAGCTTGGCCTGCGCCGCGTCCGGGCTGGACAGGGCGACGATGCCGCGCAACTGTGCGTGAAGCGCCCACAGCCCGGCCAGCGCGGCGCGCGACTCGGGTGGGCAGCGGTTGAGGGCGTAGGCCGCGCTCGATCCGGCGGGCGGTCGCGGGGTCGGCGGAAAAACGGCGGCGGGCATGGCCGCAGGGCAGGGGTTCGGGAAAGGGAGGGGGCTGGCGCGCGAGCCCACCTCTGCGGGCGGCGACCGGAGCGAACGACGGCCCCGGCGAGGCTAGAATACCCGATTCCCTGAGACGGAAGGCAGCGTGCGCGGCAGTCTGACGACCGCGCGGCCGCTCCTCGTTTCCCAGGGCCGAACACCTGCGAGGGTGGCGAAATTGGTAGACGCACCAGGTTTAGGTCCTGACGCCTTCACCGGCGTAGGGGTTCGAGTCCCCTCCCTCGCACCACGCGCTGGCTGGCCGGCGCGCCATTCAACCCCGATTTTGTGGAAGTTCCCATGACTGTCGAAACCCTGGACAAGCTGCAGCGCCGCGTGACCGTGTCGATTCCGAAGGCCGAGGTGCAATCCGAAGTCAACGCCCGGCTCAAGAACCTCGGGCGCACCCTGCGCATTCCCGGTTTCCGTCCGGGCAAGGTGCCGATGTCGGTGGTCAGCCAGCGCTATGCGCCGTCGGTGGAAATGGAGGTGCTGCAGGACAAGATCGGCAATGCCTTCTACCAGGTCGCCACGAGCGAGCGCCTGCGCGTGGCCGGCGCCCCGCAGTTCACCCCCAAGAGCGAGGGCGCGGGCGATGAGGTGATCGCGTTCGAAGCGCTGTTCGAGGTGTATCCGGACGTGCAGATTCCCAGCCTGACCGGGCACGGCATCGAGCGCATCAAGACCGAGGTCGATGAGGCAGCGATCGACAAGACCGTCGAGGTGCTGCGCAAGCAGCGTGTCCAGTTCATCCCGCGCGGCGAAACCGGACCCAACGGCGAGACCAACCCCGGCAACGAAGTGCAGGACGGCGACCGCGTGACCGTCGACTTCGAAGGCCGTATCGACGGCGAGCCGTTCACTGGCGGCAAGGCCGAGGGCTTTTCCTTTGTGCAGGGGGAGGGCCGCATGCTGCCCGAGTTCGAGGCGGCGACCAAGGGGCTGCAGGTTGGCCAGAGCAAGATTTTCGAGCTGACCTTCCCCGAGGACTACGCCGGGCGCGAGGTCGCGGGCAAGACCGCGCAGTTCACGTTGAAGGTCACCCGCATCGAGTGGCCGCTGCTGCCGGTGGTCGACGATGCCTTCGCGCAGAGCCTGGGTGTGACCGAGGGTGGCGTCGCGCAGCTGCGCGCGGACATCCGCAAGAATCTGGAGCGCGAGGTCGAGTCGCGCGTGCTTCAGCGCAACAAAATGGCGGTGATGGATCTGCTGACCAAGGCGGTCGAGGTCGAGCTGCCCAAGGCGCTGGTGGACAGCGAGGTGGAAGACCTCACCGCCTCGGCGCGGCGCGACCTGGCCGCGCGCGGCATGAAAGACGCCGACCGAGCGCCACTGCCGGCCGAGCTGTTCAAGGAGCAGGCCGAGCGCCGGGTGCGGCTGGGGTTGATCGTCGCTGAGCTGGTCAAGGCGAATGACCTGCAGGCCAAGCCCGAGCAGGTGCGTCAGTATGTCGAGGGGCTGGCGGCCAGCTATGAGCAGCCCGAGGAAGTGGTGCGCTGGTACTACGCCGACAAGGAGCGCATCGCCCAGGCGGAGGCCATTGTGATGGAAAACAACGTCACGGACTTTGTCTTTTCTCAGGCGCAGGTCACCGACAAGGCCGTGCCGTTCGACGAGCTGATGGCCAACCGCTGAGGCGTCCGGGCGGGCTGCTCGCCCGCCGGCCTGAAAAGACCGCCCGACGGCTCTGGCTGCGGGCGGTTTTTTGTCGCCGGTCGCGCCTGCGTTGCTGCGTTGCACTGGCGCTGCGGGTTCGCGGTGGTTGCGGGGCGAGGCGGTCGCGGCCGTGCTACTCTGCTTTCCCATCGTTTGGATACCGCTTTACGAGCCACACATCCTGAATTTCCCCATGAGCGCCATTGACACGCAGAACCTGGGCTTGGTGCCCATCGTCATCGAAACCAGCGGCCGCGGTGAGCGCGCCTACGACATCTATTCGCGGCTGCTGCGCGAGCGGGTGGTGTTCCTGGTCGGGCCGATCAACGATCAGATGGCCAACCTGGTCGTCGCCCAGTTGCTGTTTCTCGAATCCGAGAACCCGGACAAGGACATTTCGCTCTACATCAACTCGCCCGGCGGCTCGGTGTCGGCCGGCATGGCGATCTACGACACCATGCAGTTCATCAAGCCCGACGTGTCGACCCTGTGCACTGGCATTGCCGCCAGCATGGGCGCGTTTCTGATGGCTGCCGGCGCGAAGGGCAAGCGCTACTCGCTGCCCAACTCGCGCATCATGATTCACCAGCCGCTCGGCGGGGCGCAGGGGCAGGCTTCCGACATCGAAATTCAGGCGCGGGAAATTCTGTATCTTCGTGAGCGGCTCAACCGCATCCTGTCCGATCGCACCGGCCAGCCGCTGGAAAAAATCGCGCAGGACACTGATCGCGACTTCTTCATGTCGGCCGAGCAGGCGCGTGACTACGGGCTGATCGACGAAGTCATCAGCAAGCGCGCCTGAACCCGTTTTTCTCTGCATCGACCCATGGCTGAAAAAAAGTCCTCCGGCGGCGAAAAGACGCTGTACTGCTCCTTCTGCGGCAAAAGCCAGCATGAAGTGAAAAAGCTCATTGCCGGGCCCTCGGTGTTCATCTGCGATGAATGCATCGACCTGTGCAATGAGATCATCCGCGACGAAATCGCCGAACCCGAGGCAGCGGGCAAGGCCGGCAGCGACCTGCCCACGCCCGGCGAAATCAAGGCCATCCTCGACCAGTACGTGATCGGGCAGGAAACGGCCAAGCGCATTCTGTCGGTCGCGGTCTACAACCATTACAAACGGCTCAAGCACAAGGAGGCGGCCGGCGACGTGGAACTGGCCAAGAGCAACATCCTGCTCGTCGGGCCTACCGGCAGCGGTAAGACCCTGCTGGCGCAGACCCTGGCGCGGCTGCTCGATGTGCCCTTTGTCATCGCCGATGCGACCACGCTGACCGAGGCCGGTTATGTGGGCGAGGACGTCGAGAACATCATCCAGAAACTGCTGCAGAACTGCAATTACGAAATCGAAAAGGCGCAGCGCGGCATCGTCTACATCGACGAAATCGACAAGATTTCGCGCAAGTCCGACAACCCCAGCATCACTCGCGACGTTTCGGGCGAGGGCGTACAGCAGGCGCTGCTCAAGCTCATCGAGGGCACGATGGCCTCGGTGCCGCCGCAGGGCGGGCGCAAGCATCCGAACCAGGACTTCATTCAGGTCGATACGACCAACATTCTGTTCATCTGCGGTGGCGCGTTCGATGGTCTGGAGAAGGTGATCCGCAACCGCTCGGAGAAGTCGGGCATCGGCTTTGCCGCGACGGTGCACAGCAAAACCGAGCGCAGCTTGTCGCAGACCTTTGCCGAGGCCGAGCCGGAAGATCTGATCAAGTTCGGGCTCATCCCCGAACTCGTCGGCCGTCTGCCGGTGGTCGCCACGCTGGAAGAGCTCGACGAGGCTGCGCTGATTCAGATTCTCACCGAGCCGAAGAACTCGCTGGTCAAGCAGTACCAGAAGCTGTTCGAGATGGACGGGGTCAAACTCGAATTCCGTCCCGCTGCGCTGACGGCGATTGCGCGCAAGGCGCTCGAGCGCAAAACCGGGGCGCGTGGCCTGCGCTCGATCGTCGAGCAGGCACTCCTCGACCTGATGTTCGACCTGCCCACGCTCAAGGGGGTGAGCGAGGTGGTGGTGGACGAGAACGTCATCCAGTCCGGCACCAAGCCGCTGCTGGTGTACGCCGAATCCGCCAAGGCTTCGGGGGCTTGACGGCGCCGCGGGCGCGCTCGGTGCACCCGCTTGCAAAATGCCGTCCGGCCCCCACGTGTGCATCCTCAAACTGAAACAGGCCCAACGCCATGTCCGATACCCCCGAAATCCCTGCCGACCTGTCGGCGCTGCCGCTGCTGCCCCTGCGCGACGTGGTGGTGTTTCCGCACATGGTCATTCCGCTGTTTGTCGGCCGTCCGAAGTCCATCAAGGCGCTGGAGGCGGCGATGGAGGCGGGCAAGCACATCATGCTGGTGGCGCAGAAGGCTGCCGCCAAGGACGAGCCCAAGCCGGAAGACCTGTTCGAGGTCGGCTGCCTGTCCACCATTCTGCAGATGCTGAAGTTGCCCGACGGCACGGTGAAGGTGCTGGTCGAAGGCATGCAGCGCGCGCGCGCCCAGGGTGTGCATGACAACGGCGATTACTTCGTCTGCGAAGCGGTTCCGGTGCCGTCCACGGCCGAGAACAGTGCGGAGTCGGAGGCGATGCGCCGCGCGGTAGTTGCGCAGTTTGACCAGTACGTCAAGCTCAACAAAAAAATCCCGCCAGAAATCCTCACCTCCATCTCGGGCATCGACGAGCCGGGCCGACTGGCCGACACCATCGCTGCGCACCTGCCGCTCAAGCTTGAACACAAGCAGGCAATACTCGACCTGCACGACGTGCATGCGCGGCTGGAAAACCTGCTGGAGCAACTCGAGCGCGAAGTCGGCATCCTGCAGGTGGAAAAGCGCATCCGCGGCCGCGTGCGCCGGCAGATGGAAAAGAGCCAGCGCGAGTACTACCTGAACGAACAGGTCAAGGCCATTCAGAAGGAGCTCGGCGAGGGCGAGGAAGGCGCCGACATCGAGGAACTCGAAAAGAAAATCAAGGCCGCGCGCATGCCCAAGGAAGCGCGCAAAAAGGCCGAGGCCGAGCTGAAAAAACTCAAACTGATGTCGCCGATGTCGGCCGAGGCGACCGTGGTGCGCAATTACCTCGACGTGCTCGTCGGTCTGCCGTGGTCGAAAAAGAGCAAGGTCAAGCACGACCTCGCCTTCGCCGAGCAGGTGCTGGAGGAAGACCACTACGGCCTGGAAAAGGTCAAGGAACGCATCCTCGAATACCTCGCGGTGCAGCAGCGCGTGGACAAGGTCAAGGCGCCCATCCTCTGCCTCGTCGGCCCGCCCGGCGTGGGCAAGACTTCGCTCGGCCAGTCCATCGCCCGCGCCACCGGGCGCAAGTTCGTGCGCATGGCGCTGGGCGGGGTGCGTGACGAGGCCGAAATCCGCGGCCACCGCCGCACCTATATCGGTGCGATGCCCGGCAAGATCCTGCAGAGCCTGAACAAGGTCGCAGTGCGCAACCCGCTGTTCCTGCTCGACGAGGTGGACAAGCTCGGTATGGACTTCCGCGGCGACCCGTCGTCGGCGCTGCTCGAGGTGCTCGACCCGGAGCAGAACCACACCTTCAGCGATCACTACGTCGAGGTCGATTTCGACCTGTCGGACGTGATGTTCGTCGCCACCTCCAACTCGCTCAACATCCCGCCGGCGCTGCTCGACCGCATGGAAGTCATCCGCCTGTCGGGCTACACCGAGGACGAGAAGGTCAGCATCGCCCAGCGCTACCTCCTGCCCAAGCAGATGAAGAACAACGGCGTCAAGGAAGACGAACTCGAAGTCACCGAAAGCGCTATCCGCGGCATCATCCGCTACTACACCCGCGAAGCCGGCGTGCGCTCGCTCGAGCGCGAGATTTCGCGTATCTGCCGCAAGGCGGTCAAGGGGCGGCTGCTCAAGACCTACGCCGACAAGGTCGTGGTCACCGAGGACAACCTCAACGAATTCCTCGGGGTGCGGCGCTACAATTTCGGCGTGGCGGAAAAGCGCAACCAGGTCGGGCAGGTCGTCGGGCTGGCGTGGACCGAGGTTGGCGGCGATCTGCTCACCATCGAAGCCACGGTGATGCCGGGCAAGGGCAACACCATTCGCACCGGCTCGCTCGGCGATGTGATGAAGGAATCGGTCGAAGCGGCCCGCACCGTCGTGCGGGTGCGTGCGCACCGCCTGGGCATCAAGGATGAGTTGTTCGAAAAACGCGACCTGCACATCCACGTGCCCGAAGGCGCGACGCCCAAGGATGGGCCGAGTGCCGGTATTGCGATGACCACTGCCATCGTCTCGGCGATGACCGGTATCCCGGTCAAGGCCGACGTGGCAATGACCGGGGAGATCACCCTGCGCGGCGAGGTGCTCGAAATCGGCGGCCTGAAGGAAAAGCTGCTCGCGGCGCACCGCGGCGGCATCAAGACCGTGCTGATCCCCGAGGAGAATCAGAAGGATCTGCAGGACATTCCGGAAAACGTCAAAGCCAGCCTGACCATCGTACCGGTCAAGTGGATCGACCAGGTGCTCGATCTCGCCCTTGAGCGAGTGCCCACGCCTTTGCCCGAGGACGCGGCGGCGCCGACCGAGGCGGCGGTCGGCACGGCATCCGACAAAGTCCCCAGTGGAGAGGCGGCCCGGCATTGAGCCCTGTTTCTAGCTCTTGCCGCTTGCAGCAAGAAAAATTTTCGGTATAGAATTATCGTTTCGCTGTTGGGGGTATAGCTCAGCTGGGAGAGCGCTTGCATGGCATGCAAGAGGTCAGCGGTTCGATCCCGCTTACCTCCACCAAGCACAAAAGGTTGCAGTCCCCTTCGTCTAGAGGCCTAGGACACGACCCTTTCACGGTTGTAACAGGGGTTCGAATCCCCTAGGGGACGCCAGTTTCGGCTTCAGGCCGGACGGTTGGAGTGGTAGTTCAGTTGGTTAGAATACCGGCCTGTCACGCCGGGGGTCGCGGGTTCGAGCCCCGTCCACTCCGCCAGCACTTATCCGTAAGCCCATGATGTCATGGGCTTTTTTGTTGCCTTAATTTTTTCGGTCTTACGTCCGGTCTTACCCGCGTGCAGCGATTGATAGATTTTCGATCGATCGCTGTTGGTGTCTAACTGCGGGCGCGGCTGGTGTCGCTGCTAACGTGCACTGCGCTCGTGAAAGCACTGGCCTGTCGCCAGCGTCTGCCTTGTGGCGCTTTTCCATGAAAGCTGCCATGAGGCCACATCCTCGGCATGCGGCCAACCGTTTCATCCGACCGCTGATTGCCGATATTGCGCGCAACCGACACCAAGCCGATGTAGCTCTTGTTCAACGGCGACAGCGCGCCTATCTGTTCTCCCTATCGGAAACTTCTGTACGAGCCACGAGGGGTTGCCCAAGGGTGTTGACTCCAGATTGGTCTGCCAGCACGCGCCACCGGAGGGTGGCGCTTTCTTTTTGCGGCTGTGCGGTGAGCATGATCTTCGGGTCAACCGTGATCGCGCAGGACGATTCCGTTCCGACACACTGACGTCACACCTTTGACGGCAGATGCGCGTGAGTCTTCGCCGCTGCCCAACTTCGATAGTTGGCGTTGGCCGGAGAGGCAAACACTGGTAACCTTGGACCGTCGGAGATCGGAGAAGGAGTTTGAAGGGCATGATGCCCGGAGGCGTTGATAGCTCCCTTTGCCGGCCACAAACCCGCCCCTTAAAGGCGGGTTTTGTGTTTTCAGGGTTCAGCTTCCCGCTGAGCACGCCGCCAACCCAGGCCGGGTCAATATCTTTCGAGATACGAGGCGAATTGCCGCGCCTGATCTACGCCGCGGTTCGTCCCCCTTCGCCTGCGCACCGTGCCGCAACGCACCGCGTGCACCGGTTGGCTAACAGTGCGGGTGGTCAGCCCAACCACGCCGCTGGCACGCTCGCACCGCACACCGTCAGTCGGCTGTCATCGCATTCCAGAACCGCGCGCCCGCGTGGGAACCGTTGAGGTATAGCCTGCAGGAACTCCATCAGGTTCACATCGGCCATGCCAGACCAGAGGCCAGTCGCCGGGCACATCCACTCGGTCTCTGCGGTGCGCAGCAGCATCTGCCGGCTGAGCTGGGCGATGCCCAGCGATGCACCCGGGGGAATCGAGCCTTGCTCAACCGCCTCGCGCAGCCGATTGACGATGGTGCGCAGCATCGGCCCGTCGGCCAGCAAGTGCGGCAGGCCCGGATTGAGCTTTCTCTGACTGGCTTTCCAACCCTCATAGACCTCGCCCATGCGAAACCCGGGCGGGCAGGGGGCATCACGGAAGGCCGAGCGCCAGAGCTTGCGCAGCACCGCCAGCACGGCACCCTGTGACCAACCGCTGAGCACCTGTTGCTGCTCCCACATGGCCACGCGCTGCGTGTTCATCTTGCCCACCAGCTTCCACTGGCCAAACCAGTCTGCGCCCGCGAGGATGGTCAACTTATGACCCTCGTGCTCGCCCACCCAGAACAGCGCGTCCGGCGCGAGGTCTCCGATCGGGGTGCCGCGAGCGGGCCGGAAACCGGCGTCGAGCAGCACCGCGGCGATCGGCCGCACCCTCAGCGCCTCGTGAAGATCGCTCGCCACTGTGCCCATCGCTCCGCCTCCTCCGCCCATTTCTGTTGCTGTGTAGGTTTGCCCACCGTGTGATTGAGTGCATCGAGCGCGGCGACGTACTGCCGACCGTCGGCGGGGCCGCGCGTGCCCGCGATGTGCAGCACGGGGCTGGGCACCGCCGTCAGCCAGTCGATGATCTGCTGCGCGACCTCGGCCACGCTGTGCGCATCCAGGCTGATGGGCAGGAAGGGCTTGCCCGCCTCCTGGCACAGCCGCTGGACGGTGAGGCACCCAGCGTCCATGCCGCCGCTGAACAGCACCAGCGTCGCATCGCTGTCCTGCACGTTGCGCTTGGCCGCCGCATCGGCGTCGGCCGACGGAACGTCGCGCAACTGGTACCGCCACGACAGTTGGCCGTCCTCGACCTGCCGCCCCTTGGCGCACCAGCCGCGGTGGGGCAGGCGCAGATCGATCGCCCAATCCAGCGCGCCACGCGCAACCCCGGGCTGCCCGTCAGCCAACACGCGCCTGGGCAGCCACGGCTGCTCCTCCCTTTGGCGGTCGAGCAGCCCCCCGACAATCGGCAGCGGGCGCAGAGTGCCGTCGGCCATGATCTCGAAGCGCTCATCCTCGAACACGTTCGGGTCTTCCATCGGCTTCTCGTAGTAGATCGGTGCCACGTCGCCCAGGAACGCCTTGAGCTTCTTGGCCAGTACGATGCCGCGGGCGTGAAAGGCGTCCCAATCAAGCTCGGCACTGGAGCCCGGGTAGGTCAGCGGTGCGGCGCCAAACAGCGCGTACCACGCCTCGAACTGGCTGCACAGGCCCAAGGGCAGCTTCTTCCCCTCGGCCTGGGCGTACCACTCGGGGTCGAGGCTGCCGTAGACCAAGTGGAAGGGCAGCTGGTACCAAAAATACTCGCGGCCGTAGTCCGGCATGATCTTGAGGTAATACGGTGCGTCGGCACTCATCGTTGCACTCCCTGTTGTGTGTTGTGGCGTGTGTTGTGGCCAATCACCCCACCCAGACCAGGTGGTCGTTGGTCAGTTCCGATTCCCCCGCCCAGCGATAGCCCACCAGCGGCCCATCCTTGGCGGCTGACCAGTCCAGGCAGGCCAGCTTTGGGCTCTCGATCACCGGCTGGCCGGAGAACCAGTGGTGGCCGATGAACACCGGTGCCCCGTCCAGGCGCTGCAGCGCGATGTCGTCCGGCAGGGCAATGTCCGGAACAAAGTGCTCCTGCCCACTGGGCACCAAGGCGACGTCGCGCAGCGACGTGGCGCCGTAGCGCCAATCGGCAATGCGCACCTCGCCGTGGGTGTGCCCAGCCTTGTCGACGATGTGCTGACCCGCGGGCAGATCCCACTCCAGGCCACAGCTCAGCCGCTTGCGCGCCGCCTCCAGCGGCGAGCCCTTGACGTGGCTGCCGTAGAGAAACGCATCCGACATCCGACCGCCGTCCCGACCGCCGTCCCAGTAGCAGGCGTTCACCAGATCGACGGCGCTGGGCTCCCAGCTGGCGTGCACCGCGCGGATGCCGCCCAGATCCAGCGCCAGCGGCAGCGAGCGGAACCACTGCACCGCATCCCGGTGCCGGGCCGAGCCTTCGCCCACCTGGGCAAGAAACTCCGCATGCTGCTCGCGGTTTCGCCGTGCCTTGGGGCTGTCCAGCCGGTTCGCCCGCAGGCATTCGCCGGGGTTGTTCGGGTCTTCGGTGAGAAAGCCGATGGCGTTGAACTCGTGATTGCCCATCACACACAGCGCCTGGCCCTGGTCCACCATGGCACGCACGATCTCCAGCACCCGCATCTGCGCCGGGCCGCGGTCGATCAGATCGCCGAGGAAGATGGCTTGGTGACCCTGCGGCGCGCGATAGCCACGGCCCTGGGGGACGTAGCCCATGTGGCGCAGCAGGGCTTCGAGTTTGTCGGCATGGCCGTGGATGTCACCGATCAAGTCGTACTGCATGGGGGCTTCCTTTCTCGTTCGTGGTTCAATGCAACGAAGTATTCCACACTTCGATGCACAATGCAACGAACAGGAGAGCGCGATGCAAAAAGACCACACCCCCGTTTCTGGTGCCCCGATTCACCCCATGCCGTTCGTGCGGCTGGAACTGGTGATCTTGTCGATTCAGGATGACACGCTGGTCGTTCTGCAGGGCCGGCGTGAGCAGGCGCCTTACGCCGGACGGTGGGCGCTGCCCGGCGGGGTATTGCGCATCGACCTGGACAAGACGCTGGACGACGCGGTGCAGCGTGTCGCGGCGGAGCGGCTGGGGGTGCATCTGCCGCATGTGCGGCAACTCTGTGCCGTGGGTGGGGCGCGGCGCGACCCGCGGGCGCCTTGGGCGCTCAGCGTGGTGTACCGCGCACTGGTGCCGCTGGAGGCCTTTGCCCCGACGCCGGGCAAACGCCTGGCGTCACTGCGCTGGGTGCAGGCCGAGGAGGCCGCGACGGACGCGCATCTGGCCTTCGATCATGCCCAGCTCATCGCGCAGGCTGTCAGCGCCATGCGGGCGGACGTGGAGGCGCTGGACTTGCCTGCGGGGTTCATTCCGCCGGACTTCACCTTGACCGAGCTGCAGCAGCTGTGCGAGGCCTTGCTCGGCCGTCGGCTGGATAAGTCCAGCTTCCGCCGCAAGCTCGATGAGCGCAACCTCGTCGAGCCGATGCCTGGGGAGATGCGTGCAGCAGGGGCGCACCGGCCGGCGCAGGTGTATCGGTTGCGGGAGCCGGGCAGCGAGGGGAAGTGACACCCGGCGCTCAGCGCGGCAGCGCGGCGGCCACGTCGCGAAACGCCGCCAGTGCCGCCTCCAGGTGCTCGATGATCTCTTGCTGCAGCACCTCGGGCGGCGGCAGGTCGTCGAGGTTGTCGAGGCTGTCGTCCTTGAGCCAGAAGATGTCCAGGCTGGCCTTGTCGCGCGCCACCAGTTCCTCGTAGGGGTAGTAGCGAAAGCGCTCGCTGGGGTGGCGTTCGTGACGGTTCTCGGGGTGGTAGCAGGCGATGAAATCCTGCAGATCCTCGCGTTTGAGCGGCCGCGTCTTGAGGGTGAAATGCTGGTTGGTGCGCAGGTCGTAGAACCACACACCCTTGGTGTGCACGCGGCCATCCTTGGGCGCGTTGTCGAAGAACAGCACATTGGCCTTCACGCCCTGGGCATAGAAGATGCCCGTGGGCAGGCGCAGGATGGTGTGCACATCACAGTTCTCCAGCAGCTTGCGGCGAATCTTCTCGCCGGCGCCGCCCTCGAACAGCACGTTGTCGGGCAGCACCACGGCGGCCTTGCCGTCCACCTTGAGCATGCTGACGATGTGCTGCAAAAAGTTGAGCTGCTTGTTCGAGGTGGTCTCCCAGAAGTCCTGGCGCTCGTAGGTCAGGGCGTCGCGGTCTTCCTCGCCTTCCTCGTTGGTGATGGTCATGCTGCTCTTCTTGCCGAAGGGCGGATTGGCCAGCACGTAGTCCACCTTGCGCGCCGGCTCGGTTAGCAGCGCGTCGGAGCGCAGCACCGCGGGCTCGCCGTCGAGTTCGCCGATGTTGTGCAAAAACAGGTTCATCAGGCACAGGCGGCGGGTGTTGGCGACGATCTCATTGCCGTGGAAGGTGCCGTTGCGCAAAAACGCCTTCTGCTCTTTATTGAGGCTACTGCCCGGCCGGGTAAGCCACTGGTACGCGCCGAGAAAAAAGCCGCCGGTGCCGCAGGCTGGATCACCGATGGTCTTACCCGGCTCGGGCTGCACACAGGCCACCATGGCCTCGATCAGTGCCCGCGGGGTGAAGTATTGCCCGGCGCCGCTCTTGGTGTCTTCGGCGTTTTTCTGCAGCAGTCCCTCGTAGAGGTCGCCCTTGGTGTCGGCATCGAGGCTGATCCAGCTCTCCGCGTCGATCATCTGCACGAGCCGCGCCAGCTTGGCCGGGTCTTGAATCTTGTTCTGCGCCTTGAAAAAGATCGCCCCCAGCATGCCTGATTGCTCCCCCAGCTTGTGCAGGGTGGCCAGGTAATGCGCCTCCAGCGGCTCGCCGGTCTTGTGGCGCAGGCTGGCCCAGTCATAGCCCTTGGGGATGTGGGTCTCGCGGTTGTAGGGTTCCTGCGCGTACTCGTGGGCGAGCTTGAGGAAGAGCAGATAGGTGAGCTGCTCCAGGTAGTCGCCATAGCCCACCCCGTCATCACGCAGGGTGTGGCAGAAGTTCCAGACCTTCTGGACGAGGGAGGATGCGTTCATGGGTGTGCGGCTCCAACAAGGCAGTTTGTGTCTGACCTATCAGACACAAGCGGGCTTGTGTCCGAGAAAACGACGAAACCGAGACGCAACGCGACACGCTGGGAGCGAGAAGCGCTGCGAAGGCGGTGCAGGATGGCAGCGACCACGCCTGCGCGGCCTTGTGCGTTCGCCTGAAAAAACCGTTGTCAAGTACCGCGTAGAGACGGTAACATTTTCTCGGCAGGCAAGCGTGAGGCTTGTAGAGGTTGCTGGCAACGGCGACAGTCCGAACGGATGGGATCCTCGAACTCAGGGCCTGCACCTTCTTCCCAACGCCTGCCTCACGCAGGCGTTTTTCATTGCGGCTCATCATCGCGTTGGGCTGCTGCAGAGAGGATGCGGGTCACCTCGGCCCGGTCGCTGCACCAAAACTTCAAGCCATAGCCTTCGACACGACCTTCGTGGCGATAAATCGTTTGGCGCAACAGTCGCAGGTAGCGGTCTTCTGTCTCCCCATATGGGTTACGGTGCACGGCATAGAACACGCCCGAGGCAGCAGCGTCGGCCAGCTGCAGCCCGGCAAGTTGTTCGTGGTTGACGGCGCGGATGCGCGCGGGATCAACCACTGCCCAATCCACCCGCACATCGCGTTCGCCACTGCCATCGCGTAGATGACAAAGATAGTCGCGCAGGGCGTCGTAGGACATCGCACTGCGGTTGGAGAAAACCAGTTCCACCCGCCCGTCACCGTGTCCTGTGCGGCGATTGTCTCGGCACAGCCACGAGACGCGCTCCACCAGCAGGCGCGTCGCATAGCGATACAGCGCATACGCCTGTTGCTGAAACACTTCAGGACTTTCGATGGATGGCTTGTGCACCAGCACGCTCACCGTGCGCACCGGCGCGCTGCCGATGAGGCGCGCCAGGGGCACTCGCTGTTCATGTTTCAACTCACGGAAATGCAACACCGCCTTGGGCGGTTTTTTCAGTAACTCCCTAGCCTGCCGCGCCAACTCTACGATCCGCAAATCGTTTTCTTTGCGCACCACCAGCGCCGAGAGCACGAACCAGCGCGAACTGCCTCGCTCATCCGGCAAGAACTTGAACCCCTCGTCGCCGGATTCGTCGATGTAGGCCACGAAGCTCGCTGTCATTGGCGCTCCTTGGGTCGACGGCCACGGGGACTGCGGGTGGCGGTGTGTTGTGCACGCTCGGCGCGGATACGTTCGAGCAGCGCGCTGGCGGGTTCGTCGTTGGGGTCTTGCGGCACCAGTTGGCCGGCAAAGGCGGTGCGCAGGAGGTTTTGGCGCTGGGCGGTGGATTGTTTGATAGACAAATCGATTGCCTGATCTTGCAGCTTGATCACTTCGTGACTGGCTTCAAGTTCTGTTAGAGCGCTAATTTGCTCTGTGAGAGGCGGAAGCGGTATCGGCATTGTTAGCAGCATCGAAAGGCTAATGTTGTGCTGGCCAGCAGACGATGAAGCCCTCGACTCCAGCCATTGGCGCCCGGTATGGGCTGTGAGCACAGTCAATATCCAACGGTGTACGCAAGTTGTTTCGGTGCAGCGCAACCGCAGCAGATAAGAGGCGAAGTAGTGTGGAGTAGGTAAATCGGCAACCACTGCTGCGGCACGCCCCACTAGCCCAATGCTGCCGTTAGTTCTGATAACAAGCACATCGCCAACAGCTAGAGGGTCATGTTCATCAAGGCCCAGATCTTCGGTCGAGAACTTCATGTCTCGAAGATCAAGACTTTCTCCAGTCACATTTGGAATACGAATCACTGGAGTGCCGTTGCTTTCGTAGCTGCACTTCACCGACGTTCCGTAAGACGATTCAGCTACGAGTTGATCCAAGCTCGCCCACACCCACCCCTCCGGTAATTCCGGCAAGCCGCTGGTGTTCGGCCGTACCGGCTCGGGATATTTTTTCTGCCAGTCTTTGGGCGGGGTTTTGCCTTGTTCCTTGAACTTGGCGAGTTGTTTGGCTTCCCAGCGGGCGCGGCGTTCTTGCAGGATGCGGGCGAGGAGTTGGGCGCCGGTTTCCTGGGGCGGGTTGTGGGCGCGCCACTCGGCGGTGAGGCGGCCCTCGACGGCGGCCTTGAGCAGGGACTGTCGGTATTGGGCGAGCTTTTTCTGCGCCGCCTTGAGTTCGGCCACCCCGGCATCGAGGGCCGACAGCAGTTCTTCCAGTTTGGCAGTGATGGCCTTTTGGGTTAAAACACCAGTTAACGGAAATGGATAGTTTGCGAGAGTTATAGGTTTTACACGCATCAGCGAGCCGCCGACACCAGATGCATTTGACGCAAGAAAATCTCGCATGTCGGCTGTGCGCAAGAAGTTTGCTAGATATTCTGGCTCGATATGGGGCAATCTTTCAAAAACGATCCATTCTGTTGAAGCAATCTGCCGTTTTCTCTTGAATGTCTCGACAACCCAAACGCGATTTATTCTCGGATTGATCTTGCAGAGTAAAACCATTCCGGGCGAAACGATTTGCTTGCTCGATCCTATGTCTCTACCTTTGATTTGTTCTGGCGTAGAGGTCTCGTGAGCGGGAACGCTATAGAGTTCGAATTCTTCTTCAGGAAAATCTGATGGATTAATGGTTTTTGCCGAATTTCTTGCTAGCTCACCGAGCATTATCTCTGAGAAATAGTTTGTGGCCATTAGCGCCCTTAAAGCGTCCCGATCTGGTGTGTTCATTGGGCCTGCCCCAACTGCACGATCTGTTCGAGGCGGCTGCGGCATTGGGCGAAGCGGTGGTCGTCGAGCCGGCGCAGGGGGTGGGGGCTGGCCTGGCGCACGCGCCAGTCGAAGGACTTGGGCTGGTGGCAGAGCACGTAGCTGGTCTGGCCCGCCTTTTTGCCCTGGGCTACGCCCACGGAGACGGCAAAGGGGTTGTCGGCGTTGTACGCGGCGGTGGTCATGGGCAGGCCGATGACCAGGGAGGTGCGGTCGTTGAAGGCGCGGGGCGAGAGCACGAGAAAGGGGTGCAGGTCACGCATTTCGCTGCCGGCCTGGGGGCTGCAGTTGATCCAGATGACCTCTTGCCGCTCGGGCACCCAGCCCTTGGCGGCTCTCACCATTGCTCGGCTCCGACGCCGGGCACGGCCAGGGCCTCGCCGCCGTGGCGCGTGGGGTCGAAGCGGGCGAGGCGCTCATCCAAGCTCAGGGCGTCGTCATCGAGGGGGGTGATGTGCACGCCCTGGGCGTCCACACGCACCCGCACTTTCTGCTCGGCGTGCAACTGCGCGGCCTTGGCGACGCTGCTGGGCAGGCGCACGCCGAGGTTGTTGCCCCACTTTTTGATGCCGACGATGGCTTCTGCTTCGCTCATGGCGCTGCCCTCCGGTTGCGTTTATACGCAAGTATAGACAAGGGCACAGCCCTTACCCAGCGCCTCAAGCCACCAACTCCTCGTTCATCTCGGCGAGCAAGCCGTCGAGCTCTTTGCCAAAAAGCGTCCAGGCTTTTTGCAGGCCGCCGCGGGCGGCGAGTTCGGCGTATTCGAAGTCGTCGCGCTCGATGCAGCAGGAGCTGGCGATGTGGTTTTTCATCAGCCGCAGCCATTCGGTCTGCTCGGGGGTGAAGGCGGTGGCGCGCTGGGCGTTGTGGCGGAAGATCCAGGACTGAAAGCGGCGATCGACCTCGTCGGCAAAGGGGCGCAGCTCGGCGCCCTCGCCGTCGAACCCGAGGGCAAAGCGCACCAGGCTGACCAGATCGGTGAGCTGGCGCTTGCGGTCGGCGCCTTGCACGCGGTGGCTCTGCACCCGGGCATAGGCGCTCCACAGGCGCTCGGTGGTGAGCAGCAGCGGCGGGCGGCTGAGGCGCTCGTGCAACTCCTGGATCATGGCGAAGGTGAGGGCGCGGCGCTGGTACGGCTGCTGGTAGAAGAAGCCCAGCGCGGCGATTTCGTCGCGGTGCTCGCGCAGGTAGTCAGCAAAGGTCTGGATGGTGGCGCGGGCCTGGGCCTCGGCCTGTTCGGAAAAGCCGCTGAAGGTGACCTGGTCGAGGTTGATGTGGTCGATGATCTGCTCGCGCTCGCGGCGGGCGCCTTCGATGGCGTCGCGCAGCTCGGGGCGGTCGAAGGGGGCGCAGGCGGCGGCCACGCGCTGGGCGCGGGCGGCCTCGATCTCCTCCGGCAGCAGAGTGTCTTCCGAGCGGGTGATGCCATTGGCCCGAGCGTTCTCCAAAGCCGTCTGCACGATGGCGTCGGGGTCGAGGGCGGTGAGCAGGGCTTTGCCGAGCTCGCGCACCGGCACGCCGCCGCTGGCCTGCTCGATGCGCGCCTGGGCCTTGTCGTCGAGCTGCTTGGCCAGGCGCACGAGGCGGTTGGCGAGCGACAGCACGGTGTCGTCGTCGCGGCTCCCCATGGCCACGCCCTGCAGCAGGTCTTTGAGGGGCACGCCGGGCTTCTTTTCAAGCGGGCGGCTCTCGGTCTTGAGGGACTTCTCCACGCCGACGGCGTCGATCAGCACGTAGCGGCTCTTGGCGCCCTCGGCGCTGGCGCTGACGCGCTTGAGGCTGTCGGCATCGAGGCTACGCACGCCGCGGCCTTTCATCTGCTCGTAGTAGCCGCGCGAGCGCACGTCGCGCAAAAAGAGCAGCACCTCCAGGGGCTTCACATCGGTGCCGGTGGCGATCATGTCCACGGTGACGGCGATGCGCGGGTTGTAGTCGTTGCGGAAGCTGGCGAGCACGCTGTCGGCGTCTTCCTCGGCGCGGTAGGTGACCTTTTTGCAGAAGGCATTGCCCTGGCCGTAGACCTCGCGCACGATGGCGATGATGTCGTCGGCGTGGCTGTCGGTCTTGGCGAAGATGAGGGTCTTGGGGGTTTCCTTGCGCGCCGGAAAGATCTGCGTCTCGACGGCGGTTTTCATGGCCTGAATCACCTGCCGGATCTGGCTGACGTTGACCACGGAGCGGTCGAGCTCGCGGCCGGTGTAGGCGGTGTCGTCGTCGAGCTGGCTCCAGCGCTTTTTGCGGGTGGCGCGGTCGCGGTGATCGACCCACTCCTGCGCCTGGAGCTGAGCGCCCTTGCGGGTGATTTCGGTCTCGATCTCGTACACGTCGTAGCCGACGTTGACGCCGTCGGCCACCGACTGCTCGTAGGTGTATTCGGCGACGATGTTTTCGTTGAAAAAGCCGTAGGTGCGTTGGTCGGGGGTGGCGGTGAGGCCGATGAGGAAGGCGTCGAAGTAGTCGAGCACCTGCTTCCACAGGTTGTAGATGCTGCGGTGGCATTCGTCGATGACGATGACATCAAAGCTCTCCACCGGCACCGCGGGGTTGTAGCGCACTAACTTGGCCTGGCTCGGGGTCTGCTGCACTTCGTTGAGAGAGACTTCCTCGGCGGATTCGTCCAGCGGCTCGCCACTCAAGATGGAATACATGCGCTGGATGGTGCTGATGCAGACCTGGGCGTGCGGGTCGATGCTGGAGGAAGCCAGGCGCTGGACGTTGTAAAGCTCGGTGAACTTGCGGCCATCGTCCGGCGGGGTGTAGGCCATGAACTCCTGGTGCGCCTGCTTGCCGAGGTTGCGGGTATCGACCAGGAACAGCACCCGCCGCGCACCGCCAAACTTGAGCAGGCGATAGACCGCGGTGATGGCGGTGAAGGTCTTGCCGGCGCCGGTGGCCATGTGGATGAGGGCGCGCGGCTTGTTCTGCGCCAACGAACGCTCCAACCCGGTGACGGCGCTGATCTGGCAGTCGCGCAGGTATTGCGTCGGCAGCGCCGGCATCCGTTCGGCCAGGCGACGGCGCAGGGTGTCGGGCTGGGCAAGCCACTGCGCCAACGTCTCCGGGCGGAAGAAGTGGAACAGCTCACGGGCGCGCGGGGCGGGGTCGGCGGCGTCGGTGAAGTGGATGATCTGTCCGGTGGCCTCGAAGAGAAAGCGCAGCGGCGCGTCGTCCTTGCGCCACTTGAGACGGGCACCGGCATAGCGCTCGGTCTGCGCCTCGGCCACGGTGAGGTTCTCGCCGGCGCTGTCTTTCTTCGCCTCGATGACGCCGCAGGCAGTGCGGTTGACGAACAGGACGTAGTCCGCCGGGCCGGTGTCGGTGGGGTACTCGCGCACTGCCACGCCAGCACCAGCCGCCAGGTTGAGCTGGCCCACGTCCTGCACCAGCCAACCGGCTTGCTCCAGCTTGCGGTCGATCAGCTCGCGGGCTTTGGCTTCGGGGGTGGACATGCGGCTTGCGCGGGCTTTTCTGGAGGCTGCAGGAATCCTGGATTCGCGCGCTCTGAGAGCACATCTTGGAACATAGCAGCCCGCGAAAGCAGCGGCGCCGGGCCGTGGCGCGGTGTTGCCTATTCAGCAACAGCGCTCGCATGGCGCAGATGATCTCGGCATGGCCCATCCTTAATTGGCGAGCGATCTCATGTCGCGGGAGCTGCAGCCTTGCCAGGATGTTGATGCGTCCAGCGAGTTGCGGGTTTGTTGCGGTTTCGCAACACATCGGCCTGTGAAGGCTCTATGGGCAAAGCCAGGGCAAACGCCTCAAAAGGCGGCGACAAGGCCGCGCAGGGTTTCAGTCGGCTTCGTGCTCAACTCCCGCCGCCCGGCGCTTGCGTCGCACCGTGTAGGTCGACAACACGCCATGCGCCAGCAGGTCGAGAGCGACGCGCAGCGCTTTGCCCTCGGGCTGCCACAGCTTCGGCGTGAGTTCCCCGGCCAGCGCCACGGCCTCGCCGGGGGACAGCGCCAGCAAGGCATCGCAGGCTTTGGCGTCGAAGGCAATCACGCTGCACAGCAGGCTCTCGCTGCCCACAGCCACGCGCAGGCGGGCGGTCACGAATTCGCGTCCGCTGGCGCTGGTGCGGCGCTCGGGGGGCGCGTGCAGGCGGCCCGTCACAAGTGCGTCAATCGCCATGATGTTCCCCCTTGGTGTAGTCCCCGCACGGCCCACGCTGGTCGACGCGCAGCGGCGTCGTTCGTCTGCCGGGGTTCAGATCGCGCCATGTCAGCGCATGGCCGCGCTGGCACCGCGGCGCGTGTCCCCGGTGCGCGTCGAAGGTGGTCACGTGCCGACAGCCCCAGCAGCGCTGTAGCGGGGCGCGTTCGATGGCCTGCATGGCGGCGTCTCTGGCCTGCACGGCAGCCAGCAGGTCGCGGCCCATCACGGCGGGGTGCATCAGGGCGTCGACTTCCTCGCGCAGCTCGGCGGGCAGCCTGTCCAGTCCGTGCGCGCGCAGCTCGCCATGCTCAAGGCTCAGCACCACCCCCCATGCGTGCAACTGGTCGAGCAGCGCCAGCGCTTCCTCTTGCGGATCGCCGGGGTGCTGCGGCTCGCGGATCACCGCCGGGCGCGGCTGCGGCGGGCGAGCCGGGGCGGGGTCGTTTGCGGCCGCTCGGCGCTCCCGCGTTTTCTTCGCTTCGAGGGGTATCAGGGGTATCGGAGGTGCAGCCCGCGCAAATGCTGGGTTTTCTTGCAACCCCTGTGCAACCCCTGATACCTCTGCAGGGGTTTCACCAACCTCGGCGCGTATCGTCCTCGCGTTGTCACCAAAGACTGAGGTATCTGAGGTATCAGGGGTGCAGCCCGCATGAATGCTTGCTTCGGGCTGATACCTCGGCTGCCAGGGCGAGGTATCAGGGGTTGCAGACAGCAGCGCGGCCTTGCGTCGCGCCAGTGAATCGGCCAGACCCATCACTCAGCCCTCCAGCTTCGAGGCGTCGACGCGGTACACCTTCACGCCTCGGTTGCCTTCGACGCGCATGAAGCGCTGGCGCCTGCCGTCGGCGCCCGGTGCCGGCGCGGCGCCGATTTCCACCAGCGCGTCATAGGCGCGGCCCTTGTCGAACCCACGCACCGCTTCGGCGAACCCGTCGGCCGTGAACAGGTAGATCCGATCCTCGCATTCCTGCTTCCACCAGCCGGCGCGATCTCTGACCACACTCTGCGCGGGGCCGCTGGCTTCCGAGAATCGGCTGTCCCCATGCCGGTCGATAAAGGCGGCGACTTGCTCGACGATGCGCCGCCGTTCGTCGTTGCCGCCGCCGCGGGCCTCGCGCCAGAGGGTGAAGCCCAGTGCCGCGGCTTCAACGGCTGCGCACTCCGGCCAGCCCGTCAGCCCGTACTCAGTCGCCAGCTCGCCGGCCAGCCCGATCAGGGCGAAGCGAGCTGCGGCGCGCTTGTCCTGCCCCTGCGCGTCGGCTGGGTCGAGGTCAGGCTGCGCCTTGATGTCTTCTAGCAGCGCGCCCAGGTCTCGGGTGTCGTGGGTCAGCCGCTGCAGGAATTCACGGCCGGCATGCCCATAGTGCGCATCGGCTGCGGTCTTGAGTGCGTCGGACAGGGAACGCGCGTCAGGCAGCCCGCACAGGTCATCGAATGCGCCATGTTGTCGACGCACTGGCACATCCAGCAGCCGCACGCCTTGCCCGGCTTTGGCCTTATGCCCGGCTTCGCCCATCGCGGTCGCCAAGGTGCGCTCGCCATTGCTTAGCACCATGCAGCGCCAGCGGCGAATGCTGCGAGCGGCGCCGCTGCGGGCAGCGCGGGCCTTGCCCAGTCCGTTGGTGAGCGCGTACACGATTTGCCCGATCTCGCGCGGGTCGCACTCGCTGATTTCATCCAAGGCCAGCAGCCCGTCGTTGAACAGCGCGGCGGCTCCCTCCATGCCGTTTGCCGTGGCTCTCCAACTGCGCTTGAACGCCGGGCCACCCCATACACTGCGTGCGGCCTCGAGCAACGTGGTTTTGCCGGTCGAACTGTCGCCGACCAGGTGCAGCCCTCCGCCTTCGGCATGGCAGCGGCCCAGCAGCGGCCCGGCAAAGGCCGCGGACAGTGCCAGGCACAACAGCGGGTTGTGCGCCGCGCGTTCCGCGATCTGCGTGCGCCACTCGCCCAGCGAGCCGGCAGTGCCATATTCGGCCGCCAGGGCTTCCTCGGCCTGGAACGTCACGCGATCCGCGCCGGGGCCGATCACCACGTCGGGCAACACGAAACACGAACCCGACCAGCCGGTTTGCAGCGCGCACACCACGCGGCGACGCGGGTGTTGCGATTGCAGGTACTGGTCGAGAAGGTGCCGCGCATGTGGATTGATCTCCACCCCCAGCGACAGAAGCACCCCGCGCAGTTCGTCGCCGCGCCCGGCCAGCAACTGCATGGGCATGCTCCACTCACGCCAGCGGCCATGCGTGTTGCGCAGCTTGAGCAGCCGGCCAAAGTTGCCATCCTGCGGGTCGCTCACCACGGCCAGCACATGCAGAGGGGTGCACACCCATTCGTTGGTCAGCTGCGGCGGCGTGTCGCCTTTGCCCGGCTTGATGCCGAAGTGCCAGACGCCAGGGCGCAGCCGCTGGCCATCGGGCCGTTCCTGCCAATCGTCGAACACCTTGAACTGCGGGCGATCAGCTTCGGACGGAATCGGGTCGGCAGTCTGCCCGGCGGCTGATACCTCTGATGCCTCGGGGGTATCTGAGGGGTTGCAGCGCAAACCCGCATCAACGCTCGCTTGCACCCCTGATACCCCTGAAACCCCGGATGGCGGCTCAAAGCGCGCGGGATCGGAAAAATCCTCGACCAGCACATGCGGTGGGAGTTCCAGATCGACGTCAGGCATGGGCGGCCTCCCTTTCTGTCGCGGCGTCCTGCAGCCAGCAATGCAAATCGTTGAAGTCGCTCAGGTGCAGCGGCGCACCGGGCGGCCAATTCGGGCGGATCACCGTCGCGCCGGCTGCAGCGCCTGCTTCACAGGCTTTGCTGAGGCCCGGGTTGCCAGGTGTCAGCCGGTCGTCGTCGGCTGCGATCACCAGCTTCGCCCGCGGGTATCGGCGGCGCGCTTCGGTGGCCACCGCCATCAAATTGCCGCAATCGATGGCAGCCAGCACCGCCGCGTTTTTGAAGTCTCGCGCGATGGTTGAGCAGGTGGCGAGCCCTTCGCCGACCACGACCACATCGGCCGGAAGCGCGCCCGCGACCAAAATGAAGTTGCCCTTCTTCTGGCCGCCGCTGAGCAACAACTTGCTGCCGTCGGCGCCGATGTATTGCAGGCTGCGCGTGTTGCCGTCGAAGTCTTGCACTCGCAGCACCAGCGCATTGCGGGCCTTGCGAAATTGCCGGGCCAGCCCAGGCGCGATGCGCTTCTTGAGCAGATAGGGATGATTCGGGTCGGCGGGCTGGGCGCGCTCCCACAGCTCAGCCGCCAGCTGCGCGGTCTCCGCGTGTTCGGCCTCGCGCTGCCGTTGCTCTGCCGCTTTCGCGGCGCGGATCTCGGCATACAGGCGATCTTTCTCCGCGCGGTCGAGGTTGCGGCGGCTGCGGGCTGTCCAAGTGACGGTTATGGCAGCCTTCCAACTGCCACCCGCGCCATGGTCGTGGTGCAACACGTACCAGCCATTGCGGCTGCCGCGCCGGTCGCCTTCGGCATCGAATCTGTGGAGCCTGCCGTCGGCGACGATGCACCCCGGGTCGACGGGGCGGATCCCGGCCTCGATCAGCGCAGCCAGCAGCCCGGCGGCGGGGTCGGCGGGAATCACCGGCTTGAGCGCGCCACTCGCCTCGCGGCGATATGTGGTTGCGGCGGCCATGGGTCAGCCCTCAGCAGTGAGTTTTTCCAGAGCGGCGAGAATGTCGTTTTCTAACCACACGCTCCGGCGGCCAATCTTCCGTGGGCGGGGCAAGCGCCCGTCGCGAATCAGCGCGTAGAACGCCGATTTGCCCAGCGGCAGCAGGCCGGGGCGGGTGTCGGTTCCGAGAATTTCTCGAAGCCCCAGCAGTCGGGGCGGGGTGGTGTTGCTCATTAGGGCGGTTCCTTTAGGTGTGCCCTGTTGCCAGCCCTCCCGCATAATGGCGGCGCGGCGAAAGCCGCTTTCTTCCAGGCAAGGCAACCGGGGCGTTGCTCCGGGCATCGGCTCGTAGTTGCAGCTACGGGCCGATGTTTTTTTGCGCGGTCATTTGCGCGGCGCAAAGTATGTTTGCACTGGAACGAAACCGTCCATTGCCGTGCGCCTCGGGTTGGATGTTTGCCGCATGTCGTGGATTGCTGGGCGAATCACCTGCATCGCTCCCGCCATGTCCTCACGATGTGCGCTGCATTGCGATAGATGCCGAATCGCGTCCGCATCGCGTCAAATCCGTTTGGCCGCGATCGCCAGAGGGCGCGGGCGTGCATTTCGGCCCAGATGATCGCGCGGCGGGGCACGAAAAATGAGAAAAACCAAGTACTACCGCACCATCTGCGCGCTCTCGGCTTGCACGCGGCCCAGCGCGGCCAAAACCGCGTCGGCAATCTCAATAGCCGCATCCAGCGCGTCGGCAAAATATTCCTCGGAGGCGCTGCGTTCCTCAATCCAGTGCGTCGCTGCGTATTCGAGATACCCGACGAGGGCGGTTAGTTCTTTGATCGCAGCGCGAGCGGCTAAGCCGAGTTTTTCGCTGGCAGAGAGCAGAACGATGCAGCTTCGCCAAAGCAAGGCCTGAGCGCTTTCGAGGCTGTAAGCGGCGTCTCGATCGTCGAGGCTCCGCCGCACCAGCCACAGCAGCGCGCGGGCGCGAGCGATGGCCTGCTCAGCCGTCAGGGCGCTCCAGATCGCATCGCACGCCCGGACTTCGCCGTGTCCGGCGGCGGTCTCTGTGTGGGGCATGGCGGTTCTCCCTCTCGGTTGATGTGCGCATCCGGCGGGCGCAGCGTTCGTCACGCGGCGCTCACCAACTGCACCACGCGGCCCGCGCCGGTGCTGTAGTCTGCCCATGCCCGCATCAACTCCCGGCGGCGCTCGAACAGGTCAGAGCGCTGATAGGCGGCTTCCACCTTGTCGGCATTCGTATGCGCCAGCGCGGCTTCAGTCACACTGCGCGGGTAGCTGGTTTGTTCTTCGGCCCAGGTGCGGAACGCTGAGCGGAAACCGTGCACCGTCACATCGGGCGCGATGCCGTGCAAGGTCTTGTTGACGGCCACGTCAGACAGCAGCCCATCGCGCCCACCGGGAAACACCAAGTCCACCTCAGGGCGGCGCAGGGCTTGCATGGTGCGCAGAATCGCCACGGCTGGCGCTGACAGCGGCACGCGGTGCGGCCTCGCTGCCTTCATTCTGCTGGCCGGAATCGTCCACATGGCGGCGCTCAAGTCGATTTCGTCCCAGCGCGCCCCGCGTGCCTCGCCACTGCGCGCAGCCGTCAGGATGGTGAACCGCAGGCATAGGGCAGACACATGCGACATTGCGGCCAGCGCGGCCATGATGCGCGGCACATCCGAGTAGGGCGCGGCGGCATGGTGTTGTCGGGCTGTCACCTTGCGCGGGGCGGGCAGCACCTTGTCGAGCGTGCCCTTCCATCGTGCCGGGTTGCGGGTGCCGTCAGCCAGGCCATGCACAGCGGCGTAGTCCAGCACTGCCTCGATGCGCTGGCGCAGCCGGGTGGCCGTCTCGGTTTTCTCAGCCCATAGCGGCAACAGAATGGCCTTCACATCGGCCAGCGTCACCTCGCCGGGCGGCTTGTGTCCGATCACCGGGTGGGCGTAGTCGCGCAGGGTGTTTGCCCACTGCTGGGCATGCTTGGCATTGCGCCAGCCGGGACGCTTGGCTTCGATCAACTCTGTGGCGCAGTCGGCAAAGGTTTTGATCGGCGCATCGTCGGCCACAGCGGGGCGCAGCACGTCGGCGGGATCAGCGCCAGCAGCCACGGCCTTGCGCATGGCTTCGGCCAGACGGCGCGCATCGGCCAGACTGCGGCTGTGCAGCGGCCCCAGTCCGAGTTCGCGCACCTTGCCTGCCACGGTAAACCGGAACACCCATGCCCGCGCGCCGGTGTCTTTGACGCGCAGATACAGATTCCCGCCGTCGCTGTGAAACCCCGGCCCGGCGGTTTCCACCTTGCGGGCTGAGAGCAGGTGAATTTTCTTTGCCATGTGCGCGCTCCCCAAAAGTCGCTCGAAAGCCGAATAAGAACTCCCGTAAGACCGGGCAAAAACAGCGGAAAAACAAAGGCTTGCTGCGGTTTTCCGGCCTTACTGGCAGAGAAAATCGGCGCTGCTAGCCGGTGTTTGTCCGCCGATCTGCGTCGGTCTTACTTCCGATCTTACCGGAAAGCACGGATTTGGGTGCGCTTGTGCGCACTTTTGCGCACTCACAACGGTCTAAGTGCAGAGATAACAAGGGGAAATTTGCACGGGGACGAACGGCTGCGCACGTCGGTTCGGCGGGCGTCCACTCCGCCAAAAACGTCAAGTAAATTAAGAAACTGTAGAGAAAGCCCACAGTAACACTGTGGGCTTTTCGTCTCTTGCACACAAAAAATTTCCACGGTTGTTGTCTGCCGGCTTTTTTCGGGCCACCGATTAGTTGAGGGCGGCTCGGTGGGTTGATACAGGGTATTGCTGCGGTAACTCACCTTTGAACTGTTTGGGTGCCGATAACCAAGACTCGAGTGCGGCCGATCCTCGTTGTAGTGGCGGCGCCACGTCTCGATGATCGCCCGGGCTTCGAGCCAGTTCCATAACCCTTCCGTGTTGATGCTCTCATGATCGGTCGGTGTGTTCTCGATACCCGCCTGCCGCAGCCAAGCCAGAAAGGGCCGGCTGACGAACCCGGGGCCATTGTCCGACCGCAGATAGCGTGGCGCGCCACGCAGGCTCACCAGCCGCGAGAGCACCTCGATGACTCGGCGGGAACGGAGATTGCCCTGGTCGATGGCCAATACCTCGTGCGTTCCCTTTTCGGTGACGACCGGGCACTTTAGCGGCTGGTCGTTGGCACAGGCGTCGAACACGAAGTCGTAGGCCCAGACTTGGTTCGGGCCCATTGCCGGCCGCGGACGTGGACGTGCGGACGATACGCGCCGCCAACCGCGTTTCTTCGGCACCTGCAGCCAAGCCAGCTGCGCCAGTGCCGCAGCATGCGGCCCCAGCCCGGCTGCAGCCCTTCCCGCGCATGCGTTCGATCACGGGGCATCCTTCTCCGGCATCCGAGCCATATAGCCCAGCGTCGAGCGCAGCACCCCCAGTAGGGCGCATGCCCGCCGGAGCCTGATGCCGCGTTCGGCCACGATGGGAACCAGCGCGCGCCGGGCCGGCGCGCGCACCGTTTCTTTGCGGTGATCTCCCTCGTGGCCTCGATCTCGAGGTCACGCTCGGTCAGCAGCTTCTTTAGCCGCGCATTCTCCTGTTGCAGGGCGCGCAGCCGCTTCATATCCGCCGCCTGTAACTGCCATAGCGCTTGTGCGCCACAGGCGCAGGGGCTGCTCGCTGACGCCGTGCTTCCTGGCCACCTCTGCCACAGGCGACCGGGCGGCCTCCCGTAGGATCTGGACCATCTGCTCTTCGGTGAATCCGGACTTGGCGCTCAGGCTCTTCGTCTTTTCGGGACCATCCTCTCAACTTTCCAATGGACCGGAAATCACCGGGCAGGTCAGACACCGCTCCGCCACAG